>JAGOHC010000146.1 GCA_017996375.1 Saprospiraceae bacterium | reverse complement strand
TGCTTTTTTTAATGTGGCGAAAGCGTGAACTACTTCGATAGGCATTCGTTGGTTGCCGATTTTGAAATTTTGGAGTGAGCGTTGGGTTTGTGCTGCCCAATATTTATCAGCGGGTACATCAATATATCCCATACTATCTTTTTCTTGTCTGAAATTTGACATACAACAAAATAAATTTAGGTAAATGCCAAAACGGCACTGCGAAGGTACGGAGTATGTGAAGATTTCAGAAGAAAGAGAGCGATAATTTCACAAAATGTTTGCAATGAGGGTAAATGTTTATTGAATTATGGTTGTACAAAAAAGCTAAACACTGAGCAGAAGTGTACCCCAGTAGGCTGTAGAGAGCCAAAGCAGCCAAAAGCGTAAGTTTTCGATATAGGTGGATTCTGGTAGTAAAACCGAATCGGGTTTTGATTGTAAGTTTCTTATCTGCATGTAAGTTATTCGTGTTAAAAGTCGTCAATTAATTATACAAAAGTAATCAATTTATTAACATAGATACTAAATAACTTTTCTTGTATTTGTGACAGGTTTATTTTGATTGTTTTAGTTGAAAACGCTTTTATAAGCTAAGTAGTTTTGCTTTTATAAAAAATATTTACTTTATAACATAACAGGATTCTCAAAAAACTAATCCCGATTCCCATACTTAGGAAGAGTAAATCCAAAGGTTGTGCCGACATTTGGTGTGCTGCGAACATTAACCGTCTGTCGATGGGCTTCAACGATATGTTTTACGATTGATAACCCCAGACCAGAACCTCCCTGATCGCGTGAACGACTTTTATCAACACGATAAAACCTATCGAACAAGTGAGGTAAATGTTTAGCTTCTATGCCGATGCCATTATCGGTAATTTCTACCAAAATTGAATCTCCCAAATCGTAGATTCCTACTTTTGTTTTGCCGTTTTCTTTGCCATATTTTATAGAGTTAATGAGCAAATTGTTCAACACTTGTCGAATCGCTTCGCGGTCGGCAAAAGTTATGTACGGTTGTTTGGCATCGTCTTTAAACAAAATTTTAATGCGTTTCTGATTCGCCGAAGGTTCGGCAACCTCTATACATTCTTCAATAAGTGAAACGATGTTAAAGGGTTGTTTTTCTAATATCAAATCGGTGGCTTCGTAATATTGTATGGACTCCAAATCGTCGATAATAGTCACCAAACGTTCAATATTTGAAGCCGTGCGTTTCAGGTAGTGTAAGTTGGTAGTGGCATCGAGGTAAGCGCCGTCGAGCAGCGTTTCTACGAAGCCTTGAATATTAAAAAGTGGTGTTTTTAACTCGTGTGAAATGTTGCCTAAATAATTGCGCCGATAATTAGCTAACACGCGGAGCGATTCAATTTCGTTATCCCTATTTTTGCTCCAATCCTCAACATCCATTGCAGCTTGCTCTAAGCTGATGCTATCGTTTTGTGGGTTGTTTTTCTCAATTGAGTTGAGCTTGGTGCGGTTGATGATTTTGTAAATTAACTTGACACGGCGATAAATAAAATACTCAATGTAGAAATAAGATACAAACAAACATATAAGTAGAAGTACGAAATGAAAAAGAATAAACCACACCCAATTTACGTTGATATTAAAAATTAAAATAAGGAAAAGTGTGCAGAAAAAAGTTACTAAAAATGTAATGGCTGCAATATAAACGGCCATTTCACGTGATGAATAATTTTTCATGTGGCGGTAATTAAGTGTCCAATTTATACCCGATTCCTTTGGCAGTTTTAATTACATCCTCGCCAACTTTTTCTCTTAATTTTCGGATGTGCACATCAATGGTGCGGTTGCCGACAATCACATTGCTTCCCCAAATTTTTTTGTAAATTTCTTCTCGTGTAAATACCTTTCCCGGGCGTGAAGCCAACAGTTGCAGTATTTCAAATTCTTTGCGTGCCAACTCAATCGCAACTTCATTTTTGAAGGCTAAAATTTTTTCGGTGTCCAACGTTAAATCACCCAGTACTATCACTTTATTGTTTATACCATCATCCGGCTGAAGCCTCCTCAAAAGTGCGTAGATGCGACTAATAAAAACTTTGATACGAATGGGTTTGGTAATGTAATCATCGCCACCAATATCCAATGCAGTAATTTGTGAGCGGTCTTCACTGCGGGCAGTCAGAAAGCAAATTATCGTATCATTAAATTCAGTCTTAGCACGCAAAAGGCGAGCTACTGCAAACCCATCTGGTTCTGGCATCATAATATCCAACACGATTAAATTTGGTATAATCTGTTGTGCAACTTGAAGTGCCTCAGCACCGTTGGTGGCAGTATAAACGCTAAAGCCTTCCTTTCGCAAATTGAAAGACAAAAACTCAATGATATCAGGCTCGTCATCCACCAATAGTATTTTTAGATGCTGGTTTTCCATAAATTTTTATTAAAATTTCGTAGTGCGGATACCTTTCGTAAAGGTACAAGTTGTAAGGTTAATTTTACGTTAAGTTTATTTTTCTTGCATTTAGATACTGTTCATACAAAAAATGTTATGAAAATTGAAACAAATACGACTTTAATTGGGTAATACGTTTCGGCAAGCTATAATAAAATATACTGTGATTCAGGATTTAATGTGTTTGATTTCATAATTTATTGTATTTTTGCGCGCCGTTTTGGGCAAAATTTATTTTTACAAAGTAAAATTCATAATCTTAATATTATTTCAATAAAATGGCAAAGAGAAAAGTAGCTTCAACCAAAAATGTTGTAAAACAGGGCAATGCTGTTGATGAAACATTGATAGATATTGTAGAAGTGCGCGATAATGCAACTGACTTTTTTACTAAAAATAAAAATATCATTCTTGCAACAATCGGCGGATTGATACTCCTAATTGGCGGCTATTGGGCATATAATAATTTATACAAAGCTCCCAAACAGCAAGAAGCTGTAGCACAAATGTATCAAGCACAAATTCAATTTGAAAAAGATTCCTTCGACTTAGCCTTGAACAATCCGGGCGGAGGGTATAGTGGCTTTTTAGGTATCATTAATAAATACGGAGGCACAGATGCCGGCAACTTGGCAAACTACTACGCCGGACTTTGTTACCTGCAAACTGGAAAATTTAATGAAGCTGTAAAATATTTAGAAGCATACAAAGCATCTGGCGACGTTTTGACTTATACTAAATATAGCGCATTAGGCGATGCCTATGCAGAATTAAATAAAATGGATCAAGCAGAAAGCAATTATAAAAAAGCTACACAAGGCGATGACGATTTGCTTACGCCGATGAACTTAAAAAAGTTGGGTCAGTTCTACGAAAGTCGCAATAATCCTAAAGCAGCCTTAGCAGTTTATCAAGAAATTAAGGATAAATACCCTGTGTCATCAGAGGGACGCGATATTGATAAATATTTAGCGAAGTTGGGTGCAAAATAAACCACTTCAAAATTTTGTATAAATGAAAACGGCAAGCTGCACTACAGCTTGCCGTTTTCATTCCTGTCACATTAAATAAGTTTTTTCTGCCAATTGTGAATCGTCTATATTTGATATTCCATCAGAATTTAGAACATAAATTGAAAAAATAAAAATTCACATTAGGTATGTTAAAGTTTTTGCAACATTGCAGTATTGTATTATTAATGCTGCTTTTATGTGGTTTTCAGGAGTTAAGCGGACAAACAGTCTATATCGGAATAAATAGCGACTGGGAAAATCCTTCCAATTGGACTAATAATTTACCCGCAAGCGGCAACAATGCCCTCCTACCCGGAGGGAGTGAAGTAACCATAAATGCACCACTAATGGTTGATTTCTTAATTGAAAGTTATGGTACAATCAATATAAATCAAGCAGTTACGATAGGTTTAAGCGGAAATATACAAAATTCAGGCACAATAAATATTAGCGGTACGAGTATCACAAATCAGGGTGTTTTTAATAGTTATGTCGCACTAAATATTGATGCCAGTAGTAGCTTTACCAATCAAATTACAGGAAATTTTTTCTCAAACGGCATCATTACAAACAATGGTATTTTAACAAACGAAGGTAATTTCTCTTCTCTCAATACGCTTACCAACAATGGTACATTTACCAATTCTGGCAACTTTAGCAATAATGTGCTATTGAATAATAATGGTACAATAAATAATTCTGGTGGGTCATTCACTAATCAATTAGGTGCCATACTCAATAATTCGGGCTTGCTCACACATTCTGGTGGGTCATTAGGCAACTCTGGCACAATAAACGTTACGGGCAGAGTAGAAACTACAGCAGCATTCACTAATTCACAAACTATAGTGATAGACAGTATATGGGTGAGCAGTTTTAATTTTGAAAATGCAGGGACAATCATCGTAAATACAAATGGCGAGTTGCAAAACAACAGCCAACTCAACAATTATAATACTATTACTGCGGATGGATTGATAAACAATACAGGTTCATTATTCAACTCCAGTACGCTGACGGTTAGTACTAACGGTACGTTGAACAATACGGGTACGGTAAATAGTTTTCCGGGAACAAACATTACCAATAGCGGCATTATCAATAATACAAGTATATTTATCAGCGCAGCTACATTAACAAACAATAATACCTTTAATAATGACGGCTCTCTGACACTGCAAAACGGCGGCACAACTGTCAATATCGGTACGTTGAATAATTCGGGCAATATACAAGCGCAAGGTATGTTAAACTCATCCGGTACGTTGCAACAAAATGCAGGTGGATCATTTGCAATTTCAGCTTCAGGTAATTTTAATAATAGCGGTACTGCAACGTTTGGCTTAGGCTCTCAATTTACAAACGATGGTGCTGTTACAAATACCTTGATTCTTATACTAGATGGTGAACTAACCAATCAACTCAATTTTATCAATCAGGGTACTATAACCCAAAATGGTACGATAACAAATTTTGCGTCTTTTACTAATAATGCAATAGGAACGCATACCATTCAATCAAGTGCAATTTTTAATAATGACGAAGGAGGCATTTACCAAAATGATGGTGTAATAAATAATGCTGGTACCTTCAATAACCTGACTTGTGCAACGCTTATCAATGATAATACGATTAACAATACAAGTATAATTACTAATGCAGGTATTTACATTAATAACGCAACGTTTTCGGGCAATGCAATACAGCAAAGTGGCGGCACAACACCTTCGCCAACGGGGCTGACTTGCGCCGGAACTTATACAGCGTATTTAAGTAGCGATGGCACTGCCAACGTGATTCCTCAAGATATAGTGTTGAGTAACTTTTGTAATGGATTATCTTTTGACCTTAATGGCGAGGAATTTTTAACATACGATTGTTCGCAAAACAATACATCGGAAGTTGTTACTGTGACTGCGACGAATTATTTGAATGATTCATTCTCATGTTCTACAACTGTTCATGTACGCGACACTTTAGCACCCATGCTGGCGAATTGTCCGGCAAATATGGAAGTTTCAGCAACGAGTTCAAATGGCGCATCGGTTACTTGGGTAGCACCAACTGCTACCGATAATTGTTGCTTACAATCGCTTACAGCTAACCATCCAAATGGCGGAATTTTGCCTATTGGTAATAATATTATTACTTATACTGCAATGGATTGTAATGGCAACGCTACGGCTTGTTCGTTTGTCGTTAGAGTAGGTGAAAGAATTTGCTCTGCAAATAGAATAGAATCGGATTTGGTTGCACTGTACGATTTTAAAAATATTTCAAATAATATTGTTGAAGATAAATCAAATTTCCAAACACCATTAAATCTAACTATTGAGCAACCAACGGCAGTTTCAAGTCCAGGTGGATGTGGTTTAACAATTAATTCAAGCACAATAGTAAAATCAAGTACATCTGCCAGTAAGGTTTCGCAAGCCATTCGTAATGCAAATGAAATTTCGATGGAGGTGTGGGTAGAACCATCCAATTTAACACAAACAGCTGCACGCATTTTTACCATTTCAAGTACACCTACAAAAGCAAATGCGATGTTGGGGCAAAATGGAAATAGATTAGTTCAACGCTTGCGGGCATCATCAACCGGCAACAGTGGTGTACCCGAAGCAAGTGCAACCATTACAACCGGCTTGCAACACTATGTATATACTCGTAATGCAACAGGTATTGAAAAAATTTACATCAATGGTGTAAATGTATATACAGGTGTGCGTATAGGCAATTTATTGAATTGGAATGAAACTTATTTTTCAGCTATCGGCAATGAATTGACT
>JAGOHC010000017.1 GCA_017996375.1 Saprospiraceae bacterium | reverse complement strand
AACTACACACACCCTACTCCGGCAGCTTGAAGCACAGCGCGAAGAAGTGGTCTGAGGTATAAAGATAACCCCTTGCCGTATCAATGGCTATGCCCGCAAATGCAAAACTTGAGCGGCTATCTATACGATTATTGGAAGGCAAGTGCGCCCACTCCTCGCGCATGGTGGTAGCGTTTACACAATGCAATTTGCCATCACCCGCGCTGGTAAAATAGATGCGCCCGTTGTAATGCTTCAACTCACCAACATTACCGTAGTTACTCGACTTACCGAGCTTTGCGCCTGTGTTAGCATCTAAGCAATATAAGCCGTCATTTCCACTTGTGTTTATATACAATGAGTTATTGATTAATATCAAGCCATTATCTAATAATGCGTTTGCAAAATTTTCTTTTTCCCAATTTATTTGCCCTGTTTCTATGTTAATACTAAGTACTTTCGTCCATCCTGCAATATACAGCGTTCCGTTTTTTATGGGCGCCGGATTAGGCGAAAGAGCATAGTCTATACTGTCCAAACTCCACAACATTGTATCTTTGGTTTTATTAAAAGCATACAAGTTGGCATATTGTGTGGTGCTATTCCAATAAATAGCTACATTTAAAAGTATTGTATCTCCTACTGCGTTTACATAGATACTTGGCGCACCAGGGTCAGGATAAAAAGTGCCTTTTTTATATATCGTGAATAAAGTATCCCAGCTTGGCGCGTTTATGTTTGTACATGTTACGCTTGCCGAAGTAGCGGGCCAACCGTTTTTTCTGCAATGAAATGCTAAGTTATTAAAAACAGATAATTGAACACCTCCACTCCCTGGATTAGGTACGGTTGAGTGCCAATTTGTAATGCCCGTAGCACTATTTATATTAAAAATATGTCTGTGAGCGGCAGCTAGTATGTTATTATCTGAATATCGCGTTTGGGTAATAGAGCCACCGTCATCAATACTATTAGTTTCATCCTTCCAATTCCAAATAGTTTCTCCCGTTGTTCCATCTTTAAGTTGAAGTACTTCCCTGTTTCCATCAAATATTTTTTTAAAGAGGATATTATTCTCTATTACTAATGCCTCTTGTAGATTGCTTTCTGTTGTATCGCTTTTTATAGGCTTTTGCCAGACTTCGGTAAGTGGAAATGTATCACAATTATTTACGCATGGAGGCGGGGTTGGTGTAGGCATTTCTGGTGGGGTGCAGGCGAATATAGTTAAAAGTATAATTGATAAAATGATAACTTTCATAATTTAGTATTTTAGAAAGTAGCTTGGATAAGTTTATAAACTTACCCAAGTTACTCTTAGTTAAATTTAGCGCGGTTCCACTATAAAAAAATCAGGTGTTAGCTCGTTCATGTTATCAAAAATCTGCAATAAAGCAATTTTCGTATTTTGGTCATTCCGCATCTGCTGGTGGTTGCTGCCTTGAAGAACCCTTGCATGATTTGGCGAAGCCAAGCCCGGGAAGTTCATGGCACTTTCGGCAAGCACAACGCCATCGGAGGGTTTTTCCAATAACTACACACGCCACTACTCCGGCAGCTTGAAGCAGAGCGCGAAGAAGTGGTCGGAAGTATAAAGATAACCCCTTACCGTATCTATGGCGATGCCCGCAAATGCAAAACTTGAGCGACTATCTATACGATTATTGGAAGGCAAGTGCGCCCACTCCTCGCGCATGGTGGTAGCGTTTACGCAATGCAATTTGCCATCGCCCGCGCTGGTAAAATAGATGCGCCCGTTGTAATGCTTCAACTCACCAACATTACCGTAGTTACTCGACTTACCGAGCTTTGCGCCTGTGTTAGCATCTAAACAATATAGCCCGTCCCACTCGGAAGTGTTGATATACAGGCGATTACCTACAGCTATCATGTTTGAGCCTAACTTACCCAAAGAAAAATCTTTCGCCTCCCATACAACGTTTCCTGTTGCCACATCTACACAAGCCACCTTTGCATTGCTGTTGGCATATACCTTGCCGTTTACTATGGGGAGTACTTCGCTGCTTAAATCCACATCAAAATCATCTATCCGCCATTGCAGGGTATCGCGTGTGAGGTTGAGGGCGATTAAATCGCCCTTGCCTCTGTTTTGAGCAAGACTCCATGAACCAATACTAAAAACTATCACCGTATCACTATTCGGCAATATCATACCGCTTACAGGCTCGATAAACATTGGACTAAAATCATTATTTTCTATCTTTCTAACGGTGAATAAAGTGTCCCACTGCGGGCTACCATCGTCTGTACATAAGAGATGCCCCACAGAGGGAAAAGATTCAGCACTAAATATCCCCTGAAATAGCTTATTTCTAAAATAACCTATTCGTGGGTTGCCACCTGTATTGGGGTTTTCTTTGACGTTATATTCCCAAGCGATATTTCCGGTATAAGGATCTATAATAGCAGTTTTCCCCCAAGAATTAACGAATAATTTTTGAGCATCTGTTAATACTGCATGGGATACACTTTGAATGATAGAGTTGGGGGGCAGCCCCCAACTCTTTTGTCCTGTGTCGGCATTACGCCCATGTACCAACGTTGATATATCTGTGTAAAAATCAATAACAAATATTGCTTTATCCCCGATGCTAAAAACAAACCCGCCGCCACAAGATGACGAATCAGGTTGAATAATCTGTTGCCATACTTGTATGGAATCCAAAAAGGTTAGCTTCTCTGTAGGTAGTGTGGGTGTAGGTATTGCGTCTTTGTAGCAGCCTATCATACACACAAACAATAGACTATAGAATGTTATCTTAATCATATAATTAATTGATTGGTATAAGAAATTAAGCACATACTATCGTTCTTCAACTTTAAAAAAGTATGGTAACCCTTCATTTCCACTAAATAGTGCCTTTAGTGCAATTTTCGTATTTTGGTCATTCCGCATCTGCTGGTGGTTGCTGCCTTGAAGAACCCTTGCATGATTTGGCGAAGCCAATCCCGGGAAGTTCATGGCACTTTCGGCAAGCACAACGCCATCGGAGGGTTTTTCCAATAACTACACACACCCTACTCCGGCAGCTTGAAGCACAGCGCGAAGAAGTGGTCTGAGGTATAAAGATAACCCCTTGCCGTATCAATGGCTATGCCCGCAAATGCAAAACTTGAGCGGCTATCTATACGATTATTGGAAGGCAAGTGCGCCCACTCCTCGCGCATGGTGGTAGCGTTTACACAATGCAATTTGCCATCACCTGAACACACAAAATAGATGCGCCCGTTGTAGTGCGACAGCGCATCTACATTGCCGTAGTTACTCGACTTACCAAGTTTTGCACCTGTGCCAGCATCTAAGCAATACAACCCATCCCACTCTAAAGTGTTGATATACAGGCGATTACCTACAGTTATCATGTTTGAGCCTAACTTACCCAAAGAAAAATCTTTTGCCTCCCATATAACGTTTCCTGTTGCCACATCTACACACGCCACTTTTCTGGTGCTGTTGACATACACCTTACCATTTGCAATTGGCAAAGCTTGGGTACTCAAATTTATATCGAAATCGTCTATTTGCCATTGCAGGGTATCGCGCGTAAGGTTGAGGGCGATTAAATCGCCTTTTCCTCTATTTTGAGCTATGTTCCACGACCCAATGCTAAAAACTATCACCGTATCGCCGTTTGGTAATAGCGTACCATTTACAGGTTCGATAACCATTGGGCTAAAATCATTATTTTCTACCTTTCTAACGGTGAATAAAGTGTCCCACTGCGGGCTACCATCGTCTGTACATAAAAGATGCCCCACAGAGGGAAAAGCTTCTGCACTAAATATCCCCTGAAATAGCTTATTTCTAAAATACCCTATTCGTGGATTGCCTCCTGTATTGGGGGTTTCTTTTACATTATACTCCCAAGCGATATTTCCGGTATAAGGATCTATAATAGCAGTTTTTCCCCAAGAATTAACGAATAATTTTTGAGCATCTGTTAATACTGCATCGGATACACTTTGAATGATAGAGTTGGAGGGCAGCCCCCAACTCTTTTGTCCTGTGTCGGCATTACGCCCATGCACTAAGGTTGATCTGTCTGTGTAAAAGTGGCTGACAAATATTGCTTTATCCCCGATACTAAAAACAAACCCAACAGAACATTCAGACGAATCAGGTTGAATAATCTGTTGCCACACTTGTATGGAATCCAAAAAGGTTAGCTTCTTTGTAGGTAGTGTGGGAGTAGGTATTGCGTCTTTGTAACAGCCTATTACACACACAAACAATAGACTATAGAATGTTATCTTAATCATATAATTAATTGGTTGGTATAAGAAATTAAGCACATACTATCGTTCTTCAACTATGAAAAAGTATGGTAACCCTTCATTTCCACTAAATAGTGCCTTTAGTGCAATTTTCGTATTTTGGTCATTCCGCATCTGCTGGTGGTTGCTGCCTTGAAGAACCCTTGCATGATTTGGCGAAGCCAATCCCGGGAAGTTCATGGCACTTTCGGCAAGCACAACGCCATCGGAGGGTTTTTCTGTATAGGTAACATAATCCACTACGCTTATTTCGCCACAATCTTCAGGGCAAGGATTTTGGTAGGTTACTTGCATCTCGCAGCGACAGTAGGTATCTACTATTTCATGGCGTATTCGCGCGCCAATAATCGTTTTGTATTGGTTGTTCACGTTGTTGTACCAATCAATGGCTATACGATAAGCATTTCTGCGTTCTACATGATCATTTTGAGCGGATAATGCATTTACACATGCGATTGCTGCATCTAAAATACTGACGGGGCAGAGCCACCAAAGGTTATCATCAAGCCAATCTATTTCAGATTGTGCAAATTCCATAAGTCCTTGGTATCTCATTCTTACCATATTGATGCTGTCCACAAAATGTTGCTCGCCATTTTGCGCTCCAAAGGTCGGAAAATCATTGACTTTCGTTTTTACTAAGGAGTAGAACAGTCGCCAAAATAAATCATTATTGTCTTGCTCAATGCCATAAAAAGCAACCTTATTAATAGGGGACGGTGGCGCATTATTAAGGTCGGTTATAAAGTCACCACCTACCTTGTATCCTTCGGTAATCTGCTGATCAAAATCATTAAAAACGAGGGGTAATAGCGTTTCTCCAAAAAACTCACATAGTTGCAATCGTTTTTCTTGTATAGTTCCGGAAAAAATATCTAATATCGGGTTACTTTCAACCAATTCTGTAATGGGGGCTACTGTCAATCCTTCACAAGCCCTTATAGCAAAAGGTTCAAACATATCTTTGTTGTTTAGTACCTGTGCACCTTGGTGTGGTGTACCGAATGTGACAATGCCATTAAATAATCTTGAATCATCCTCATTAGGATTGGCTTCTTGTTGGATATATTTGTCATCCAACCCACGTGCAATTACGCCGCCTTGGCTGTGTGCGATAACAAAATTCATGTCTTTTGTATCTTCTACTTGCGGTCTAATATCACCCAATACTACATTGTTTATTTGCTCAATTGCACTAAGAATAGGATGTCCTCCATAGGTACTATAATCCATCACATACGATCTTGCTTTTCGCTTTGGATATCCCGCCACAGCAGTACCTGAAGAAGTTGTGGCATCTGGCGCATCTGCCCACGATGAGCCGTCTCCACCTAATCCGTGCAACCAAATAATCTCTCTATAATCATCAACAGGTGGTGGTGTGGGATTAGGGTTTGGGTAAGTCGGCAATATCGGCAATGGCGCGGTAATAATTTCGGGGTCAGTATCTACAATGGTGCCTACGGTAAATGGCTCGCACTCCGCAGGTTTTTGTGCCAATAGGCTGTGGGATAGGCTTACTGCGAGTAAGCAAATGATGATATAAATTATATTTTTCATTTTATTTGAAATTAATATTGATAAGAAAAAAAGGTGTCGGGGTTATTCGCTAATTTTTACAAAGTGTTTGACCGTTTTCATGCCTTTGTGTTCAATGAACACGTAGTACATTCCGGCACTTAAGCCTTCGGTTGCCAAGCGAACGGTTTGCTCGTTTCGGGCTGTGTAACTTTGCAAAACATTGCCTAATGAATTGATAATCATAATGTTATATAGATTGTCGCCATCTTTTATTAAAGGTAACTCAATATTAATTGCATCTGACGTAGGGTTCGGGTAAACGTTTATGTTGCTCACCTCACTATTATCAGCGAAGTTGGAACGCAGCGCAACGCCATTAATTTTATAGGCTCTATATCGCTGTTCGGTAATGTACTCCCAACACAAACCGGAAGGCGTAGTTTCGTACAACTTTTCTACTTTACTGACCGGAACAATGTGTTCGCCATCTTCCGTAAGGGTGTACCTTTGAATGACCGTATTGGTCAATGCGCCGTCTTTGTAATAGTGCTGCTCCAACACTTGATGAGTAGGGTTTACAACCGTCCGAATATCTCCTTTACCTACCTCGTATTCTCCGGTGGGTTTTATATCAACTGCATAACCATTATCTTGCAAGGCAGTTGCATCTGCGGTGGTCAATGGTTTTAGTTTCGCGTTTAGCCCATAGGTAGTAGTAAGCGCTGCCACCTGGTTTTTTATGGCATTGTATGAAGCAAGCTCCGCTGCGGTATAGCTAATGCTTTGAAGCAGTACATTGTTGGCACCATACATTTTAACGCCGTCTTTGTCCACAATGCTTTTGGTAACGTTGCGCTTCAAACTGGTTTCGTCTGTAGTTGGTTGTGTATAAATAGTCGTAGTAGTCAGGTCATTCTGCGTAGTAATTTTCTTTTCAACTTGCTTCGTCTGGGTAGTAAATTTCATCTTGACCAAATCCAACATACTTACCGACTGAATAGCTACATCCGGCGGAAGTTTGTAATAAGATGTTTCGGTAACTTCGTAACTGAGTAAACTTTTAATGGACTGTGCGAAAGCACCAACGGGTAGTAATGTAATTAATAAAAACACAAATTGTTTTAAAATAGGGGGGGGGGTGAGAATTGAATCTTGGATTTCATACAAAATCGTTTTTTAAAGTGAGAAATGTGGTTTACGATTTCAAACCTATAAATTATATTCCGAAAATGCAAATTTTTTGCAATATAATTTTAGTTAAAATTATTTCTTTGCAATAAAATTGGTCATTTTTTGTGTGTTAAACAGCATTATTTTGCGACCTGTTGTCAAAAAAAGAGAAGTGTGTTTTGCTGTGTTATAGCAAGTGATTTCATGCACACTTTTTCTTACCCCATATAAACTCTTAATAACCAAATAAGTAGAAACTGTAATATAATTAATGCAATTATAGTTGATGAAAACTTGTAGCTCAGGTATCTTTCTTTAAAAATCAACATATTAATTACTAAAATAAAAGTCATTGGAATAATTATGAATAAGATAAACATACTATATGGAAATAATAGGTCAGACCACCACTTATAGTTAACAATATATTTTAATATTAATATTATTGTAAGAAGTATAAAGTTTATACCGGTTAATCCAAAAATACTATATTTTACAAATTTAACTATTCGCATGGCTCGGCTTGTTCGCATAGAAAATTATTAATTGAATTTGCTAAACCATCACAGCCTTGCTTAATTGCATTTTTTAGTTCTTACCATTTAGGTATAGTGTGAGCACAGCACTTGCTTAAACTTTTTTTGTTCATTTCTATCCATTTATGCGAAATACAGTGAGCAAAAATGCGGAATCTGTATCTTTAAATGTGTGTTGCAATTAATAGGGCCAATAAGATAAAAGTATTGACTAATAAATAATTATAAACCTTATTTCTTTCAATTTTTAAATAAAATATAGAAATTACCAAAATCGCAAAGGCTAAACAATAAATACAACAACATAACGAAAAAGAGTACCATAATAAGCTTGTAAAATCACCATGAATTTTTATATTGTACAGCACCCTCAATAATAACATCATGGCATTCATTAGTGTTAATATAAGAAATACAATGTTAATTATACTATTGATATTTATTTTTATTCGCATGGTGCAGCTTGTTCGCATGGAAAATTATTAATTGAACTTGCTAAACCATCGCATCCTTGCTTTATGGCATTACGCAATTCTTGCCACTTAGGTCTAACTGTAGTACAATCATAGTCAGTAGAAACCGTTCCTCCATTATTTATTACAAATGTTTTGATATTGTCAAGGAAGCATTTCCATAATTCATCTGCTTTATCAAACGCAAATCCTTCTCCTGGGATTATTCTGTGCCACCATCCTGTAAGTCTATCCACTCCAGAAGTATAGAAAGTATAACTTCCATCAGGGTTTTGGATTAATCCAAAACGGCGGTTGCCGCTTACAGGATGAAAACCATCCCAAGAGTCTCCTTCCAACCATCCTGGTGCATTGAATGTAGAAAAAGTCCAGTATTTATTTGCAATATCATGTTGAGTACATATTACATTGCCATCATCTGGC
Source organism: Saprospiraceae bacterium (assembly GCA_017996375.1). Classification (GTDB taxonomy): domain Bacteria; phylum Bacteroidota; class Bacteroidia; order Chitinophagales; family Saprospiraceae; genus JAGOHC01. The sequence continues at coordinate 22,008 of JAGOHC010000017.1, read as the reverse complement.
ATACTTATAGTAAATACAGCTGGCACACCACTATCTATAGTCCATTCATTATAATCAGTTGGCTGATTATATTCAAAGTATGTTTGTATGGTAGGAATAGAACCTTCACAAGCATTACCTACTCCCAAAAAGCTTGCGGCGGCAAAGTTATCTTGCAAATAATCAAAAAACTCTTGTGGGGTAAATGGGGTAAAAGGAGGAAATGGTTTGTTTGGAAATTGAGTAATCTTTATTCCAAAAAAATCCATATTTACACTTGGTGCGGTTTTCCACCATTTCGTATTTATATTGGTGTTTGAAGCATTTTCAAGTGTTTGAATCCAATATTCTTCACCTAATTGTTCGAGTTTTGTTCTAACAGCCAGAACGCTGAGAGGGTCAAATGTTGATAATTCAAACCATCTGTCTGTATATGCTGGTAAGTTATCGCAACCATCAAGTAACGCATTATTGTTCGTTAGCAATGATTGCTTGATACTCATTAAAAACAGGTCAATGCTACTACCTGGATTTTGTTGAGCAGTTCTAAAACAACTGTATAATTCTGAATCATCACATTTTAAGATGGAGAAGAATGTCAACAGTTCTTTCTTATCATCCGCTGTTAAAATTTCTCCTGCTCTTACTAATTTAACAATTTCATGATACCCGCCTGTTAATCCACAATCTTCTCTTTCACATCTGTTCAGATTTTGTGCAATTAATAAACCATTATAAATTTCGTAAATTAGGCTATTTTGGTCGTTAAGCGTTAACCAGTTTTGTTCGTCAGCAGTTAAACCAAGCGTTTCTTGTAAATACCTTGAAACTAATACCCTTTTTTGATAATCACTTAATCCAGCATCAATATTTAGTAAGTAATCAACAACACAACGAGGGTCAATACAATAATTAAGGCATCTATCTCCGATATTAATTTCACTTTCATAATCCGGGTAAGCCGATGGACACGAACTAAATGCATCTTCAATAAAACCTTCTATATGAGAAGCATCCCCCTGTTCAAAAAATACTGAAATAAAATTTTCTACTTTTGAAACCAAGATGTAATCACATTCTCTAACCTATGTTATTTTTGAATCCCAATTTCCTGTTGAGAAATTGAATTTAGGTTGAAGGGTATTTCCTTCATTAATTATACCCGTTGATGTCCATATTCGGTTTGTAATATTTTCTAAAGTAAAATTGGCATTATATTCTATGGTGAGAAGTTTTCCAAGTTGGTTTGGCAATTCAACTACCTGATTTTTAGATTTCAAGTATTCATTATTACTTTGATGTCCGATATATATATCATTTTCGGCTTTCACGATTATACCCGTTGTTCCATCAAATAACTTGAATGGGAAGGTCTTAAATTCTTTGTTTCCAACTTCAATAATTACGCCTACTCCACTACCATTACTTATCCTTGCTACTACTGGTGGGTACTTAGATTCTCTCGCACAAAAGTTTTCAGCGAATCCGCACTCAGATGGATCGTACGCTCTATTTTGTATTTCGTTTTCGTTTTGGGGATTGGCTAAATTCACGTTGTCTTCTTTTCTACAAGAGGCAATTGTGAGTATTAGAATTATAGCGAAAACATAAATTGTTTTAAAATAGGGGGGGGGGTGAGAATTGAATCTTGGATTTCATACAAAATCGTTTTTTAAAGTGAGAAATGTGGTTTACGATTTCAAACCTATAAATTATATTCCGAAAATGCAAATTTTTTGCAATATAATTTTAATTAAAAAATCGTTATAGATACAATGTTTGCCAATTTTTTGTGTGTTAAACAGCATTATTTTGCGACCTGTTGTCAAAAAAAGAGAAGTGTGTTTTGCTGTATGTCCGCAGTTGCCAAAAATTTGGGTGCTTGGAAAAGTCGTGTTGTGGGTTAGTTTCCAAAACAAATAAACCATCTGCCTTAAGTATATTTTTCTGGAAAATCAAATCAGGAATAGTTGGAATATTCGGCAGCGGGTAGGGCGGTCCGGCAAATATGTAGTCGTATTGCGCGGTACTCATTTCCAAAAATTTGAAAACATCGCCGCGTATAATATGCAGCTTATCGGCAAGACCCAACTCTTCCGATAACTTTGTGACGAAGCGCACACACGCCGGAAACTTGTCCACGTAGGTCACATCGTTGCAGCCACGAGAGAGAAATTCAAAGCAGTGGTTGCCCGTTCCGCCAAATAAATCCAACACTTTGATTGCTTCAAAATCGAGGTGGTTTTGCAAAATATTAAACAGCCCTTCTTTCGCAAAATCGGTAGTTGGGCGCGTGGGCCAGTTGTCGGCAGGCGGATAAAATCTTCGCCCCTTTAGTGTTCCTCCGATGATACGCATTGGTGTATATTTAGCAGGTCGTAGTAGTATTCTACCGAAAATTTCTGCAAGAAATTTGCATTAGCTAAAGGGTGCACAAAGTTGCGGTTGAGGGTGTGTACATGTACAATATAGTACGATAATAATTTGAAAATATCGGTTTGTGTGTGCAACTGCCCTGTGATATAGATGGGCGTTTTTTCGGTGTTAAAATTAAACCTATCGAACAACAAGAGTACGTTGTAGATGAAATCGTTGGTAGAGAAAAATGCAAAGTGGTTGCAGAATAGCAACTGCCCTTGGCGATACGCAAACAGCTGTTGCGTTTGCCCGCGTACATTGATAATTACTTTTTCGGAATCGGCCGTTTCTAATAATGTATTCGCCGCTAACAGCACGGTAATATGGTGATAAATTTTACTGTTCGGGAAAAATACATTTTGTGCATCCAACAAACCAATGTCGGTTGCATAGATATTTTGACATTCATGCTGCGGAACAGCATCGGCAAAAATAGCATACTGATGATCAATCTGTGTGAGGTGATTGAGATAGGTTGCTCGATTGTCTGAGTTATATAAAAGTTGCGGTACTAACGTAAATTTCGGCGACTGTACGCAAATGTGTACCTTTTGATAAGTGTATTTTAACAAGCTGTCTGCCTTAACGGCTTGCTCCATAATGTCGTAAAGCGTATTGTACGTACTATTACCTGCAGTATGCGGCAGTGCATAGCTCTTGAGTAGCAACATGCTATTATGGGGCGACATGACACAATAATCGAAACACGCCTCGCCCACTACTGCAAAGAGTGAGAGGTTGGCAGCTTGGTCTTGGTTAAATGATTTATCAATTATAAAGTCTCGATTCGTAAGCAAATTTTAGTTTTTAATTTTCTCTATGCGTATGAACTATGCTTTCGCGGCACGGTCGCCAATTTTACATGCGCCATTATACACCGCGCCTTCTTCTACGGTCAAAATTTTTGCGTTGATAGCCCCATTCACGCGAGCGGAGCCGTGCAAGTGCAAACTATCTTTGATAAACATATCGCCGTCAATTTTTCCTTTGATGGTGGCAGTGAGTGCTTCTACCTTTCCTTGTATGCGTCCTGATTCACCCATGACAATTTTTTTTTCGCAGGCTACATCGCCAATGATAGTGCCATCAATGCGGGCATTTTCGGCGGTATTAAATTTGCCGTCAATGCGCGTTCCTTCCGAAACGATACAAGTTTGGTCTTGCTCTTTTAGGCTGATGCCTCCCGAAGTCAGCGGGTTTTCTGTTTTGGAGTTTTGCGATGATTTAAAAAAGCTCATACTTCTTCTTTTTAATATTTATACCGCTTTACTGTTGGCAAATATCGTGCAAAAATATCAATATACCGAAAAATAGTATCATCGCCTACGCCTCGTAGCACGCGAGGATGAGCGGATATACCCTAATAACCACAACGCTATCAATGAACCCACTACTGCCGTGATGAATTTGCCCAATAGGCCGTACCCAATCTGGATATTTAAAAAATCAAATAACCGGCCACCTATAAATGAACCGATTACGCCAACTACAACATTTTCTAAAAAGCTAAACCCCTCGCCATACACGAGCCTGCCCCCAATATAGCCTGCCACAGCACCAATGGCTATCAACGTGATGAGTTCCCAGTTCATAATTTTTATTTTAATGATATGTTTTAATATATACACTAACGCGCGCAAAGGTACAACAAATTGCGAAAAATGCCGCTACGTGCCAGTTTGCAAAAACGCTTGCACACTTGCAATCAATTTTTCTGGTTGGTCGGCATTTACCCAATGTCCGGCATCGGCAATAGTGGTTAGTGACGCATCGGTAAAGTGCTGTTGAATGGCGTGCCAATCTTCATCCTGTACATATTTTGATTCTGCCCCTCTGACAAACAGCGTTGGCTTGTTAAAAGTAACATTGGAAGGTACAGTCGGTGCGGCTAAAATGTTCGGATAATTGTTGTATAGCGCGGTGATGTCTGCTTTCCATTCAAATTGCCCTGTGGCAACATTGCGCGATAAGTTTTTTAATAAAAAATAAACCGTTGCCTCCTCATTGGGCAAATGCTTACGCAAAATTTCCTCCACATCTCTGCGCTCGCTAACCGTCTGCAAGTCCACAGCAAAGATAGCTGCAAACACTTTTTCGTGTCCGCCCCAATACGGCTTTGGAGCAATATCAACCACCACGAGCTTATCCACCATATCGGGGTATTGCAATGCGAATTGCATGGCAGCTTTCCCTCCCATCGAATGCCCAATAATGTTTGCGTGATACATCCATTGTTGCTCCATAAACTCGTGCAAATCTTCGGCAAGTGTGGGATAGTCAAAAACGTCTTCGTGTGGCGACCGTCCGTGATTGCGTTGGTCAATAATAAACACCAAAAAATTGTCGGCTAACCGCTTGGCAATAGACTGCCAATTGTCGAGTGTGCCAAATAAACCATGCAGGATTATTACAGGGGCTCCGGCTCCAAATGATTTATAATTAAGTTGCATAAGCGAAATATTCGTACCTTTGCCCGCAAGTTACAAACATACAAGAATCTTACAATGATTACAGCATCGAATTTATCTTTGCGTTACGGGAAACGCACACTTTTTGAAGATGTAAATCTCAAATTTACGAAGGGCAACTGCTACGGCATCATCGGCGCAAACGGTGCCGGCAAATCCACTTTCCTAAAAATATTAGCGGGAGATATTGACTCTAACACCGGTCATGTCACCTTAGAGCCCGGCGCACGTATGGCCGTTCTAAAACAAAACCACTACGAGTTTGATATATTTACTGTTATTGAAACCGTTATGATGGGGCATCGCACCCTCTACGATATTATGAAAGAAAAAGATGTGCTTTACACTAAAGCGGATTTCACAGATGCCGACGGCGCTCGCGCTGGCGAGCTGGAAGCCTTGTTTGCCGAAATGGATGGTTGGAATTTTGAAAGTGATGCTGCTACACTACTCAGCAACTTGGGCATCGAAGAAGAATATCATTACAAATTGATGAAAGAGTTGGACGGTAGCCAAAAGGTGCGCGTATTATTAGCACAAGCATTACTCGGCAATCCGGACATCCTGTTGCTTGATGAGCCTACCAACGATTTGGATATTAAAACGATAGCGTGGTTAGAAGATTTTTTAGCAAACTTTGAAAATACCGTATTGGTGGTTTCGCACGACCGCCACTTTTTGGATGCCGTTTGTACGCACGTCGCGGATATTGATTTTGGCAAAATAACGATTTACACTGGTAACTATACTTTCTGGTATGAATCCAGCCAATTAGCTTTGCGCCAACGCTCTGAGCAAAACAAAAAAGCAGAAGACCGCATCAAGGAGTTGCAAGAATTTATTGCCCGATTCAGTGCCAATGCCTCCAAATCGCGCCAAGCCACCAGCCGCAAAAAAGCACTCGACAAAATTAACATCGAAGAAATTAAACCTTCCAATAGAAAGTATCCGGGTATTATCTTCAACAACTCCATCCGTGAGGTCGGCGACCAAATTTTGAAGGTAGAAAACCTTTCTAAATCCGCAAATGGCGAAGTACTGTTTAAGGATGTACATTTCACCGTTAATAAGGGCGATAAAATTACGATACTGTCGAACAACAGCTTGGCAACTTCGGCTTTTTACAATATTTTGTCAGGGGAAGATACTGACTTTGGCGGTACTTTCGAATACGGTGTAACGGTTACATCAGCGCATCTGCCGGCAGATAACGCGAAGTATTTTCAGGTGGATAAAGACACTACACTGATTGATTGGCTGCGCCAATATTCGCAGGATAAAGACGAAACATTCATTCGGGGTTTCTTGGGCAGGATGTTGTTTTCGGGCGATGACAGTTTGAAAAATGCGACTGTATTATCGGGGGGCGAAAAAATGCGCTGTATGCTCTCTCGTATGATGATGTTGCGTGGCAACGTGTTGCTATTTGACGAACCCACTAATCACTTAGACTTAGAGTCCATCACCGCACTCAATAACGGCATGCGCGATTTCAACGGTATCTTGTTGTTTACTTCGCGTGACCATACGCTAACGGAAACGGTGGCAAACCGCGTCATAGAAATTACACCTAAAGGTATGATTGATAAGATAATGACTTACGATGAATATATCAACAGTCCAATAGTTGCAGAGCAACGTGCCGCGTTATACGGCAATAATTCATTAGTCAAGCAATAGCCGTTTCATGCTACTAAATGCACTGCAACTGTATCAAAACAAAAACTGATACAGCTGTTTTTTATGAAACGTTCTAATACAGATGCGTAAAATCACTCCACTTGAAAACTTTGTTTCTGTGTTGTAACCGCGCCAAGTTGCTGCCCACTAATGGCTTGCAGCGCCAACTCCAACACTTGTTTGGTTTGTGCTTCGCGTGAAAGATGGGTGTTGTCAATTTCGATGGCATCAACAGCTTTGCGTAGCGGGCTGTCTTCGCGTGTAGAATCAATGCGGTCGCGTTCCTCCAAATTATGTAAAACTTCCTTTTTGCTGATGTTATAACCCTTAGCGGCAAGCTCGTCCAAGCGTCGTTGTGCGCGGATGGATTTGTCAGCAGTAAGGAATATTTTTAATTCGGCATCCGTAAATACCACCGTACCGATGTCGCGCCCGTCCATAACGATACCACGCCGTTTACCCATAGCTTGTTGTTGCTTTACCATAGCGCGACGCACTTCCGATATGGCTGCCACTTGACTGACGTTGGCGGATACTTCGGGTGTGCGGATAAACCCTTCTACGTCTTCGTCATTCAAAAAAGTACGGTTGTTGTTTTCGATGCGCTCGAAGTGAATATTGATAGCCTCCAATGCCCGAAGAACAGTTTCGGTGTTGGTTAAATCAACTTGGTGGCGCATGAAATATAAGGTAACGGCTCTGTACATGGCACCTGTATCAATGTAGCCGTAGCCAAGATGTTGGGCAACATCTTTTGCCAAGGTACTTTTTCCACATGAAGAAAACCCGTCAATAGCGATAATAATTTTATGCGTAGTATCTTTCACGATGCAGTTTGTTTCTGCGTACAAATATAGCACTATGCAATCGGAAACTACCGTATAATAATGTAAAATATTTGTCAATAGCAAATATTCGGGATATAGTTTGGCTGCATCGGCATAGTTCTGTATCTTGCACACTAGAGGACATCGTTTCAGCCCGAATGACGCATCTAAGCACAAAAATTTCGCCCTTGTTATACTAAGGAGAATGAAATAAACGTATTATCAGATGTAACTTATCATTGTAGCAAAACGAAATAATAGTTTTATTAAAACACTACTTACTATGTTTGGAAGCAAAAGCAATAATAGCCCTATGGCTAATAAAAATTTAGCCACAACGCCGTCCGCGTCTATCAACACCTTAGTAAAAGGTACGGTGGTGGAAGGAACTGTGGTATCCGAAAATGATATTCGCATTGACGGCACCATTAAAGGAACACTCAACTGCAATGCAAAAGTGATTATTGGCCCAACCGGCTATATTGACGGGCAGGTGCGATGCACCAATGCCGTTATTGAAGGTCGCTTTACTGGCACACTGCAAGTTGCTGAGCTATTGAGTGTACGCGAAACCGCCGAAATATCCGGCGAGATTGCTACGGGCAAATTGGTAGTACAATCCGGTGCGGTATTCAACGTATCATGTGCTATGGATAGTAGCGGCATGGTACGAAATATGAATATGACTAACACAGCTAAACCAAACGCATCCGTTCCACAAAATGCAGGAGAAAAAGCGAAGCAGGCTGTCGGATAATCGACAAGTGATGCAGTATGCAGGCTTGGCATTTCAGATGGGCATAACTATTCTGATAGGTACATTTATCGGTAAGAAGTTGGATGTGTATTTCCAAACACCCAAGCCCTATTACACATTAGCAGGCGCACTGCTGTTTACCTTAATAGCACTTTACCAAGTATTCCGCGACCTGATGCGAAAGTAAAATTGTATGCAACGCACTACCTTCTATCTGCAACTGTGTATCATCACACTGATTGTGTTCCTGTTATTAAATGTGTTATATCATTATCAGGGCAATGCTGTGTCGTATCAAAACCTTAATCACATATTGGTGGGGTTGTTTGTGCTTTTCAGCATTATAATATTTGAAATGGCGCAAAGGGCTTCGCAGCGCAGCGACAAAAGTGCTTTCGTAAGGTTGAGTATGATTGCGAGTTTCGCAAAATTATTATTGGTATTGGTGCTTATTCTTGCTTTCCGCAAAATATACCCTACGCTTCCGCGAAGCGGATTTATCATTCCTTTTCTCGCCGTTTATCTGCCATTCACGATATTTGAATCTTACTTTATGGCAAAAATTGCAAAATCGTAGTGTACGATTGCGGAATTTTAACAATGTTATGTAAAATATTAGGGCAATATGAGTATATTCGCTTTACCATTTTTAAGTAACGCCTAATTGTAATGCTCGCTTCAGCCTTTAAAAAACTATCACAGATAATAGGCACGATACCGTTAGTTGCCGTTTTGATTATCCTTACCTTAGCCATCCTCATTATTACAGGGTTGCTCATTCATGTCCAGCACGCAAAGGGATTAAATATCATCATAGAATTTGACAACTTCGCCGCAACCATCATCATGGCAGTAATGATTTGTGTCATAGTAGTCATATTAGCCCTGCGTATCAACAATGTAAATAACATTATCAGAAGAAAAATCATGGCGATGTATCGCCATGGTCGTAAAGAAACCAAAACCAGCACCAACCTCGCAGGATTCATAAGCGAAGAAGATACCGAGGCAGCCTTGCTTATGACGGAGTTGCGGATGAAGGGCAACCTGTTTTCTAAGCTCGCACATTTAGTAGAATGGCATCCCGAACCCTTTACAGCAATTATACTTTTCCTGACAATTATTTGGGTAATACAGCTGCTAGTATTTTATGGAGAACCACGCGCAATGGAATATCAGCACTCTTGGTTATGGCGCAATACACCCTGGTTGGTGGTGACAACCATCAGCCTCTATCTTATTTACAACGATTGGTGGGTGCTGAGTGAGGTAAAGCGATTTGTTAATAGCCTGAATACCGGTACACAAAACCATCAAAAACAAACCACGCTGCCCGACCAAGAAGGAAACGTATTAGGAGAATTTGTAGAGCGGCTTACGCCAACCGAAAAAAAAGTGTATCAAATGCGTTTCATCGAAAAGCGCCCGTTAAAAGAAATCAGTGCTGAAATGAATGTTTCGCTCTCTACCGTGAAAACGCATATCAATAATATCAACAGAAAATAAAATACACTTGCAAACATCGCGCAAAATTTAGGATATTTGCACCCGCAATGTAATCAAGTATTCCATCGCACGAATCTTTTTGTGCTACTCGTGCGTTTCCTATTATGAAAAATAGCTTGATTATTCCAGCGCAATTCATCGTAATATCTTTTATTATGTCAAAAGAAATAACACCTCGCCAGCAGGACTATTCGCAATGGTACAACGATATTGTCCGTAAAGCAAACTTAGCCGATTATTCCGCTGTGCGTGGCTGCATGGTTATCAAGCCCTACGGATTTTCCTTGTGGGAAAATATGCGCGACCAATTAGACCGTATGTTCAAAGCTACCGGGCACGTCAATGCATACTTCCCACTGTTCGTACCCAAAAGTTTGTTTGAGGCTGAAGAAACCAACGCCGAAGGCTTCGCCAAAGAGTGTGCCGTTGTAACGCATTATCGCCTAAAAGCAAACCCCGAACAGAGCGGAAAACTCATGGTGGATCCGGAAGCAAAATTAGAAGAAGAATTAATCGTGCGTCCAACTTCAGAAGCTATCATCTGGAATACTTACCGCGATTGGATTCAGTCCTACCGCGACCTGCCCATACTCATCAACCAGTGGGCAAACGTAGTGCGCTGGGAGATGCGTACTCGACTGTTTTTGCGTACCGCAGAGTTTCTTTGGCAGGAGGGACACACCGCACACGCATCGGCGCAAGAAGCTATTGACGAAACAGTGAAAATGGTAAATGTCTATGCCGATTTTGCCGAAAATTGGATGGCGATGCCCGTCATAAAAGGGGTGAAAACACCTAATGAGCGATTTGCAGGAGCAGAAGATACCTATTGTATTGAAGCATTAATGCAAGACGGCAAAGCATTGCAAGCGGGGACATCCCACTTTTTAGGGCAAAATTTTGCTAAAGCATTTAATGTAAAATTCCTTTCAGAAGAAAACAAAGAAGAATACGTTTGGGCAACATCGTGGGGTGTATCAACACGCCTTATCGGGGGCTTGATTATGACGCACTCCGATGACGATGGGTTGGTATTACCGCCAAAAATAGCCCCTTTGCAGGCAGTGATAATCCCTATCCCAAAACCTACAGAAGTTGTAAATGCTGCTGCTGAAAAAATCATGGCGGCGTTGCAAGATAAAGGTATTCGTGTGAAATACGATACGGATGAAAAGAAACGCCCGGGCTTTAAATTTGCGGAATATGAGATGATTGGCGTGCCAATACGTATAGGTATCGGGGAGCGCGATTTAGCCGATAACAGAGTAGAAATTGCTCGCCGCGATACAAAAGAAAAGACGAATATCTCGGTAGAAGAAACTGCCACATACGTGGAACGCCTCTTAATAGAGATACAGCAAAATTTGTTTGACAGAGCCAAACAATTCCGTGATGAACACATTACTAAAGCAGATACGTGGGAGGAGTTTTTGCATATTTTGGATACTAAAACCGGATTTGTAGCTGCCCATTGGGACGGTACCGCCGAAACAGAGGAAGCTATTAAGGAACAGACGAAAGCGACTATCCGTTGCATACCCTTGGATAATTCGCTTGAAAACGGCAGGTGTATCCTTACAGGAAAGCCATCGCAGCAGCGTGTGTTGTTTGCAAGAGCGTATTAATAAACCAGTGAATAAAAAAACGGCAACGAAGTAATAACCTCGTTGCCGTTTTTTATGTTGTCATGTAACTGTTTTATTTACTTTTTGTCTTTTGTTTTGCCTTATCTTTCGCCGTGTTGAATGCGTAGCCTAAACGAATCCCCCAGCCCCAAGCAGCACGTGTTCCTGACAAGTTAAATATTTCTCCACCACTTATAGCCACGTTTAAGGGTGGTTCACAATCAGGGCAATTCGGGTATAAATCTTCCACATTATCGCCCAAATTAATTGCGAAACCAAACCCAATAAAGCCTTCTAATACGAAAACATTATTGAGCACCCACTCTTTTCCCCAACTTAGGTATACTCCGCCATTGGATACATTGTAATCAGAGCGGTTGGTTGTGCCAGTAAATACAGGTATGCTGCTGTACATATAATAAACTTCCGGTTTAAAATACATACCAGTAAGGATATGTGCATTTTTAGCAGCTTTGCGTTCCGAACTTGCCAAATTAAAACGATAGGCAGCGCCTAATCCGAAACCTTTAGGGTAAAACCCATCGCTTGCAAAACCCAACCCTTGATAACGAGCAATAATCTCGTAAGATGAGCGCGGGTCAATGGCTCTTTCGTATGCAAGTGTGAGTCCATCAGCTAATACTCCGGTAAATCCTAACTTAATGGCATTGCGTGTATCGTCCATGAAGTAATTTTCTTCGATAGTTTTTTTATCCATAACATCTGGGTCGCCGCCTTCATATTTTATTTTGCGAATTAGGTTTCTATCCAAAACGATGGTGCGGTCAACGGAAGATGCCCAAGGTTTATATTTCACATACTCTTCACTAACTTCTTCAATGGTACATTTTATTTTGGTGTCGTCTTTCAGGATGATGATGTCTTGTGCATAAATATTCGCCGAAAGGCAAAGGCAAATAAATGTGAGTAGTTTGATGATGGTCGTTTTCATAAAGTGATACTTTTGTTTTTATCATAAAATAATTGATTACTTCAGTAAGTAAAACGAACAAGGTACTGAAAAGCTGTGATGTAAAAAAATATTTTCCATGCCAATGGATTAGGATTTTGTTGTAAATAGCTGCCTAAATATACAAAAATGTTTAGAAGTTTCCTTTTATTTTTTGAAAAGGGAAAACATACTGCCTAAGGTTATGTTAATTTGAGAGAAGAAGAAGTTTTGCTTGGCACTATCAGCATTCGAAAGCGTCGTCCTGATCTTGGGTAAATTAATATATCCGCCTTTGAGTTCGGTTTGGATGTAAAAATTATTAAAGAAAGATACACTCAATCCTGCAACGGCACTTATGCCAAAACCGGCTATGTGAAATTCGTCATAGCGGTCTTTTCCGAGTAACATTGTGTTTGTTTTTGGAAACATAACACCTGTGCCGACTCCTTTTTTGAAGAAGAATTTAGTTTTTCCGAGTGCCATTATATTATTGGAATGTCTTAACTCAAGGTTTAGATAATTCAACCCATCAGTATGTTCAAACGTTAAAAAATCTTCCGTTACTATAATTCGCTCGTGGTCGTAAACACCATTGTAGCTTGATTGGCTATCGTTGATATACCCCGAAAGTTCCGCAACTTGATTTTGCCGCATCACATATTTCATGTGGTCAATACCGAAAGAAATATCCCAATTATTTTTGAAGAAATACCCAAGTCGAAAATTATACTGCGGGATGGTTGCATATCTTGGATTCAGATATATTTTAGCAGATATTGCAGTCTGCCGATCTTTGGCTACTACTTTTTTTAGTGTAAAATCATAATCGCTTCCGCTAAAGTGCAATGTAGAGGTAGTGTACCAAGCGCGATTCCAACCCCAATAAAAGTAAAGATTGCCCTTGGCAATGTTGTTGTTAGCAGCACCTTTCGATTGACTAAATCCGACGTATACAGTCAGGAGTATGCATGATAGTGTTAAGGTATATTTCATCTCCAAAACTAAACAAATTATCTTATAATTATCAAGAATTGAAAAAACAAAAACAATAAGCCGCCCGAATCAGTGCGGGGTTAATACTGCCGGACGGCTATGTGAGGTTATGCTGTTATATTATCTTTTAACTACTTTTAAAGCATAGCTTTTATCGGCGATATTTAGCATAACTAAATATACACCACTCGGGTGGGTTGTTAAATCTATTGTCATATTTTCTTTTTGATCAATTGATGCAACATAAACACGCTGCCCAATTTCGTTGAAAATATGCAACTCACCTTCTTTTACTGCTTGGACAAATTGTAGTATAAACAACCCGTCATTCGGATTAGGAAATAATCTGATTCCCAACGATTCATCAACTTCGTTGATTGCCGATATAATTATTGGATAACAAATTGAAGTATTCGTACAAACGCCATTGCTTACTGTCAAACCATAAGTTCCACTTTCTGATGGTGTGAACGTTTGATTAGTTGCACCAAAAATAGCTTGGTTGTTATTGTCACAATCAATCCACTGATAGGTAGCATTTGACTGGAAAGCAGTTAGCATTGAGCCGTTTATAATTATGCTGTCATTAGGTGTAGCATTTACATTTACTATTGCAGTCACAGGCGTAGCCGTACACCCTGCCGTTGTTCCGGTAACTGTATAGGTTGTTGTTGTTGTTGGGCTGACGCTGATACTACTTCCTGTTGCGCCGTTGCTCCACTGGTACGTTGTTGCGCCGGAAGCGGTGAGCGTAGCGGTTTGTCCTGCACAGATAGATGCACTATTGACGGTTACTGTCGGCGAACTGTTTACAGTTACAACTGCACTTACCGGAGTTGCCGAGCACCCTGCTGTTGTTCCGGTTACGGTATAAGTTGTTGTCGTTGTCGGACTGACGTTGATAGTACTTTGTGTTGCGCCGTTGCTCCACTGGTACGTTGTTGCGCCGGAAGCGGTGAGCGTAGCGGTTTGTCCTGCACAAATAGATGTACTATTGACGGTTACTGTCGGTGCTACGTTTACGGTTACGGTTGTGGAAACAGGATTAGCTGCCGAGCACCCTGTTGTTGTTCCTGTTACGGTATAAGTTGTTGTTGTTGTTGGACTGACGTTGATACTGCTTCCCGTTTCGCCGTTGCTCCATTGATAAGTTGTTGCGCCGGAGGCAGTGAGCGTAGCTGTTTGTCCCGCACAGATAGATGCACTATTGACGGTTACCGTAGGTGCTGCAATTACAGATATAGTTGTGGAAACAGGATTAGAAAAAAGCCCATTAGTCGTTCCTATAACAGTATAGGTTGTGATGGCGGTTGGATTAACAGTAATACTGTTAGTAGTCGCACCATTGTTCCATTGGTATGTGGTTGCACCACTTGCTGTTAATGTGACAGGTTGCCCTGCACAGACAGATGTACTTGTGCTACTGACAGTTACAGTTGGTGGTGTACCTACTACGCAACTCGGGTAACTAATGCCTTCACTCCTTGCATCGCAATAGAGCGTACGTTCAACATAATAAATGCCATTAGCGGTTGGTTGGTAGGTGGCTCCTGTGGCTCCGCTTATGGGATTTAAGTATTGATCTAACCATCTGATAAATGATGAATAATTTGTACACACTAATACACCGCCTGCACAGGCTACGATGGGGTTTGCTTCAACCGTAGATGCGGTCACGGTTGAGGTGGAAACTCCGGTGCAGCCGTTAAGAGCAGTTACTGTTACGCGATATGTACCCGTTGTAGATACCGGAATCTGTTGGGTTTGTGCACCAGTTGACCATTGATATGTATAATTTGGATCGGCAGGGGCACCCAATGTTAGTATCTCACCAGGACACAAGGGATGATTTCCGGTAATTGTAGTAGGGACATTTGCGGTATAGCTAACCGATTTTGTAAAAGTAGTACTTGTTACATTTTGGGTAGAAATTAGGATAGTTTCGCCATTACCGTTTTGATAGCTTCCGGCTGTTGCGCCTGCTGGAATAGTGATTGTGCCTACATAGTCGTCTATTTGGCAGAATCCCTGATTATCTCGTTCCCATATTTTAATAACAAATGCGGACGTATTTATTATACCACCGCTAAAAAGAAAAGTAGGGTTGAAGGTATTTGCAACAGCAGAAGTTTCAAATATGTAATTACCGTTTACGTCTTCAAATTCCAGATAAAAATCGGGCGTATTTCCACAATTAGTTTCTTCCCAACCACCGTCATCAGCGGTTATAGTGATTGTATTAATGATGACAAATGGTGTGTTGCTACTTACGGTCAAACTGACATTACGTGTGCCGGTTGTTGTATATGCAACATCAGCAGGTTGGTAGAGGGTTGAGGTGATACCATCGCCAAAATTCCATTGGTAGCTTGAAAAAATACCAGCATTGAAGTTTGGTATGACGGACAACTGCTCTCCGCAGGGTATGGAAGAGTCTAGCACCCTAAACAACGGCTGCCCCTGCAAGGTGTGGATGAGCACCACGAAAATGAGTAATAGGAAATGATTTTTCATAATTGAAAATTTAAAGGTTAAAAAATATTTTTGAAGTTTTTTATATACAGATTTTCGGCAAAGCATACTCATCTCAATGACGTATTACGCTATTGATGAGCAACCTTTTTCATGTGACAACTCTTGTTGTCAAAAAAGCCTATGAATTAACCTTATCGTTATAATCTATAGTTTAGTGCCGAAGATGTTTGTTGTAAAATAGACAAGCGGTACTACAGAAATGTACTTGCATATATGCCACTAATAGTCACTGTTAGTGTTATTTTTCGCACTAAAGAACATATTTGCGTAAGTACGCTACTGCTAATGTACAGATTTGTACACAAACAAACAAATTTTTCGGAATGAATTTACTACGGATGTGACAGTTCGTTTTTTATAAAATAAATTTTAAAAGGTTTGAAAATCACGTACAATATTTTTTTGTCGTACGATACGTTGCACAAACATACACCTCCAAATAGGCAAAAACAAGTATTACAAGGTGGATTTAAGGTGGATAGGAGAGTGGATTTTTTAGGTTGATATTACTTTTTCTTCTCTTTTTGGGCTTCCTGAACGTATAGCCGAGGCGAATACCACTACTCGCTACAACTTTTATCCGCGAAAAGCCAATAATTTCGGCACCAAGCATTTTCAAAGTTGAGCTTAACTCGCAATCATAACATCCAGACAGTACCTCGTTTTGGTTATCGCCGAAAGGCATAAAAAGAAAAAAGTAAAAGTTTTACGATAGTTTTTTACACAATACGATATTTTCTTTGTTAAGAAATAGACAGGAGAAACCCCTTGCGCTGATGTATATCGCTGCGCAAAAATAAAGCCACCTTAATAGTATTTTAGTGTATCACCACTTCATCAGGGCAGCACCCCACGTGAACCCACTGCCGAAGGCAGCCAAGCACACCACATCACCAGTATTGACGGCGCCTGCATCACAGGCTTCGCTGAGGGCAATAGGTATGGATGCGGCAGTTGTGTTGCCATAGCGTTGTATGTTATTCCAAACTTGATTATTCTGCAAGCCGAGTTGCCGTTGTACGAATTGACTGATACGCAAATTAGCTTGGTGCGGAATGAGCATATTAATGTCTTTAGGCGTAAGCCCACTTTTGGTGAGTGCTTCTATAATTACTTCCGGAAATTTAACTACGGCTGTTTTGAAAACTAATTGCCCGTTCATTACGGGGTAAATATCTTCATCATCCCACATTTTTTGTGTCAAAAACACACCACCATACTCCCTACTATCATAGCCGAATTTCTCCGTGCCTAAGTGGTATCCGCCATGAGAACCCGGATTAATAAATGCTAACTCCTCGGCGTGCGTGCCGTTGGCGTGTAAGCAAGTAGTCAGTATGCCGCGTTCGCCATCGGGCGAAGGTTGTACCACTACTGCGCCAGCACCATCGCCAAATATGACGGTCACGTTGCGCCCTCGCGTGGTATAGTCTAGTCCCATAGAGTGCATTTCCGCACCAACTACGAGTATGTTTTTATACATACCGGTTTTTACAAATTGGTCGGCAATAGAGAGGGCATAAATAAACCCTGAACACTGGTTGCGTATGTCTAAGCAACCCACTTCTTGTTGCGTGATGCCTAACTCACGCTGAAGTAGCACGCCACATCCCGGAAAATAATAATCAGGACTGAGTGTAGCAAATATAATAAAGTCAATTTCTTCTTTGGTGGTGCCTGCGCGTTGCAATGCGATTTCGGCAGCGCGTGCCCCCATTGTAGTGGTGGTTTCTTTATGACGTTTGCCATAACGCCGTTCTTTGATTCCGGTGCGCTCCTGTATCCACTCATCGGAAGTATCCATTATTTTAGAGAGGTCGTCATTGGTTACTACCCATTCCGGTACGTAGTGCCCAATTCCTGCAATGTAAGAACGTATCATCATTAGAATTAAAACGAAAAATTGGTTATAAAAATAATAGTGCAAATATAATTGCTTTATGAGGGTTATTTTTGGCAAATATCAATACAAACATATTTTTTTTAATTGCATATCAATAAAAATACAAAAAATAGACGGATATATTTTGTTTTTTTAGTAAAAAAAATGAGGTACTCCTTTTCAAGAATACCTCACTTTTTTATTAGCTGAACGATAATTACATATTTATAACCTTTGCACACAGATTTTATGACTAACATACTGCCCCGTTTTATTATCGGTCAGCATGATAGTATAAATGCCTGATTGCCAATTCGGTGTTTCCACCTCAAGAACAGCATCAAAGGAGCGCGTATATATCGAGCGACTTAATATGTCAAATATTTGTAATGTGTAGTCGCCTTCTTGCTCTACCTTTACGAAGAAATAGTCCGTAAGCGGATTTGGGAATAACTGATATTTTATTCCGTTCTGCTCTCTGAATGATTCCGGGTTTGCCTCTAAGCCCTGCGCCGATGCCTTTATCAAGGTCTTCGATACATCGGTCATAATTTTGCAAGTATTACCCAATATGCCATATTCGGCAGTAGTGATACTGCTTGTCTTGGCAAAGTTTTGTCGAATTTCATCCGTTATTTCTCCTCCTTCTGCTAAGGATCTAAACATTGTGCGGTTCGCTGCTAAGAAACGGTCATCTACCGCAACGATTTCTGATTGACGGGTTACATCGCAGTTTGAAAATTCGCCAACAATTCCTTCACCACCGCCACCACCAATCGGACCCAGTTTACACTCCGTAGGTGCTGCCGCTGCTCGTGGATACGTGTTTAACGGAATAGCATTTGAATTTGGGGATATGCTACAGTTAGCACTCACCCGCACTATTTCATTCGCAGTATTTGGATAGACGAAGCTAACATTTTCCCAATAGTTTCCTCGCGCAGAAAATCCCGGCGGGCAGCTATACGGATACTCATACAATAGTCGCATCATGTAAGAATTTACTTGCGTAGAGGCTCTGAAATGATTGGCACGAACACCGTCGCTATTTTGCAACTCGTCAATATTCAACCATATATTTTTACCAAAAATACCAAACTTCGTATTATCCAAAACTTTCGAACAATCCAAATGCAAAGCACCATAATCTTCTATTGGAAATGGCATCTTGCCCCCTTTCATACAAATGCCAACCACGTTGTTGGATAGTGTCGTTCCTCCCGAGCCAAAGAAATTCGTCCGCGACACCGCATCAACACCTACATTGCAGTTATTTACAGATGTATTGACAAGTGTGAGTTCTGTTGTACGGTTGATTATTTCTATATCTTCAAATGCGTGTTGGGTATTGATATATCTTGTATTTACTGCAATGCCCGAAGGGTATAGACCGCCCGTCAATAATTCGCCTTCCGATACAGATGGCATCGGGCGAGTATAACCACTTACTTGGCAGTTGTGTACAAACACCTTTCCTACATTATATGCACGTATGCCCGCAGTACCCCCGCCACTAAACGTACTCCCGAGTACCTGTATTTTGGGTACGTTATTTCCACTTACTCCCAAATTTACATCCGTAAACGCACAATTTATTACCGAAATTGGTGGCAGCCCCGCTATATACTCACCCATATTGAACGCATATACGCCCCCTTCGAGGTGCTTAAATACGCTGTTTTCAACATATATTCTTGCTGCACCGTTGGCAGTTATGATTTTGGCACCCGAATTGCCTACATTATTTATCGGGCGAAACTCCATATCATTGAAGATACCCCTAGCTCCTGAATTGAGGAATATAGAACCCGAGCCACTTTCAATTGCACAGTTACCCAAGCGCAATACCTTATCTGTAAAGGTCATTTCAAACCCACCCCCTAAGCTGAACAAGCGACAGTCTTTTGCATGCCCTTCCATCTCAAGCGATGGCGCATTGAGCGTGAATGTAGCTAACCCGTCAAAGTGGAAGTAGCCGTTGCCGCTGAAATTAAAATTGCCATTGACAACCAACTCCCCACCATCCCGAATGTGTATCTTCGCTTGCCCGTTCGATTGCTGACCATCCCACAACTGTACTATCGCGCCCGCATCTATCACTAACTTCCCGCCTGACTCGATAATGAGTTGGGAAGCACCAATAACGCGCAGCGTGCCGCCACTTTTGATATGTAGCGTATTGCCCGAAGTAATATGTAATATACCCTTTTGGTTACAAACACCCGCAGCCCCGATATACAGGTAGCCACCGGTATTTACATTTACTTGTGCCGTACCGCAACCCGTTGTATATACATCGAAAGATGCCATTGGTATTGCCATTACGCGTTGGTTGGGGTCTTCTATATACCCTGAGTATGTGTTGCAGTTGTTGATATACAACTCCCCGCCCTGATTAATATTGACACTGCCCATTTTGTTGCGCGTACCGCCAAAATTGTATATCTTTTTGGCAGCAGATACAGGTAACGATAATGCCAACTCATTGCCCCCTTTACTTATCTCCGTACTTACCCAGTTTTTGATGGTTGTATTGATCTCTACGTGCTTGAGGTTCAAGCCTCCATTACTATTATTTTCATTCACAGCAAAATAACTTTTAAAAGGATTTTTATGCGGATTTTGCAAAATATAGTCCTTCAAATTCAAGTATAAGTTAGCTTCATTCATCGGCATATCAATATCTAAGGCACTCATGGTAGGAATAAAGCATTGGCGTTTTTTAGAAGCAGGTAAATCTACAGTGTAGCCGTTAACTATATTATAGAACCTTCCTGTTGAGGCTCCGAGCTGTTCATCCAAAAGATTTTTGATACCTACCAAATCTGCCCGATACCCGCCCGGTGCGTTCTCAAAATGAATGCCATTATTTGCATTGGCGTATCTAAATGAGCTACTCGTATAATACTGCGGAAAATCTCCTATACTTGACCCGCACAACCCAGTAAAAGTTGTTGGTATAGCTGCAGAAAACAAAAGATTGGACGCATTTTCTGTTGAAGTTTCAATGAAACACTCGTCCATATATTCCACACCATCGTTGAACGTTCCGCCTTTAGCCGCCCATAAATTAAACTGGAATACCCTTGCCACCGGTAATCCCATATTATACACTATGGCATTCGCTTCCAACAACTTTGCTTCGTTCAAAGTGCCTGCATTTTGTAAAGCATTTGTTTCTGACCCACAAGCAACGGCAATGTTTCGCGTCTGTTTGGG
Organism: Saprospiraceae bacterium; assembly: GCA_017996375.1. Lineage (GTDB taxonomy): Bacteria > Bacteroidota > Bacteroidia > Chitinophagales > Saprospiraceae > JAGOHC01. Next base: position 1,167 of record JAGOHC010000017.1, on the reverse strand, counting down.
ATAACCTAAGGTTGTCAATTCGTTTAAATAGTTAATTCGTAAGCAATCGTAATTGTCATTAAAATCGTTACTAATACCTTGACCATGCGCCCATGTATATTGTGTCATCTTCCCTGACTTCATTAAACTGCCAATATGCTCAATTAGCAGTTGGCGTGGCGCAGGCTTGTTCAGTTTCAACCAAAAACTGTTGTCGCCTGATGCAATCCCCGCCTTATCGGCGTAATATGCCATCGCTTGTATGCCCAACGGAATGGTAGCTCCTTTGTGTGGCGAATCAAAGGATACATAGGTATGGGTACAATGATCCTCTCCGTTTTGCTCCATGGCTGCCAAGCAATATCGCGCTATTTGTCCGCCCATACTCGCGCCTACCACAACGTTTTCGTGTACAATGCCCTGATTATCTCCTGTTTTTTCTCTGTTTATGCGTTGTATCAAGGCTTTCAGCAACAGTGCATTTTTTTGGATATAATCGCTTCCGCTTGTAAAATCTAAAAAAATCACATCATACCCTTGTGTGCGTAATGTCTGAAAGGTTTCCGGATACAACTTAAAGGTTTCTTCCTCTCCTTGTTCCAAAAATGATTCTTCTGCACCCATTACTAATACGTCCCAGCCCGTTGCGCCGTGTCGTATTACTTTGTTGCTACTTGGGTCTTTGTACTCCGTCTCACTAAAATCTAATCCATCTACAAAAATGATGGGTTTGACTAATGACGTGTGCCCACTCCCGTATTTGATGTACGCTGATGCCGTAGAAACTGTATTATCCGTATTGGCACTTGCATCACTATACGCGGCACAGTTGGGCAACCACGTTTCCGTACTGTTGATTTCCCACACATCATCCGGCGGAGCATACGCTGCATTGGCTGCTTTCAGGGTAAAGCTACTCAATAGTGCAGGGTTATTATCGGAGGGTCCTTGATAATAATTGCGTAGCTCTTTCACGCCGGGAGACGAATATGTTATCGTTATACTTCCAGTAACGAACTGAGGTGAGCCGCCACTGTTAAAACTCATCCAGCGACCGCCATATTGAAAATAATCGCTCGGAAACGTAAATTTAACCGTGCTGTGTATGGTGTGTGTTTTGCGGGGAATGAGCTTTGTTATATCCTCCGCATTGCGGTCAAATATTATCTCATTCATGTATTGTTGGGC
>JAGOHC010000145.1 GCA_017996375.1 Saprospiraceae bacterium | reverse complement strand
GTATAAATATGCTTGAGGTTGTTGTTTTCGGCTTCATGCAAATAATGAATTATTGCACCAGCAGCCGTTTGAGCTAAAAATAATTCTTCAATACCATAGCCTTTTAATGTTTTTACTTCAAAATGTTGCAATAATTTTTCTCGTGTGAAAGTGGGTTCAAATACCCAATCTTCTACTGGATAAGTATAATATTTATCAGTAAATAAATGTTCAAAATCTTTACCATACTGGCGCGAAAAAATTACTTCGGAAGGATTGAAATTTTGCAACAACTTGTCAGTATGTGCATAGTCGCCTTCACTTACTAAAAATTCTCCGGTAGATAAATCTAAAAATGCAACTCCATATTGTTCGTGCTTCCCAAATGAAACAGAACACAAGAAGTTATTGGTTTTATGATCTATCAAAGTATCGTCGGCTGCTAAGCCAGGCGAAAGCACTTCTGTAATGCCACGTCGCACAATCTTTTTTTGAGGAGATGGTTTTTCCATTTGTTCACAAATCGCAACACGCATTCCTGCTTTGATGAGCTTGGGTAAATATACATCTAAGGAATGGAAAGGAAAGCCAGCTAATTCTATATCATTGCCGCCATTGTTACGTTTTGTTAATACAATGCCTAAAATCGAAGAAACAGTAATTGCATCCTGCCCGAAAGTTTCATAAAAATCACCAACGCGAAACAGCAAAATAGCATCGTGATATTTCGCTTTAAATTGTGTGTATTGTTGCATTAGTGGTGTGAGAGTAGCAGCAACGTCAAACAATTTATCATTTAAACTGTAATTCTTAGACATAGAGCAAGTTAAACCAAAAAAAAGACAAGTTGGTGTAAAAATATTTTGCAAAGATAAATTTTCATATTTTTGTACCGAAATTCAATCAATAAAAAATTATTTTAATATGATTCCACAATTTGAAGGATTATCTTTAGCTGAAATGAATGTTTTATTGGATGCAACACCTTATATAACAGTTTTAGTTGCGGGTGCTGATGGATTAATAGAAAGCGAAGAACAAGATTGGGCTGTCCGATTAGCCGAAATTCGCGGATTCAGTAATCTTTCTGATGAAATGAATGCTTATTATGATTTAGTAAATGAGCGTTTTGACAAAAGGATGCTAGAGATTATGGACCAATTTCCTACAAAAGTTGAAGATCGCAATCGTTTGATTGCACTGGAACTTTCAAAATTGAATGATGTGCTTCCGAAATTAGAAGCAAAGTTTGCTAAAAAAATATATCTCAGTTATTTAAGTTTTGCAGAACAAATTGCTAAAGCAACAGGAGGTTTTTTGCGAGCAGGAAGTATCAGCAGAGCTGAAAAGGCAGTTATCGGCTTAGATATGATAAATCCTATTTGATAAAAATTGCCTTAAATATTGATAGTTTTAGTAAGTAATTGTTGTTGTAATACTTTATGACGACTCTTCACCAAATCCATTTAAAATGCGCCAATTATTTTTTTTTGTTCTTTCCTTAATTTCGAGTGTTATAATAGCACAAGCACCTAATAAATATTCCGCTTCTGATATTCAAGCTGCTTTACAAAAGTTACAAGTTTTGGGTTCGGTTCTATATGTTGCGGCACATCCAGATGATGAAAATACGCGCTTAATAACTTACTTGGCTAATGTAAAACACTACGAGGTTACTTACCTTTCGTTAACTCGCGGGGATGGCGGTCAAAATTTAATTGGCAAAGAGATGAACGAATTGCTTGGTGTATTGCGAACACAAGAATTGCTAATGGCTCGAAAAATTGATGGCGGCAAACAACTATTTACTAGAGCGAATGATTTTGGCTTTTCAAAAACTCCTTATGAAACATTTACAATATGGAATCGCGAGGAGGTGCTGTCTGATGTTGTTTGGGCTATTCGCAACACACAACCGGATGTAGTTATTAATCGTTTTTCAAATGACCCAAATACAGAAACACATGGGCATCATACAGCTTCTGCAATATTATCAACAGAGGCATTCGAAATAGCTGGTGATGTAAGATTGTATAATAAAAATTACAACTCACCTTGGCAACCCAAGCGTTTGTTTTTTAATACTTCATGGTGGTTTTATGGGAGTCAAGAAAAATTTGAGAAAGCGGATAAGTCAAAAATGTGCGCTATTGATGTAGGTGCGTATTTACCTTTAAAAGGAAAATCAATAACTGAGATTGCTGCCGAAAGCAGGAGTCAACATCGTTGTCAGGGTTTTGGTACAACGGGCACACGTGGTGAACAGATAGAATATTTGTTACAACTAAAAGGTGACACAACGCTCAATAATGATATAATGTATCAAATAAATACTACGTGGAGTAGGGTAGAAGGGGGTGCATCAATTGGAAAATTATTGGCAACAATCGAAAAAGAGTTTGATCCAACAAACCCATCTGGAAGCATTTCAAAATTATTTGTAGCAAAAAAAATGATTGAAGCCTTGCCAGAAGGATATTGGAAAAAAATAAAATTGTCACAAATTGAAGAGGTTATAATTGCTTGTTTGGGGTTGTATTTAGAGGTGACTGCTAATGATTACTCAGCCACACAAGGACAAACTATTGGCATAACTTGCGAAGCAATTAATAGAAGTAATGTAAACGTTTTATTGAACAGCATCAAAATAAACCCTTTGTTGAAAGATACAACTGTTTCAATTTTGTTGAATTATAATAAATCTTTTACCTACAAATCAACAATTACCATTCCTGATGAAGTTCAAAATTCTACACATTATTGGCTAACAAAGCCTTGGACTACAGGTATGTATTGGGTGGATGATCAAGTTTTGCGTGGACTACCCGAAACACCCAAACAGATTCAAGCTGTTTTTTATTTGACGATAGATGGAAGCCCATTTACATATTTGACAAATGTTGTGTATAAAAAAAATGAATCGGATAAAGGTGAAACTTATCGCCCGTTTGAAATAACTCCACCTGTTTTTGTGAACTGTGATGAGAAGTCATATATTTCAACAGATAATTCGCCTAAAAAAATTCAACTTAAAGTAACTGCTGGTATAGATAATATTAACGGAAAAGTAAGTATTGCCGAACCAGAATCCTGGCATGCTACTCCACTTTTCTATGATTTTTCTTTAGCACAAAAAGGACAAGAAAAAGTATTCACTTTTGAAGTGAATATGCACGATGACTACGTGAATGCAACACTGATTCCATTTGTAGAAATAGGTAATAGAAAATATACAAATTCACTGTATATTGTTGATTATGACCATATCCCATTACAAACAGTAGTTAGAAATGCCTTCCCAAAATTTATAAAATATCCTATTAAAAGCACAGCAAAAAAGGTTGGCTATATAATGGGAGCAGGTGATGATGTTCCGCAAGCATTAAGGCAACTTGGTTGTGATGTAACGCTATTATACGAAGCGGATATGCAGTTGGAAACATTGTCAAAATTCGATGCTATTGTTTTAGGTATTAGGGCATTAAACACCGTAAACTATTTAAAATTTCACAATCCGTCACTTTGGGAATATGCAAAAAATGGTGGCACATTGGTTTATCAATACAACAATAATTTCGATTTAGTAACTGACAAAATATTACCCTTTGAAATCAAACTTTCAAGAGAGCGCGTTACGGAGGAAAATGCTAAAATGAAAGTTTTAGATTCAACGAATCCTATATTTAATTTTCCAAATAAAATTGATGATTCTGATTTTAATAACTGGGTTCAAGAGCGAGGGTTATATTTTGCAAATACATGGGACACTCAAAATATAAGACCGCTATTATCTTGTAATGACCCAAATGAACCTACTCGAGAAGGTGTGCTTTTAGTTGCAAATTACGGAAAAGGGAAAATTGCATATACTGGCTTGTCATTTTTCAGACAACTGCCAGCAGGAGTGATTGGCGCATATAAATTATTTGCCAATATTATTTCCTACAAATAAAAAAAGGAGGGGTAAAGGGGGTCAAGTCGGTTTGAGAAGGATGTCACAAAAATTAAAATATAATTTTATTATTACAATTTTTTAAATTGTGACACAAATAAACTACTATTTTTGATAAAAGTAAAGTATTTGACGTTATTCTTTTTGAATATTTTTTTAGAGATGCTAGCAAACTATTTTTCTATCAACTGTAATGGCAAATTAATTGACTTATCTTCCCCAATAGTTATGGGAATTTTGAACGTAACACCAGACTCATTTTCTGATGGTGGTCAGTATAATACAGAAGTAAGTATTCTTAAAAAAGTTGAGCAGATGATTTTAGAAGAAGCGTCTATAATTGATATTGGCGGACAATCATCTCGACCTAAAGCGCAAATGATTCCTGAGAATGTAGAATTAGAACGTATACTACCAGTTATTAAATTAATTAAAAAAGAATTTCCTGATACTATACTTTCAATAGATACATTTCGAGCATCTATAGCACGAATTGCAATAGAAGAGGGTATTTCGATTATTAATGATATTTCTGGTGGGCAACAAGATGCGCAGATGTTTAATGTAGTGGCACAGAATAATGTTCCATATATTATAATGCACATGCAAGGTGATGCACAAACTATGCAAGAATTAACCTATTATCCTAATGGTTTAGTGACAGATATTTTAGATTATTTTATAAAAAGAATTGGTGAACTGAGAGAAAAAAATGTGAAAGATATTATTATTGACTTAGGATTTGGATTTGCAAAAACAATAAGTCAAAATTTTGAATTACTTAATAATTTGAACACATTTGCCTTTTTGAATGTACCTATTTTAGTTGGCATTTCTCGTAAATCTATGATTTATAAAACACTACAAATAACTCCAAAAGAAGCACTAATTGGTACGGCTGCGCTGCATTGGGAGGCACTCAAACAAGGTGCAAACATTTTACGTGCCCATGATGTAAAAGAAGCAAATCAAGTAATTAAATTATACAGAAGTTTCGCCAATCAAAAGATTTGAATAAAAGAATTTAGTAATTGAATTTAATTTTATTCCACAAATAATACCAATCCTTTAAGGTACTTTCCTTCCTTATGAAATATGGAAACAGGGTGGTCGGCAGGTTGTGAAAGTGTGTGCAATACCATTATTTTTCGATTTGCTTCGATAGCTGCTGCTACGATTGTATCATAAAATAATTGATTGTCCACCACTTGAGAGCAAGAGAAAGTGAATAGCAAACCATTTTTATTTAAACACTGTAAGGCGTTGATATTTAGACGTTTATATGCTTGTATTGCATTATGCCGTTTAGTTAATGATTTTGCGAAAGCAGGAGGATCAATTACAGCTATATCATATTTTAAAGGTGCTTGTTTTAAAAAAAGCATAACATCTTCTTTAAAACTTTGATGGCGATATTCAACATCCTTACAATTTGCAACATTTATATTTGTTATCTCTATCGCCTTAGCTGACACATCAACTGAGTGTACTAATTTAGCACCAGCGTTTAATGCAAAAACAGAAAAACCACCAGTATAACAAAAAGCGTTCAGCACAGTTTTTTCTTTAGCATAGTGTGAAAGTAAAAATCGGTTATCGCGTTGGTCTAAGAAAAAACCAGTCTTTTGCCCAGTTTCCCAATCTACCCAAAATTGACAATTATTTTCTAATACAAATTGAGGTGAGCCACTTCCATATACATATTTATTTAGAACATTTTTCGCATAATTTTCTGGCAGTGTTTCTTTACTTTTGTCATAAATAGCAGCAATATTGTTGAGAATTTTTAAAATTGCTTTTGCAATGTTTTCAACTGCAAGGTGCATACCAATACTGTGACATTGGATTACGGCAGTATTATTATAAATATCAATAATAAGTCCGGGTAACCCATCGCCTTCTGCATGTATAAGTCGGTAGCAATTTGTTTCTGAATTATTAACTAAACGAATAGTATTACGAACTGAAAGTGCTTGGCTGAGTTTTAATTCCCAAAAATTTTCGTCTATTGTTATCTTCTCAAATGAAAGTATTCGGATAGCAATACTACCGTTTTGATAATGTCCTATGCCTAAAAATTCGTTTCTATTATTTTGAACACAAACAATTTCGCCATCATTACAAGGTTTTGAAAACGATTTTATTGCACCTGAAAACACCCAAGGATGTTGGCGTTTTAATGATTCTTCTTTCCCTTTTTGTAAGGTAATAACAGGATACATTGATGAGTTTTAAATATGTTTTACTTCATCTGGTAAGTTATAAAAGGTAGGATGACGATAAACTTTGTCGTTTGCAGGTTCAAAAAGTGCATCGCTATCGGCGGGGTCGGAGGCTGTAATTTCTTTTGATGGAACAACCC
>JAGOHC010000144.1 GCA_017996375.1 Saprospiraceae bacterium | reverse complement strand
TTAAAGGATTTGCCAATTTGGCTCAGTTGGTAGAGCAACGCATTCGTAATGCGTAGGTCCCCGGTTCGAGTCCGGGAATTGGCTCAAAGCCCGTCAATAGGGCATTAAAACAAAAAGGTAGGAAACTGCCGCAATTCCCACTTTACAAAACTATCCACTGACATTTTCTTCCGACCGTATTTAAAAATCGGACGGACAGTGGTGTTTTTATCAAATTCATCTATTAATTTCTATTTAGGATATCGAAATTACAGAACTCACTATTCTACTTTCTCGTCAAAGTATAAATATCTTTCCTTCTGTCGCGTAGATTTCGCACGCTTCCAAATTGGTTCAATTCGTTAAGTAAATCCAAATCCACGTCGGCAATCAATATCATTTCCGTGTTGGGTGTGGCTTCCGCTTTTACTCCGTTGGTAGGAAAAGCAAAATCGCAAGGTGTAAACACCATAGCCTGTCCATATTGTATGTCCATATTATGCACTTTCGGCAGGTTGCCCACACATCCCGCAATAGCTACAAAGCACTCATTTTCAATGGCGCGAGCTTGTGCACAGTGTCGCACACGCGAATAGCCGTTTTGTGTGTCGGTAAGGAAAGGCACGAAAAGAATTTGCATACCTTCGTCGGCAAGCAGGCGTGGAAGTTCCGGAAACTCTACATCGTAGCAAATTAACACGCCAATTTTACCGCAATCGGTATCGAAAGTTTTCAGCACATCGCCGCCTTGCATTCCCCATACGCGAGCCTCATCGGGCGTAACGTGCAGTTTTTCGTATTTCTCACGCGTACCGTCACGGCGACAGAGATATCCCACATTGTAAAGGCTGTTGTCGCGCATTTCGGGCATACTTCCGGTGAGGATATTAATGTTGTACGAAATAGCCAACTCAGACATATTGTTTACAATTTCGTCGGTATATTTGGCTAATTCACGAATAGCATTCGGCTCTGAAAGATGGTTGTATTGAGCCATGAGCGGCGCATTGAAAAATTCGGGAAATAATGCAAAGTCGCAACGGTAACCGGAAACGGCATCAATAAAAAATTCAGCTTGCTGCATCATATCGCCCAAATTTTGGTAAGAGCGCATTTGCCACTGAATAAGCCCAAGGCGAACAATCTTTTTGGCAATGGTCGCTTCATCGGTCGGCTCTTCGTAGTAGATATTATCCCAACGCATCAGCACGGCATATTCGTTGCTCTCTTCGTCGCCGGGCAAATAGCCGCGAAGCACCCGAACCGCCTGAAAATTATTGGATATTTGGAAATTGAGCACAGGGTCGTCCATCTCTTTCAAGCGCACGCCTCTAATATATTCACGTGGCGACATTTTGTCGGCATAGAGATGATAGTTGGGCATTCGTTACCAAAAACAAGATTGACAGATGTCCTTTGTGTGGAATTGCTTTGGATGAGAATGGCGTATGCCCCAAATGCGGTTACAAGAAACAATAACAGATTAAAATTGTGTTTGTAACAGAGACCAAATTTGAAAGATTTGGTCTCTGTTTATTATAAGAATTGTAGAAATTCATAATTTTATTTTCCATACATTCGGAATAAAAGAACAATACGTGTTGCTATTTTTTAAAAGTGTTCGTATATTTGCGAACACTTTTAAAAAGAATATGACAGCTACTAAATATACCGACAAACAAACACGCATTGCACGCTATGCAAAGGCTTTGGGCAATCCAGCACGTATTGCCATAATGGAGTTTTTAGCGCAACAGGAAACCTGTTTTTTTGGCGAAATTCATGAAATTCTGCCCATTGCCAAAGCTACCGCCTCGCAACATCTGAAAGAGTTGAAAGATGCCGGACTGATTCAGGGAGAGATTATTCCACCCAAAGTGAAATACTGTATTAACAAGGAAAATTGGAAGGAAGCAAAGGTTTTGTTTGGAGAATTTTTCGGACAATGTATTTGCGAAAGTGGAGATTGCTGCAAAGAGTAGCATTTCTGTAAAAGAAATGTTTGCCTTCAACAGCCATTTTTTTGCTTGTAATAGTTTTAATATGTTCGTAGTTTGGCGAACAACAAACAAGAATAGTAATCATTTAAAATTAAAAGAAAATGGAAATCAAAGTTTTAGGAACGGGATGTTCAAGTTGTAAAGCACTGTATGCAACAGTTTTACAAGCAGTAAACGAATTGGGTATTGACGCCAATGTGGTTAAAGAAGAAGATCTGATGAAAATTATGGCGTACAACGTGATGCAGTTGCCGGTGCTTGTAATAAACGAAAAAGTGGTGGCAAAGGGCAAAATGTCGTTGCAAGAAGTAAAAGAAGTATTGAATAGAAAAGACTAAAAACGATGAAAAAATTATTGTTATTATTAGCTATCATTAGCTCTTTCGTTGCTTGCGGAAATGCCCAGAAACAAACGGAAACTGCTGCCACAAAGACAACCGAAAACACTTTAGAAGTGCTTTATTTTCACGGCAAACAGCGTTGTATAACCTGCCGCGCCATTGAAATGCTTACGAAAGAGGTATTGGACTCGGATTTTGCAGAAGCGCAGAAATCGGGCAAATTGGTTTTCAAAATCATAGACATTTCGCAAAAAGAAAACAAAGCCATTGCCGAAAAATACGAGGTGGCGTGGTCGTCCTTGATTTTAAATAAAGGGGGCAACGTTGTAAATTTGACCGATATGGGTTTCAGTTACGCCAAAGGTCAACCGGAAGTGTTTAAAGCCCAGCTCAAAGAGGAAATAACCAAACTTTTGCAATAATGGAATGGCTTCAAAATTTATTGGATAACAGTTCTATACCCGTCATTACGGCATTTTTGCTGGGTTTGCTTACGGCAGTCAGTCCGTGTCCGTTGGCAACCAACATTACGGCTATCGGCTATATCGGCAGAAACATTGAAAATCGCCAAATCGTTCTTCGCAACGGGCTGCTTTATACGTTCGGCAGAATTTTATCATACACCATTTTAGGCATTATTCTGCTTTTGATTCTCCGCGAAGGCGCAAGTCTGTTTCCTGTTCAAAAATGGCTGGCGACATACGGCGAAATGATTATTGGTCCGGCATTATTGTTAATCGGGTTATTTATGCTTTTTGGCGACAAACTGCATTTGCCTAAATTCGGCTTTGGAGGTAACGTTGAAAAAATTGCCAAACGTGGCGGTTTGGGAGCCTTGTTGCTCGGAGCGTTATTTGCGTTGGCATTTTGTCCCACAAGCGGTGTTTTCTATTTTGGCGCACTTATTCCTTTATCGGCAAGCACCGAAGGCGGATTTTTACTGCCTGCCGTCTTTGCTGTTGCAACCGCTCTGCCTGTGCTGATTATCGCTTTTCTACTGGCGTTTAGCGTGGAGAATGTCGGCAAGTTTTATGGAAAAGTTACCACATTTCAAAAGTGGCTGAATTCGATTGTAGGGCTCTTGTTTGTTGCAATTGGGGCATATTATCTATTACTAATTTTCTTTTGAATCCGAAATGAAGAAACAAGGCATAGGCTTTTTTGAACGATACCTCACCATTTGGGTGGCGCTATGTATCGTTGTCGGCATTGCCATCGGGCAATATATTCCGGCTATACCCAAAACATTGAGCAAATTAGAGTATGCTAACGTATCAATCCCAGTCGCCATATTGATATGGTTGATGATTTATCCGATGATGCTCAAAGTCGATTTCCAAAGCGTGAAAAATGTAGGGAAGCGACCAAGAGGCATTATTGTAACCTGCGTCACCAACTGGCTGATAAAGCCGTTTACGATGTTCGGTATCGCATGGTTATTTTTCTATGTGATTTTCAAAAACCTGATTCCCGCTGATTTGGCAAACGAATACCTTGCCGGGGCAGTACTTTTGGGGGCTGCACCTTGTACGGCAATGGTTTTTGTATGGAGTTATCTTACCAAAGGCGATGCAGCCTATACGTTGGTGCAGGTGGCGGTGAACGACTTGATTATTCTTGTGGCGTTCGCTCCCATTGTGGCATTTCTGTTAGGCGTTGGCGGTGTTGAAATCCCTTGGGACACTTTGTTGTTATCAGTGGTTCTATTCGTAGTTATTCCGCTATCAGCAGGTGTAATTACTCGTATGAGTATTGTAAAACGTAAAGGAATAGAGTATTTCAATAACGTGTTCGTTAAGAAATTCGACAACTTCACCATTGGCGGACTTTTGCTTACACTCGTTATTCTTTTCTCTTTTCAAGGAGAAACGATTTTGAACAACCCTCTTCATATCCTACTTATCGCTATTCCATTGATTATTCAAACTATATTGATATTCTTTGTGGCGTATGGTTGGGCGAAAGCGTGGAAGTTGCCACACAATGTGGCTGCTCCTGCCGCAATGATCGGAGCAAGTAACTTTTTTGAATTGGCCGTGGCAGTCGCAATCTCTTTGTTCGGTCTTCAATCCGGTGCCGCTTTGGCAACAGTGGTCGGTGTATTGGTCGAAGTTCCGGTTATGCTATGTTTAGTCTATATCGCAAATCACACAAAAAATCTTTTTAATAACTAATTAATTACCAAAGAAATGAAATGTAAAATCAGTTTATCATCTATCATCTTGCTATTTGTAAGTACTATTATGTTTGCCAATAACTCGTCAAAAGTTGAAATGCTTTATTTTAAGGTAAATCTGCCATGCTGCCAAGCACGAGCATGCAATAATTTAGAAAACATCACCAAAACAATTATCGAAAATAACTTTGATAAAAAAGACGTAATATTTACTACCATTAAGCTCTCTGATGAACAAAACAAAACTTTAGTCACCAAATATAATGCAAAATCACAAACGGTTATTTTGGAGAATAAGAAAAAGAAGAAAAGCATAGATGTTTCAGATATTGTCAAAAAGTTTGCCATCAGCAACGATCAGGCACAATATGAAAAAGAATTAAAAGAGAAAATCAAACAAATTATCAAATAAGCTATGATACAAACTTTTGCAGATTGGTTGGTTTACGGTATTTTCGGCTTAAATGCCGAAAGCAATTTAGGTTCAGCCGTTAATTTCTTCTTTTACGACACCATCAAGATATTGATTTTACTGTTTTTAATCAGCGCGATAATGGGCGTAATCAACGCCTATTTTCCTGTTGATAAGGTGCGGAATTACCTTACCAAACACAAAATGTTTGGATTTCAGTACTTTCTGGCATCTCTTCTTGGATTGATAACTCCGTTTTGCTCGTGCAGCAGCGTGCCACTGTTTATCGGTTTTGTGAAAGGCGGCATCCCAATGGGTGTTACTATGGCGTTTCTGATTTCCTCCCCATTATTGAGCGAGATAGCCATTGCGATGTTTCTCGGAACCTTTGGTGTAAAAATCACATTAGTTTATATCATAAGCGGTATGGTGCTGAGTATGCTTGGAGGAATGGTGTTGGGGAAGTTTCGTCTGGAACGATTTCTTACGCCTTGGGTGCTTGAAATTCAAAAGAAAAGCATTGGCGAAACAGAAAAATGGGAAACCGAAAGCATTTCGTTTAAGAAGCGATTGCCGTCAATCATTAGAGAATCGTGGAAAATTGTGAGCGGGGTTTTGGTTTATGTGCTTATCGGTATTGGCTTAGGTGCGGCCATGCACGGATTTGTTCCGGATGGTTTTTTTGAGCAAATTCTTTCTGCCGACAAATGGTATAGCGTTCCCCTTGCCGTTATTGTTGCTGTACCGGTGTATGCCAACGCTGCTGGAATTGTCCCAATCGTAGAAGTATTTGTTCAGAAAGGCATTGCCCTCGGCACTGCTATAGCTTTTATGATGGCGGTTATTGGTCTTTCGTTTCCCGAAGCTATGCTTCTGAAAAAAGTGATGACGTGGAAGTTTATCGGCATCTTTTTCGGTACGGTAACACTGTTTATTATCTTGTGCGGTTATCTGTTCAATTGGATTTTCTGATAACGGTTGGCGGTATGGTTAGTTGCCGATTTCGAAGCACTTTCCTATCAAGCTACAACTACTTTTGATACGAGCTGAAATGCTTGATAAACCACTGACTGCCAAATGTTTTATACACGTTGTTGTGCACTGGTGTTCTGTTTTTCCTGTCATTTTTCTTTCAATTTGCTACAACGTTTCTGTCTGCCGTGCGTTGGGTAAGACACACTTATTGACAAGCTTTAGCTTCGCTGATTTTTGCTCCGCTCGGCAAAGATCAAACGAGTTTGTCTTTGCTCTCGCTTATCGCAAAAATTGGCTTTAGCGTTGGCTTGTGGGGCTTTGGCAATGTGCTTGCAAATAGGGTGGGCTTTTATCATAATTGACCTCCAACTCCTTTATACTTCTCTACAAACGATACTAACTTTTGAAATACACTTTGTTTTTTTG
>JAGOHC010000016.1 GCA_017996375.1 Saprospiraceae bacterium | reverse complement strand
GCATATAGATGTAGTGTGCTTAAACACAAAATCAATGTGTAAATCAGTGCATTTATAAATTTCATATATAAATTTTTTGTAATATTTATATTTATGTGACAAGTGCCAAATTTAGTTATTTTTTATTATTCAAAGGTAACTTATTCTTTCAAAAAACAACGGTTCCGAAATATTGTTACCTGCCGTACTTACTATAAACTTAATAATTTAGATACCTTTGTTTAGTAAAACACACATAATATATAATGTATGGATGGAATCATTAAAAAAGATATTCGGAATTTTTCAAAAGTAGCTTTGGAAGAATGGATAGTTGGGATGGGTGAAAAGAAATTTCGGGCAAAACAAATCTACGAGTGGCTTTGGCAAAAAGGGTGTACTGATTTTGAAGAAATGTCTAATCTGCCTAAAACAACTCGTCAACTTTTAGCAGATAAATTTGAAATTCGAGCCATTCGACAAGACAAAATTCAGAAAAGCACTGATAACACTATCAAAACCCGATGGCAACTTTTTGACGGGCATTTAGTTGAATCCGTTTTAATACCTGTTCAATATGATAATCGTTATACGGTTTGTGTATCTTCCCAAGTGGGTTGCAGCCTGACCTGTATGTTTTGTGCTACCGGAAAAATGGGCCGCATCCGCAACTTAGATGCCTCCGAAATTTTTGACCAAGTGTGGCTTGTTAATCAACAAGCGATAGAGCATTTCCAACATCCGATTACCAATATTGTTTTTATGGGGATGGGTGAACCTTTGCTCAATTATCAAAATGTAATGGGCAGCATTGAGCGAATTACTGCTCCAGATGGGTTGAATATGTCGCCTCGCCGAATCACCATTAGCACCGCCGGAATTGCCAAAATGATAAAACGATTGGCTGATGATGCTTCGAAAGTAAATTTGGCGTTGTCGTTGCACGCAGCAGATGATACCAAACGTAATGAAATTATGCCTATCAACGAAACGAATAATTTGGCAGTATTGATGGATGCGCTAACGTATTTTTATCAACACACCAAAGGGCGCATTTCGTATGAATATATCGCTTTGCGCGATAAAAATGATTCACTCCAAGATGCTGCTAAATTGGCAAAGCTCTGCCAGTCTTTCCCAGTAAGAGTAAATATTATAGAGTACAACCCGATTGGTGACGGGCTGTACGAAAAATCAGATGAAGATACCATTGATCGCTTTGCAGCATTTCTCGCCAAGCAAAATGTGCCGGTTACTGTACGCAGAAGCAGAGGGAAAGATATAGATGCTGCTTGTGGGCAATTAGCAAATAAATAATACTTGCTATTTTTAGTCGTGGCTAAACGTGTGGTTGTTCATCAAAATTCATCATCCAATTTATCCCAAATTTATCGGTAAACATACCAAAATATGCGCCCCAAAATGTTTGATTCATGGGCATAGTGATTTGCCCGCCACTTGATAGCGCATTAAACAGTTGGTCTGCCTCTGCCCTACTGCTCGCATTAATGGATATGGCGTAGTTATTACCTTGCACAAATGGAAATGCACCACCAGTAGGAGAATCACTTCCCATTAGCATAGTTTCATTGCTAACTGGTAAGGAAACGTGCATAATTCTGTTGCCATCTGCTTCGCTAACAGGCTTATTTTCCTCTCCACTTGGCATATCACTAAATCGCCCAATATATTGAAATTCAGTACCAAATGCTGCTTTATAAAATTCAAAAGCTGCTTCGCAGTTACCATCAAAGGTTAGATAAACGTTTACTGTTGCCATAATAAGTTTATGATTTTTAAATTGTTAGACAATTGCATACTATTTAAAATGTGTTATAAACGACAAAAGCCATACTATAACAGCATGACTTTTGTCGTTGTGGGCGCAGAAGGATTCGAACCTCCGACCCCCTGCTTGTAAGGCAGGTGCTCTGAACCAGCTGAGCTATGCGCCCCATTGCATAAATGCGAGTGCAAATATATAGGCATTTTTTTTAACTTTCAAATTTTTTGCATTTTTTTTTAAAGTATTTCTACTTCTGTAATGCTGTGCCTAATTGACTAATAAAATATTGCTAAACAACATTTTACCCTGATACCAAAACCCTCTGAACAACGGATTATCAACCAAATAAACGGCTGTGCCTCTTCCCATTTCTTGTACCCCCAACACCAAGCTTTCGTTAAGTGCTTCTTTAAGTTTTGCACCTACAAAACCCGATATGTACGGATTTTTTTCGATGTAGCCAACGTTAACTCCCTTTTTGAGTAGTGCGTACTTGTACCCACCGGTTTTGAGTGAATAGTATTCGCTGCCCACATTATAGGCATACGGATTAGTGGCATCCATTGTGGTTTTGAAAATCGCGCCAGGAATGAAATTCGTCAATGCTTTGCGCTCGCGCTCACTGTAGTGGTCTATTAATTTTGAAATATCTTCCTCGTCAGCTTTTTCTTCGTCTTTATTTTTCGATTCTTTTTTGGCGATGGCAAAATCTCCTTTTCCTTCAATACTGCTGATACCATTACCTATGGCAATGAGCTTTCCGCCTTTGCTAATCCACGTCTGAATAGTCGCAGTTGATGCAGAATCAAAATTATAATAACCTTCTGGTAAAATAAGTGTATTATATGCACTTAAATCTATTGTACTTATTTGTTTGAGCGAAATTGGCGTAAACGGATATGCCAAATCATTATCAAAGTAATGCCAAACCTGACCATATTCGTTGTTAGATACTTCCTCGCCATACACCACAGCTATTTTTGGTTGTTTTACAAGCAACAATTTAGCTGAACCTAAATCCACACCTTTATCAGCAAAACCAGTAGTTAATGGAATGGCATCGGGTACATTTAAACTAACTAATTCCGAAAAATTGGTTTGGTCAGCATTATCGCCACGCAACAAGAAGTAGGTTCCAGGTGAAAATGTATTGCCGTTGATGGAAGTTGTTTCTATGTTATATCGAATCTGAATTTTCTTTGACAATAAATTTAATATTGCTTTATAATCTTGCAAGCCACCAACTTTGATAGCAAATGCATATACCTTATTAGGCAGTTTTTGTTTAGCTTCCGCTAATTTATACCCACCTGAAAGGGCAATATTTTGCTTGAGTGCGTAACACTCCACACCATACGCATAAGGCAATGACCAAGCAGTGATATCGTAAGTCAACGAATCCACTAAAGCTACTGAAGGTTCGAGCAAAATTTGTGCTAATGTGGACATCGGTTGATACATACTTACCACCAAATCTTCAGCTGTTGTGGTAAAACTGTTTTCTTTTTGTTTATTAAAATTGAAGCCATTAATTTTTTGACCTGATGCCGTTGTGCCATTTTCAATATGATGCGCTGATAGTAAATCGCTAATGGCTTTGAGTTTTTTAGGCGCACCATGCAATATATACGTTTTGTAATCCCCTACCGGATT
Source organism: Saprospiraceae bacterium (assembly GCA_017996375.1). GTDB lineage: Bacteria > Bacteroidota > Bacteroidia > Chitinophagales > Saprospiraceae > JAGOHC01. The sequence continues at coordinate 27,192 of JAGOHC010000016.1, read as the reverse complement.
GCTTTGTGCATCGTTATAATATTTTTCAAAATTTTTAACAATGTTGTTCGCGTTAAGCGACGTGTATTCCACCGTTGAAAGTGCCGTAGCAGTGTGGTGTGTTATTCTATCAATAAGTTTCAACGTATCTTTATTATTCGTCATAATTGCGCGACCTGCATCAATTCCACCCTGCTCGTAAGTCATACCAACGGCACCATTGTATGTAGGGTAGGTATCGCCATAACTTGGGTATAGTAAATCAAAAATTTCTTTTGTAAAATATAACCATCCATTTGCATCAAAATATTTTGCATGATTTTGCCCAACACCAACCTGAGCTTCGCGTTGCCAATTAGTTATATAGGTATGATACGGCTGCGCAGCAGGTGCAAAATAATATGGTTCATTATAACCTTGTTCATGAAAGTCGGGATGGATATGCGGCATCCATTCGTGGTAAACTTTTGCACGATACTGCGACTCTAATTGCGTGAGCCATGCCCAGTCGCGGTTGAGGTCAAACAAGTAATGATTCACTCGCCCATAGGGCCACGGCTCTTGGTGTTCACGAGCATCCGCATTTACATTAGCGTAAATTCCTGAAACATCCCTATACCAATTTGTAAAGCGTGAATAACCGTCTGGATTAAGTGATGGGTCAATCAATACTACTGTATTTTCCAACCATTTTGAAATTTCATTATTTACGGTAAGGCTATTTACTAAATCGAATAAAACTTGCATGGAGGCTTCGGAGCCCGCGGCTTCGTTACCATGTACACTAAAACTCAACCACGCAATAGCGATATTGGTGGTAGGAGCAACACCATCTTTTAAGTGTCCACATCGGCGGAGATTATCCTTGCGGATAGTTTCCAAGTTTTGCATATTCGCCTTTGTAGATATAGCGGCTAACAATAATGGACGTGTTTGTTTGGTATAGCCATAGCGTTGTAGCTGTACTGCATCACTATTGGCATCAACATATTCAAAATAATCTACCAATAAGTGATGTGGAGTAAAGTTGTCGCCTAACTTGTGCGGTAAAAATTCGTTAGGTGATTGAATTTTGCCTTGCGCGAAAAGCATGGTGTTGGCAAAAAAGAGAAACCAAAAGATGTGACGCATATTGTTTGTTTTACTTTGATGTAAAGATAATTTTTTAAACATTGTGGCTTATATAAAAATTGGTGCGAAAATTGAATAAATTGTTAATAACCGATATGGGAGTGGTTTCTAAATTGAAAAGATATTACCTTTGCACTCCATTGTATTTTTCACGAATAATTTATTATGAATAACAACCATGAGTTACAAAAAGCCTTTAACGAAAAAGGCGAAGCGATTAGCCCCATTTTACCTGATAGTGTAAAAAATTTTTTAATAGACATAGACGGAACAATCTGTGATGATGTTCCTAATGAAGAGCCGGAAAGAATGGGAACGATACTACCCTATCCTGATGCTTTGAAAATACTTAACAAGTGGTATGACGAAGGGCACATTATTTTCTTATTCACATCACGCACAGAAGCTCACCGCTCTATTACAGAAATGTGGTTGAATAAACACGGCTTCAAGTATCACGGCATCTTGTTTGGGAAGCCGCGTGGTGGCAATTATCATTGGATTGATAATCACATTGTTAAAGCTACGCGCTTCAAAGGTAAGTTTACCGATTTAGTTGTCGAAACGCGAGAAATTGAAGTATTTGAATCATAATACGAAAGCTGCCTTCGGGTGGCTTTTTTTTATTTTTGCCAAATCACTTCCTCCCAACAATCACCTTTCTGCAATAAGAAGACTGTTTTTTCTGAAACCGGACGTTTCAATGTAAAGTAATAGTAAAAATCGCCCATTTCCACTTTATATAAATCGTTGCTGTAATTAGAAGCTCCTATACCGTTATTCCAAAACCACGTCCCCCATTGCGAAACGGCTATCGTTAAGCAAGAATCGTTATCAATCCTCACTTCACAACCATTATTAGGCGCAACCATATTATAAGACAGCACATCATAAACTCTACCATTGAATGGTTTGCCAGATTGATATTCCAGCGCATACTGTAGCGAAGAATCATATTTATCAGACTTACGGAACATATTTGCCCCGTAATAATTATCAGGAATATTCAACACTATGATAGTATCCTTATCGTTCCAGTCAAAATTTTTTATGAGGCTGTGATAAACTTTCGCAGATTCTTCCCAATAAATATTTGTTTGATAAGTAAGATACCCACCTACAAATATATACAAACATGCTCCTGCGGTACGAAGCGTTTGCGGAAGAAAAAAAATAGCGACAGCTATCAAAACGCTACTAAACACACTCGGAAAGTAATTATATCTATCTGTTTCAATATAATTAAAATAATAAAAAAACAGGTTAGAGATAGGTGCGATTGTCAATAAAAACATAGTCAGAAGCAACATCATTAACCTAAAAAAAATGTTACTTTGTTTGCGTAAAGCAAGATAACAAAGTCCGAAAAAAAATACCATTGTCGAAAAAACGACCCAAGGGTTAGAGCAAAAAGTGAAGATAGCTTGTTTCGAACCTTCTGCGATGTAGCGCAAATAAAATACTTGTTTCAAAAAAAATTTAATACAGTTTGCACCAATTATAAGGATGTCAAAATTCAAATGCGTTTTTGCGCCGTAGTGCCCAATCCACGTTCCAATAATAAGTTTATTAAGACAAAAGTAGGTCAAAACCAAAAAAAACATAGGTATGAAAACTGACTTTTCTATCTGAACAAATGTGATTTTATCATGTGTATTTGTGAGATAAACAAGGCAATATACCATTAATAATAACGGGAAAAATAGTGCGTATTCTGATGTAAAAAGTGCTAAGAGGTAAATTCCAAAAAGGTAGAAAATATATTTTTTATTTTGGCTTTTGATGAAAAAAATAAGACTTTGAAATATCAACAAAAACCAACAAGTTGCCAATAAAAATGCAAGCGCAACTTTCCAGACTAACACCTCCGTATGGTATGGCGATACCATGAATATTAGTGCCGCCAAAGCAGTTATGTGCCTGCTATCCGGGATATTTAACAGTTGTAGCGCATCACCCATCACTTTAAAAACCAGATAGGTATTGATTGCATGAAAAAGGCAATAGATGATGTACCATCCTAAGCCGTTATCCTTAAATATCGAATGAAAAGTATAAAGAAAAAGATTAAGCACGTGTTGTAGTGCTGGAAAGCCAAAACAGTTTAATAAACCTTTGTTGGGAATATTATTTATACTGCCTCCGGAGAATCGAAACTTCAATCCTAAGTAATCCGATACAAAACCTGCCCCAATAGTGGGAAAATACAGGACTAAAATCAGCATAAACAGTAACAAAAAAAGTTGAATATGCTGGCGTATTGTATCTATTGGTAAAGTCGCTGAAGATTTACTCATTTAACGGCTGTTTGTGAGCAAAAGTAACTATATTATTCAGTTTCAGGGTATTTCGTTAAGCGAAAGCTAAGACTTTTTATCAATTCAAAATCGGATAAAGTATCATTTATTACTTATCTTTACCTCGCCCCTGAATATTTATTTACCCAATCATAATATATTATTTTACCTATATGGTCAGAGTACTTTTTATCTGTTTTTTCTTAATGTATGTGTTTGCAGGGCTTTGTCAATCTATTCCTGAATTAGAAAAACGATACCAAGAAGCCAGTGATAAAAAAACCAAGATGGAGCTAGCGTTAGAGTTAGCAGATGGTTTGGTAGAGCGCGATGTAAAAAAAGCAGCAGATTACGCCCAAAAGGGGTATAGTTTAGCCGTTGAACAAAAAGATAAAGCCGGGGCTGCTACTGCACTATCTATTGGAGGCGAGTGTGATTATTTGAACAGAAATTACAAGCAAGCAGAAGACCGTTTTATCCGCTCTGTCAAATTTGCAAAGGAAGCCGGAGCCACATCTTTGGTTATCAGCAGTTACCGCAATTTATCAAAAATTGCACTCAAAGGCAGAAATGGTTATAAAATGGCTTATGATTATACACAAGATGCATTGGATTATCTTAGTTCAAAGGGTGGTATTACTACAAACCAAGATGTAGAACGCCGCATACGCGGGATGCGCTCTAAGTTATTGAATGACAAAGAAGAATTGGAAAAAGAGAAAAAACAATTAGAAAAGGATATTGCTGCTTTGAAATATGAACGCGATAAATTGAGCAATGACAAAACGCATTTAACAATTCAACAAGAGCGTTTGTCAAAAGAGAAGGATAACTATCAGAAAGTTGCGAGCGAAAAAGAAAGTGCTTATGAGCAACTCACACGCGAGCAGCGCGAAATGGAAAACAAAAGCAGTAAGAAAATATCAACGCTTGAGAAAGAATCTTCGTTAAAATCGAAACGCATTAGTCAACAGGATAGAGAGATTTCCAACAAAGATGAAGTAATAGAACAAACTGCACTTAGCCTTGAAAAAAGTAAAAACTTGCGTAATGTTTTGGCTATGCTTTCAGGATTTGTGGTAGTTTTAGCGTTACTTTTTTATGCAAGATACGCTGCCAAAAAACGTGCAAACCGCAATTTGGAGGAGAAAAACTCTATTATTGAGGAAGAACGGAAGCGTTCGGATGGCTTGTTGCTTAACATACTTCCACCTTCTATAGCCACTGAATTAAAAGAAACTGGCAGTGCAAAAGCTCGTCGTTACGACGAGGCTACTGTACTTTTTACAGATTTTAAAAATTTCTCGAAAATATCTGAGGAGCTAACACCTGAAGCATTGGTGAGTGAGTTAGATAAGTGTTTTAAAGGCTTTGATTTTATCATTTCACAATATGGTATCGAAAAAATTAAAACCATTGGAGATGCTTATATGTGTGCAGCTGGTCTTTCTGAGCGCACATCTTCACCCGAAAAAGTTGTTAAAGCAGCTCTTGAAATGCAACGTTTTTTGGAAGATATTCGCCGCGAAAAAGAACTGAATAATGAACCATATTTCGAAGCAAGAATTGGTATTCATACTGGTCCGGTAGTGGCGGGCGTTGTGGGTTCAAATAAATTTGCTTATGATATTTGGGGCGATACTGTGAATATTGCTGCGCGAATGGAGCAGAACTGCGAAGCCAATAAAATCAATATTTCGGAAACCACCTATTGGAAAATAAAATATAACTTCGATTGTACTTATCGTGGTCGCATCCCTGCAAAAAACAAAGGCGAAATTGATATGTATTATGTAAATTATGAGATGTAAAAAGCAATAAATGGTAAAAATTGGAATGGGCAAATAAATCTACAAGAAATAAAAAATCCAGAAATCAAAAAGACAATGTAAAAAGAAGCTTTAAGATGGGAAATTTCGCTGTTTCAGGGCTATCCCAGTGCTTCCTTCTCAATTAAAATGCATCGGAATCGCAAATAAAAAAGCCCGACACAAAAAAGCATCGGGCATGACTTATTTTTACTTTGAAATCAGACTAATTAATATGACCAAAGGTCGTGTTCAAAGTTGAATATCTCTTCTTTGATTTTTTCTCCTTCTATCAACATATCTACACCAGTTAAATACATATCTAACTTTCTGTTATATACGTTTGACTCTTTAGTGATAAATGATGAAAATAAACGCGCTTCAAACAGGTCTTCCCAAGTCATTGGAGCGGCATCATTGCCTTCTATGTTAAAAACTTGATGGCGAGAGAACACCTCTCTACATTCAGGATAATACACCCAAAACAGTGGTCTTTCAAATTTGAAATTTCCGTTTGAATCATATTCGTTCATCAACGGCGCAATACCTAATATTCTTACCTTTAACGTTGACGACTCTCTATCAAAGAACCAAACTTCCTTCAAACGAAAACGTTTTACGTTCTCAGGGTCGAGTTCATTACGAACAATTTTTATTTTTTCTTCATAGGTTTCAGGATCAACTGTAACAACCGTATCAATACTTGCCCCCATGGAGGCAACTTCATTCGGTTCTAATTTATAACTAAATTTATCATCTTCTGTGCTATAAGTCTTTATCTCACCTTTTATTGCTGCATCGTACAAAATTTTGTAAAATAACTCTTCCGGATAAACAAATGACAAGTTAATTTTCTCGCGCGTATCAATTACACGCCAAACTCTCTTTTCCCACATGATATCAGCCTCACGAATTGGCTCATACGGCAGCACGCGACGTTCTTTTATCATCCGTTTTTCTACAACATCATCTAAAGGTCTATCTGCATCTGGCTCTCGTGTCGGGCGTTGCTCTTCCATTCTAGGTGGTTCGCTTGAAGTTGTAGTTGGTTGAGAAGGTACGGGAGTATCTGTACTTGGTGTACCTGTGCTTGGTGTATCCCAAGATTGACCTTGTAAATCGTCATTTGTATCTTCAGGAACTTGTGCATAGACAGGATTCGACAGATAGCAGAACAATACTGTTAGAAAAAGATAAGACAATTTGAGTGCAGTTCTCATCTTCAAGAAAATTAATGGTTAGTAAAAGACTTCCATCAAGATAGATACCTTGATGGAAGTTTATTTCAAATAAATTATTTAATTTTGAATACCATATCGTTTATCTTACGACCGGCTGGATCACCTGGGCATCGTGCCTTTACATTTTCAAAATAGTAGGTGTCCCCTGGTTTTGCCATATCTATAAGGCGTTGAACATCGCCAGCATAGCGTCCACCTGCATTTTCTTTGCTTACAGGATCTTCACGGCGAGGTGCGCGTGTTAAGTTAAAACCTTGAATTTGGCATTTAGCATCAAAATCAAAATTTTCTAATACTGCACTCACACCACCTTGTGCTTTGAACTCACCATTACCCATAGCACCACCATTGCTTTGTGACAACTTAGCTACGGGATCCGGTATTCTTTTTACGCGGAAAGGGAATGAACCTTTAATATTACCTGAGCTAACACTAATAGTAGCATCACCCGGAGCTTTTGCAACAACTGTATATTTGTTGTTGCCCGAAGCTTTGGAAACACTAATAGGACCTGTGCCATTTACATTTAGTGAGTTACTGGAAGCACCCGCCAACGACACAGTGATTGGATTATCCACACCAATATAAAATACGTTCATTTTATCTGCAGAACAAGCAACTGAAGGTAATCCAACCTCATACTCAAATTCTTTCTTTGCATTTACGGTTTCGCCAGTGAACGGGTTTTTTAAGTTTACGTTCACATTGATCTTGCGTGTTCCTGTTGAGTTTGCTGTTTCAGTATATTTTGCAATACCATCCTTTACAGGGAGCGAACGACCGTTTACGTTGATAGAAACATTGCCCGCACTTTGGCTGCTATACGCACCAACAGACACTTCTGCTTCGTAAGTTTCGCCTTGTAACAAATATGCTTTTTTAGCAAAAAGTACAGGAGTAAATTTGTCGAATTTTAAATCACCAACTGCGATTTTCTTATAAATGTCTTTCAAGATAGCAGTAGATGACGTCTTTGCATCATTCTGAATTTTACTCAAAATCGGGAATACAGCAGCTACTGGCATTTGCCGGAATTTGAAGTCTGCCCAATTTTTCTTATCCGTATTTTTAGGTAATTCTTCGATATTTAAAGGCATAGATGCCGCTAAAGCAGGGTCATTACCCGCTAATGCTAACAACTTAGAACGAGTATCTTTCAATTTATTTTCTAAGTCAGTACCCATACCTTCATTTACTAACATACGCGTTGTTACGTCTTTGTTTTTGTAATCTTTCGGCTTAGTTGGATCTTCTTCAGAAGGACCTCCAGCAGCATTAAAGATTTTGCCTCTAATGCCTTCTACATAGCTCACAAAATCGCTAGTAATTGTTAAAGCTTGCTGGGCTTTAGTTTGGTACTCCCCATATTTAGGGTTATTTTTAACTTGTTCCTCTATATTTTTCATTACTACTTCATTAGATGTATCAACGATAGAACTCGTTTGTTTGATACCTTTATCCAATGAAAGAAATGCATTAATTATCTCAGCCGACACATTTAAGGCGAGCATTGCAGTTAACACCAAGTACATGATGTTAATCATTAGCTGCCGCGGCTCCTTAGGTATTGACATATTTGATTAAAAATTTAATAGTTCAAAAAAAACAGTTACAATAACTAAGTCCTCAATTATTTTCCAATATTGGACATTGCTGAAAGCATGCCACCATATACTGAGTTGAGGGAGCCCAAGTTCTTATTTAACGCTACCAATTGCTCTTTGTAACGCTTCGAATCATCAATTGAATCGCTCATATTAGACATGGCTTCGTTCATTTTTGTATAGAAGTTGCCCATAGTCTTGATTTGATCCTTTGTAGAAGAAAAATCAACTTCTTGTAACGCCTTCAGAGAAGATAAACTTTTGCTCATTCCTTGTAACTCTGTCAACATTCCACCCAGTTTGTTTTCAACAATCTGACCATTTAACCCTGGTAGTTGGTCGCCAGCTGTTGCTGCAATAGGTGTCATCTTAGAATCATAATTATCCAATCCCGGATATAATTTATTCCAATAATAATCCGGCTCAGGACCAATTAATCCTAAAAATAAGAAGATGAATGCTTCTGTTAACATTCCGATCGTTAACATGAGAGTTGCACCTTCCCAGCTTTCGATTTTGAAGAGTGCCCCAAGTAACACTAAAGCAGCACCTACACCGATGATTAGATTTTTTAGATACTTAAACCCTTTTGATTTTAAGAAACTCATTTTTAATTTTTTTAATAGTTAGTTATAAAAGGCTAGCGAATTAGGGTGTAACAGCTTTAATAACATAACAGACACCCCGCTGTTATACAAAAAAACGTATAACAAAAATATTGTTTTGTTTGTAAAGTTAATCCAAATTAAATTTAGAAATCATTAATTGAACGACCCAAGAACGTTAATGCACAACGGAAGCCGATGTAGCATTTGGTAGTATCCTGGAATTCATAATAACGAGTACTTGTTTGAAGATAGTATCCCACATCTTTCCATGACCCCCCGCGAACCACCTTACGCTTATCAGCTTCAGGTGCATCTTCAGGTGCATCATAACGAATATCAGGGTTCATGTCGTGGATAAATGAATACGCATTTTCATAGAATGCAGAATTAGTCCATTCCGCAACATTGCCTGCCATATTATATAAACCGTAATCGTTCGGATAGTATGCATCTACCTTTACGGTATATTGACCTCCATCTTCAGGGTAGTTACCTCTGCCGGGTTTGAAGTTAGCTAACAAGCAACCTTTTCCGTTACGAGTGTAATAACCACCCCATGGATAGGGTGCTTCTGAATTACCCCCACGTGCAGCGTATTCCCACTCATGTTCTGTTGGTAGGCGGAAATCCTCTGTATTAACTTCACCTTTTTTAGTAGCCATATAGCCGTTCCATAGGTTTGTTCTCCAATAGCAAAATGCGTTTGCCATTTTCCAATTAACCCCAACTACCGGATAGTCGTCAAAAGCAGGATGCCAGAAATAATTTCTTGTCATCGGCTCGTTGTAAGCATAGGCAAAGTCTCTAATCCATGCCAATGTATCAGGATAGATACCTGTTTTATCTTTCTTTATGAAAGAAGTTCTGCCAGATTTACCTCTATCGGCAGCAGCTTTTTGCCAATCATACCATTGGTACTCTATTTGCAATTTACTCACATCCAATTCTTTTCTTCCTGCAAAGCGGTCATTACCTTGATAGTACATATCGGCTAATGTTTCGTCTTCCCAGTCAATTTCCTGTTCCCAGTCTAATTGAGTTTCGCCTTCATCTGATTCGATGGTATGGTCTAACGCAGTATGTGCCAATGAATCAAGTGCCCATTGTACAAACTGGCGATACTCATTATTGGAGATTTCAGTATCATCCATATAAAAGCCTTGAATGGAAATAGACTTTGGTCGAGCCACAAATGTATTCGAGATGTCTTGGTCGCCCGCACCGATGTGCAATGTTCCGGAAGGTATATATACCATTCCGTAAGGATTAATTCCTTTCCAAGATGGCCTGTCCATCACCCCGATTAATTGCCCGTTCTGTTTTTTACCACAAGAACTGACGAATAGCACAAGGAGGAGTGAAGCAATAGAAACACTGATTAACTTTTTCATGCTTAATAATTAATACCGTATTAATTTGTGATGTTTTGTTGGCAAATGTAATTATTTTTTTTGTTTTCATTGGGCTATGCAAACAAAGTTAGGGTTTAATTTGTGAAAACGTACAAATTCTTACAAAAGTATAAATGTTTTATAAAATTTCATACACTGTGACTGTTAAAATTATTTTTTTTTAGTTTTTTTTATTAGAAGAAATTTTATTTCATAAAAAACGTGGATTATAAATAATATTTGCTGGCTTGCCTTTTCCAATGTTTGGTTTAAATTTATAGTTCAACAGTAATTCGTGCGAACCATTTGAAGTTGTTTGTAAGGGTGAAGTTGTGTAATCATAAGAATAAGCTAACGATAGCCTTTCATTGAGTTTTGTGCCGATAATACCTATTAAAGCATCATTGCTTAAGGCGGAATAACCTCTATACCCTATGCCTATCAAAAACTTGTCATTATAAGTAGCTACAATGTTTGTTTCTATTTGTTGCAAGCCAAACGAGAGCGTTCGATATAACATTGAAGGCTGTAGTGTCAACTCTTCCATCACATTAAATTTGTATCCTATATAAACGGTATAATGCCGTTTGAGTAACAACGATAAATTTGTTTGATATTTTAAATTGCCTTCTATTAAATTATGTATTACTGCTCCACCAAAAAACTTATTACTTGTGTAATATATTCCGAAGTGAGTAATGGGTGCAATTTCTGACATTTTTCCTGCTTGCAGCAGTACATCATTATGGATGACTGATGAACCCTCGTACACACCTTCGGGTGTTCGCAATTTGGTGCCATCAAGTGTCTTTTGCATAATACCGATACCCAATCCGGCAGAGAGTTGATTTGTTTTGTTTAACTGTATAGTATATTGATACGCAACTGCTGCACTTATGTTTTCTTCTACTCCTATCACATCTCTTTCTACCGCCAACCCTACTCCACTATTTATATAATAAAGCGGCAGGTGTACATTGATGTTCTGCGTAAGCGGGCTGCCCTGCAAGCCTGTCCATTGCTTCCGTACTGCACCGGAAATAGATATGGCATCATCGTGCCCTGCATACGCTGGATTTAGCGAAAACTGATTCCCAATGCTCTGCGAATATATTGGTAATTGTTGAGCAGCAATTTTAGCAACTAACATAAAGGACAACGCAATCTGGCAGCCACATTTTATTAAGTTGTAATAATAACAAATTTATTTTTTTCGCCATGTAGGATTGTTTCATAGCTGCTTTTTGTTTCTGTAATAGTGTGTTAAAGTCAGCAACTTGTATGTGTCAAAATCTATCAAATTTGGTTGTGATGATAATAACGTTTGTATTAGCTTTTTATTCCTGTACTTGTATACTAAATCTGCAAAAGGCAATAACTTTAACATTCTTAAACGATGAAAGTAACGCAGCAGCTTAACACATTTGATAAATTCTTTTTCTGTTTGCAATTTTTTGTATAGGAGTGCCAAATTTCGCAAGCCTTGATTTGTTTTTTGTAAAAACTCTTCAGCATTTTCTAAGCCGATATGAACTAATGGATTATCAATATGTTTGATATCAATTTTTCGTTTTTTCAACTCGTAGCCAAATAGTGTATCTTCATGCCCATAACCCAAAAGAGTTTCATTAAATCGCAACTCTTTCAACACTTTTTTGGGTATAATAAAATTGTTGGTCATAAAAGACTGGTAGGGTAACAAACTCCGCTTATTAGCTGATATACTTTCACGCTCTACACCATACAGCCACCTGAAACGATACGGCTCAGGCGGTAGAGCAGTTTCGTAAGTTCTGCCTCCACAGATAACACAGTCGGCTGGTAATTCTCTTATGTAGTTTTTGATAAAACTTTCGGTCGGCGACTTTGAATCGCAATCCATAAACAACAGATGTTCATAACGCGCTATGTCTGCTAATAGGTTACGTATGCGCGACCGCCCAACATTTTGTGCTAATTCGATGTAGCGAATTTTATTTACACTTGCCAACGAGCGATTGAATAATCGGTATTCTTCTTCAGAGGCATCATCCATCAGTATTATTTCATATAGCACACCCATCTGTTCGCATTGAATGACCAATTCTAATACTAACCCTGTTACGTCAAAGTTATATACTGGTATACAGATACTCAACATTTCAATTACTAAATTTTTGAAGCGAATAAATTTCTATGTTTAAATTAGGTGCTACGTTAATGCCTCGTCGATATTTTTCAGTGCGCTGATAACCGTTTGTACCATACTTGGCGTTATGTCTAAGTGTGTAACCATCCGCACCGATTGACCTCCAAAAGCCGACACTTTTATGTTTTGATTCATTAATTGCTCTACAATATAATTTGCTGAGTGTGGAAATTTCACATTAAAAATAATAATATTTGTTTTCACAGGCAAGAGGTACTCTACAAATTTTAATTCTTGTATCACATTTCCTATTTGCTGCGCTGCGAGGTGGTCGTCTTTTAATCGCAAAATATGGTTATCTAAAGCATAAATTCCGGCAGCTGCCAAATATCCAGCTTGGCGCATTCCGCCACCAAATATTTTTCTGAACCTCCGAGCTGCCCGTATAAAATCTTTGCCGCCTACCAACATCGAGCCAATTGGAGCACCTAATCCCTTTGACAAACACACAGAAATACTATCAAAAAACTTACCATATTCTTCAGCCCTTTCGCCAGTTGCTACTAAAGCGTTAAATATTCGTGCGCCATCTAAGTGTAAGGCTAGTTGGCGTTGTTTGCAAAAATTTGAAATCAACTCAATCTGTGACAAATAATAATAATTTCCACCACTACGGTTGCCTGTGTTTTCTAAAACAACCAAGCTGCTGCGCGGCAACCAATCCTGCGTTGGTTTAATAGCTTGCTCAATTTGTTCAACTGTTAATATACCGTTTGCCCGAATCGGATAAACCGATACTCCCGAATGAAAAGCATACCCTGCACCTTCGTAATTGTAAATATGAGAAGTTTCATCACAAATAATCTCATCCGTTGGTTGGGTAAGTACCTTTATAGCTAATTGATTAGACATTGTTCCAGAAGGGCAAAATAATGCCGCTTCCATACCAAACAAAGCAGCAGTTTTTTCCTCCAAAGCGTTTACTGTTGGGTCTTCCCTAAATACATCATCACCAACTTCGGCGGCAAACATAGCCGCCAACATTGCTGCTGTAGGTTTTGTTACGGTATCACTGATTAGGTTAATCATTAATTATAATGTTAATATTCAACAGGTTGAGCGAATATCGTTAAAATATCTGTAATTTACACTCACTTTTTGAACGTACAACTATTATGCTTAATAAAACACTGATTATCTGCTGCATTTGGGGAATAATTGCCTTGAATGGCTGTCGCAAATTAGATGACTACGACAAAATTTATTCGGATGGGTACTCTGCTGAGTTTGCCATACCTGTTTTGCAAACATCTGCTACGTTGCAGGATTTTCTCGTTAATTTGAATGATAGCACTACTATCAGTATCGGCACTGACGGGTTAATAACACTCCATTACAACGGCGACGTAATTACAAAATCAGGTTTAGATATTCTCAATTCTATTGAAGCCGCAGGCGGCATCCCACCTATTCCAGTAACGGATACTTTAGTGGCGGCTTACTTTGCTCCTCCCAACAACTTGGGCATCGACATAGATTTTGTCACATTCAAAGAAGGTATCTTGTTAGTATCTTTTAAATCGAAACACGCCGATGACGTTCATGTTAAACTTACAATTCCTTCGCTTACGCTAAATGACTTACCTTTTACAAAAGAATATGATATCGATTATACTGGCACAACGCCAATTCCGGGTGGAAGCGTTGAGAGTCTAATAGGGTATAAATTGCAAACCATTGAAGATTCTATTCGCGTTCATTACGAAGCTATTCGTTCAAACGGTATGAAGGATACCCTGTCTGATTTTTTCGTTTTCCCGCTAAACCTGAAATTTGGATACAGCGAAGGATTTTGGGGGCAGGAAATTCAAGACAATCCGCGCGATACTATCTTTATTGATTTCTTCAAAAATTGGCAACAAGGCAATATCTATTTTCAAAACCCAAAAGTAACCGTTACAGCTTTCAATTCCTTTGGTTTTCCATCTCGTATACAGACCAACGTGATGAATATCATCACCGTCAATGGCAATGTACTACCTTTGCAAAGTCCTTTTCTAAATAATGTATATTTTAATTACCCTTCTTTTGACGAAGTAGGACAAATAAAAACCACCTTATTTAATTTTGATAATACTAACTCAAACATAGCTCAAATTATCGGTGCAGGACCGGTAGCTCTCGACTACGATGTAGATGTGTTGGCAAACCCAGACGGCAATTTAGGTACACGTGGCTTTATAACCGATTCCAGTATATTTAAAATAAATATGGCTGTTGAATTGCCCCTCTACGGTACTGCCTCAAATTTTGCAGCTCAAGACACCTTCGATTTCGACCTTTGTTCCGTTGTGGGCAACTCAGATGCAGTATCGTGTAGTGATGTGGCTTCCGCCGAATTTAAAATCGTTACCGAAAACCAAATGCCAGTTGGGATTGGTTTACAGATGTATTTTGTTGATGCTGACAATGCGATTATTGATTCATTATTGACCGACGCGCAAACATTCGTCGAAGCTGCTACTGTTGATGCACAAGGGTATGGCATCAATACCGCCAAAAAAGTTATATTCGCTCCACTACCCATTCAACGCATTGGTAGTTTGAATCGCATCAAACGAATCATTTTGAAAAATACATTCTCGACTTATAATCAAGGGCAGGTGCCTGTACGTATTTTAAATTATCAAAATCTGAATATTCGTATGGGAATGAAGGTAGGGATTAAACGATAATGGTTAAACTACTAAATTTTATCAATTACAACAGTTTTAATATTGACAAATTCTTTTAACCCTATTTCGTGCAACTCTCGCCCGTAGCCCGATTTTTTCACACCGCCAAACGGCAGCCGCGAGTCAGAGCGCACTATCGAATTGATAAACACATTTCCTGAGTCTATTTGTCGCGCCAAAAAATATCCTCGCTCTACATCATTTGTCCAAATTGAAGCCGCCAGCCCGTAGCGGTGTTGGTTTGCTAAACGTATTGCTTCATCTTCAGATTCGGCAGTTATAATTGCCACGACCGGACCAAAGGTTTCTTGTTCAAAAACAGGCATACCTTGCTGTACATTGTCCAAAAGTGTGGGTTGAAAATTGCAATCGTTTACAGCGCCGCCAAATATCCTTTGAGCTCCTTGTTGTGCCGATGCATTAATCTGGTTTAATAAATTTGTGGCTAAATCTTTTCTTGCCAAAGGACCAATATTAACAGTATCATCCAACGGATTACCTTGCTTTAACTGTTGTATATTTTCCAAAAATTTCTGCAGAAATTCCTCCTTTATATCCTTTTGTACAATGAATCTTTTTGCGGCATTGCACGCTTGTCCAGCATTCATCATTCTTGATTTCACTGCCATCCTCACTGCCAGTTGAATATCGGCATCGGGCAACACAATAAAAGGGTCGGAGCCACCCAATTCCAACACCGACTTTTTTATGTACTTACCTGCCAAGGCAGCAACTTGACTACCAGCATACTCGCTACCTGTAAGTGATATTCCTTGAACTATATCAGCAGCTATTATTTGTTCCACTTGTGGAATTTCTGCGAAAGCAACTTGAAAAATATCTTTCGGGAAACCCGCCTCTTCAAAAATATTTGCGATAGCTGTTGCACACCCTAACACATTGGGAGCGTGTTTTAATATTGTCACATTCCCCGCCATAATGGTAGGTGCTGCATAGCGAAACACCTGCCAAAACGGATAGTTCCATGGCATGACAGCAAATACACAACCGATTGGATCATAGCTAATTACAGATTTAAAAACTCCCATTTCGACAACATCATCTTGTAATTGCGCTTCGGATTGCGTAGCGGCATACAAGCAATGTTTGGCGCATTTTTCAACTTCAGCACGTGCTTCGTTGATTATTTTTCCCATCTCATTTGTAATCAACAATGCAAATTTTTCTTTGTTTTCTTGAAGTATGGCGGCAGCTTTTTTCATCAAATCAGCGCGATGTACAAATGACGTTTTACGCCAATGTTTATATGCCAATTCAGCTTTATGCAAACTTCTTTGTATCTCTTCATCTGACATTGCAGCATAGCTGCCTATTATTTCTCCGTTGTATGGATTGATGGATTGAAAGGTCATATCATTCAAATTTTTGTGAATTGCTCTGCAAAGGTAGGCTATATTTTTTACTGCCAATTATCAATCTCCGTATAATATTCTTAGGTGTTCATCTATAAATTTTTACACTTTCTTTTTTTTGGGTAATATTTGACAAACCAATATCGAAATTAATTACATGTATTTTTAAACTAAAAAACTTTATCATGAAAATAAAATTGCTGCTTGTTTCCATCACGTTTGCTTTCTTGTTTTTTGCTTGTGATGAAGATTCACCAAAAAATGACGTAAATAACAAAACCGACCGAAAGGGATTTTCCATCATGTCTGGAAGTGATGATAATGATGCAGAAATCGTCATTAATGGCGACACACTGCTGTATGATGCGGGTGCTGATGGTGATGGAAAAGCATACTTAAAAGACAAAAACGGGAGAAAAAAAATGGAGCTTAACTTTAGTGATACTAAAGAAAATGGCGACGGCAAATTCTCCGTTAAAAATGAAGATGGTGAAGATGTTATCTCAATAGATTTAGGGAAATTGAAATCAAAAGTCGAGCAAATAGAACAAAAGGAAAAACAATAACTTTTTCATACATTCTCAAAACGAAAGAACCCTTACTGTGTATAGCAGTGAGGGTTCTTTTTTTTCTGTTTCAATCTTATTTAGCGTACTAACACTATTTTTTTATTGCCAAATATTTTGTCACCTGTTAATGTGAGTGTATAAACACCTTGTGGTAATGAGGCCATATCTATTACAAAACTATTATCGCCGGATGATAGTTGCCAATCCCACAATTTTACAACTTGACCGACAACACTACTCAAGGTAGCTTTTACGAATATTGCCGTTTCGCTTGGTATAATAACGGTTGCATTACTTGATGTAGGGTTAGGCTGTACTTGTATTTTGTCAGATAAATTTATTTCTTCAACACCGACCGTTCCAACATGAACTATTACGGGTACACAAGCCGATTCACAAACTAAATCTTTCTCGTGAATCTTCCAATTATAAAAGTAATAATAAAATTCTGCCCCGCCATTAGAGCCTGTTATATCCATTAAATTGCTCACTAAATAAGGATAACTCACATCCGAATTATTGCGTTTCAACCTTGGATTTTGCATACCAAAAACTGTTTGGTTACTATTCGAATTTGTAGTAAGGTAGTAATCGCCGGCAGGCATCAAAAAGTCGAGTACCAAGTCGGTTGTTCCTACTTGAATATCCACCGATTTTGAACTCACCAAACTATTATCTGATGCTTTTTTTAACTCAATGATTCGCACGCCCGCATATTCAGTAAATACTCGCACTGATTCTAACACCAATTCTTTATGTGCAGTAAAGTACATTTCTCCGTTAAAGGTACTTCCGTTGTACGCATTGCCACCTGTAAATTCGGGTAACCCAAGTGTAAAATCTGGTTTGTCGGTGCTAACCACACCTTGCAACCAAAACGTATCAGTCACAGTTACGAATGGAGTAAACAATGCAGCAGTATCTAACAAAGTTTGACAATCATCACCGTACCAACGGTAGTGTGATGCTCCGGTTGCCAACAAATTAGCATCGCCTCCACCTGCTTGTAGCGTATCATTTACTGCACTGGGAACTATCTGTGGTAACACGGTAATGTTTATTGGCTCGGAAGTAAATGTTTGACAAAGACCCTGTGTTGTTACGGTATAATTCCCACTACTGGTAATTTGTATTGTTTGGGTGGTTGCTCCATTCGACCAATTATATATACCACTCGCCACTGGCGTTGATGACAAAGTGATTATTTCTCCAGCACAAACTAGATTTTCTCCACTGTTTGAAATTATGGGAATCTCTATCGGATTAAAAGTAACTAAAATCGAATTTGAAGATGCAGCACATCCAGCAGTATCCGACACCATTACATTATATACTCCAGCTTGTGTTACCAAAATGCTTGCAGTTGTTTCACCATTGGACCATTGGTAAGTATAGGCGTCATTTTGTTCAGCATTAAGCAAAACGCTTTGACCTTGGCACAAAGTAGTAGGGCCGTTAGCTGTAATCGTTGCACTTGGCAATGTACAATTTACACCTTCTTGAATATTTATAAACTGGTTGGCATTGATTGCATATTGTCGAGTTATTTGTCCTGACGGAAAATGTATTACCAAAGAGTCGGCAACCAATGCGGTTCCCATACCAAAATTTTGAGCAAAGGTATGGCACGTACCGTAACTCTCTCCCGCACGCACTTCGCGTATTTGCACGCCCCAAGGACCGTATAGTTCTAAGCGTGTACCGAGTGCATTACGCGTACTTGTGTTTCCTCGTACACTTACGTTCAGAAAATTATTTCCGTTGGGAGTATTGAGCCAAAGTTTGTCGGGTGTGTTACTTGGCGATGTGTATATTGCTGCATAGCCAGCGAGAACATCCAAAAAACCATCGTGGTTAAAGTCGCCTAAGGCGAAAGATTCCATTGCGGAATTATCAAACAAGTCTGTCACTTCCGCAAAAGTGCCGTTGCCGTTATTTTTAAAATATTGTACATTAGATCCGGTAACGAGTAAGTCAACGAAACCATCATTGTCGAAATCCCGGAATGAAGCTTCAATAGGTAATACGGTAACATTGATACCGCCATTTGCAATCGCTTCCGAAAAGTTGCCATTGCCGTCATTTATTAATAATTGACTTGGTACGTCGTGGTTGGTTAAAAACAAATCGAAATCACCGTCGTTGTCCACATCACCGAAGTCGGCTGTCCAAGATTGAGCGCCGGAAGCCAACCCATGAGCGCCTGCGTTTTCAAAATATGTGCCGTCGCCATTATTTTCAAACAACAGATTGATACGACGCACATCGGTTGGGGAGTTTACACCTTGTCGGCATTTGGCTATGTATAAATCCACATCACCATCGTTGTCAAAATCGGTCCAAATACTTCCATAGTTGCCAGAGTTACCGGAATCGTCACCGATGGTTGGATATAAATTAAAATTTATCAAAGTACCTAACGCCGGATAATTACCTGCCCCATCGTTAATCCACAGACGTGAGGCATCGTCATCATGGCAGACAAACATATCTATCCAACCGTCATTATTGGCATCGCAAAAATTTGGGTTTTGCGTAAACATATCACCACTTGGCGCATTCACCATAGTAAAGTCTGTGCCGATAGCGTTCGCTTTTATAATCTTAACGCCATCATAAGATCCTCCACACATGATATCGTTGAAGCCGTTGTTATCCACATCGCCAATACTCATACCCCATTGGCTTTGACTAGAAACATCCATAAAAGTTGCACCAATAAAGTTGGAAGAATTAGGCGCTTGATACTCAACAATTAGTTTATTACCAGAACTTAAACGCACTAAATCGTCAAAACCATCGCCGTTCATATCGGAAGCTCCCAAGCACACACCACTACGTAGGTTGGGGTTTGCCAAACGTGTGGACTGGTTGGTGAAAGTTTGCGCTTGAATTGTTCCAAACATTACGAGCGAAAAGATTAAAAGTAGAAAATAATTTTTCATGTTAGTTTACATTAATTTTAATACTACGTGTTTGTGAAATGTAAATCAAATATACACCTAAAAAATGAATCCGAATATTGTATTGTAATAAATTAGGCTTCCAACCGAAAAAACTCGAAAAGATAAAAGTCATTATATTTGTTGGCTATTCTTTACCTTACTTAACAACTCGAGTATATATAAAAGCTCGCTATAACCCACCAAAAGTAATTAATAACATATTAAAATTTTTATAAAATGGAAAAAACTACCGAACAAGCTTCTTATTACAATCACTTAGAAACAATGTCAATTGCTGACATTTTAATAAACATGAATCAAGAAGACCAACTTGTACCATTAATAGTGCGCCGTGCCATTCCGCAAATAGAACGATTTGTCACAGCTATTATCGAAAAAATGAAAAATGGCGGGCGATTGTTTTACATCGGTGCCGGCACAAGTGGTCGTTTAGGCATTTTGGATGCCTCAGAATGCCCGCCAACATTTGGTGTACCCGACAATTTGGTTATTGGCATTATTGCGGGTGGCGATGGGGCTATCCGCAAAGCAGTTGAGTTTGCCGAAGATGATAGTGAGCAAGCATGGAAAGATTTATCCGCTTTTCAAATCACCACAAATGATGTAGTAATTGGAATTGCGGCATCCGGCACAACGCCTTATGTAATTGGCGGCTTAGCGGTCTGTCAAGCCAATCATATTATAACTGGATGTATAACTTGTAATCATCATGCACCAATATTACGCGTTAGCGACTACCCAATTGAGGTAATTGTAGGACCCGAATTTATTACTGGAAGTACCCGTCTCAAAGCAGGCACAGCCCAAAAGTTAGTGCTGAATATGATTTCTTCTTCAGTAATGATAAGGCTTGGCAGGGTGCGCGGCAATAAAATGGTGGATATGCAACTTAGCAATAACAAACTCGTTGATAGGGGAGCACTTATGGTGCAAGAAGCACTCGGTGTTTCGCTTGAACAAGCAGCAAGTTTGCTGGCAGCATACGGCAGCGTCCGCAAAGCGATTGACAGTAACAATTCATAAAAGTACATACGCTAATTTCATCAACATCATGTCTTACGAAATAGTAATTGGGTTAGAAGTACATATACAACTTACCACCTTGAGCAAAGCATTTTGTGCAGACAACGCCCATTTTGGCGGAAGCCCAAATTCACACATCAGCGCCATATCGCTGGCACACCCAGGAACATTGCCTCGCCCAAACAAAAAGCAGTTGGAATATGCCGTTCGATTGGGGATAGCAATGGGCAGTACAATTAATATGCTGAATACGTTTGACCGTAAGAATTATTTCTATCCCGATTTGCCGAAAGGCTATCAGATTACACAAGATAAATGTCCCGTATGTGTGGAAGGTGGGTTACTTATTAATGTTAATGGACAAGAAAAATATATCCGCTTGCACCATATTCATCAAGAAGAAGATGCCGGAAAATCAGTACATGACCGCAACCAATATTTTTCGCTAATAGACTTAAATCGTGCCGGTGTACCATTGTTAGAGATTGTGACCGAGCCAGATTTTCGCTCCTCCGAAGAGGTGGATGCTTTTATGACAGCAATGCGACAATTAGTGCGCTATTTAGGAATTTCGGATGGAAACATGGAAGAAGGTTCTATGCGTTGCGACGTCAACGTATCGGTTCGCCCGAAAGGACAAATACAATTTGGCGAGCGTTGCGAAATAAAAAATATCAACTCAATGCGCTTTGCAAGAAAGGCGATTGAATATGAAGCTAATCGCCAAATACAGCTTTTGCAAACGGGAGAAAAAGTGATACAACAAACACGTACTTTCGACCCAAATACAGGCACAACTGCAGCCTTACGCTCCAAAGAAGATGCCCATGATTATCGTTATTTTCCTGACCCTGATTTGCCTCCCGTCATCGTAACTCCTGAGGAATTAACTATCATTCAAAATTTGTTGCCACAACTACCTTGGCAACATAAAGCTAAATTTATTAACGACTATGGCTTATCAGAATATGATGCAAAACTGTTGAGCGAGGAGCGCGAGGTGGCGGAATATTTCCTTGCCCTTTGCCAGCAATCAACTGCATATAAACCCATAGCTAACTGTATTATAAACGCGATTTTGCCTTATGTAAATCAACATAAAATAGCGATAGCCCAGTTTCCGGTATCACAGAAAAATTTATTAGAATTTTTGCAACTAATTGAAAATGAAAAAGTTAGCAACTCAATCGCCTATCAGCAATTATTCCCAGCCTTAGTGACTTTACCACACCGCTCCCCTACCGACATGGCAGAAATGTTAGATTTGATGCAAACGAGTAATGCCGATGAATTAGATACCATCATCCAAAATGTATTGACTCAATTTACCGATAAAGTTGATGCTTACAAAAAAGGTAAAACAGGTTTATTAGGACTATTTGTGGGTGAGGTGATGAAACAAACTAACGGAAAGGCTAACCCGAAAATGTTGAATGAGCGGATATTAGCAGCGTTGAAAGCGCGTTAAAACATTTGGCAAGAGTAGTGAGCAAAGTGTTCAAGTAGTGCTTAAAACTTTATATTAAATACATACTTGAAGATAATAAAAAGGGAGGAACTTTCGCACCCCCCATTGATCCACAACAGTAAATCTTTATTGTGAATTGCTTCAAAATCGTAGGACGAAGATATGATATTTTTTTTGAACTTACATAATATATTTTCATATATTTATAAAATAATTTTAGCTTATATTAAATATTCAACTTAAAAAACTGCTAAACCATGCAAAAAATACTCGGATTAGACCTCGGAGTTAGTTCTATCGGTTGGGCTATTATTCAACAAAACACAACAAATACTGAAACTAACAAAATTACATTTGTTGAAGGTGGAATAAAAATTATTCCGTACAACAGTAGCGAAGGAGATGATTTCAGCAAAGGAAAGAGCATTACTATCAACCAAAATCGCACTATTGCACGAGGTGCACGACGGCTAAATGATAGATATAAAATGCGTCGCTACAAATTGCGAGCATGGCTCAAAGAACGAAATATGTTGCCAACAACTGACCCTGAAAAAGATACAGCTTTATACATTTATGGCTTGCGGCATCGATCTGTAACTGAGCAAATTCCACTTTCGGAAATTGGCAGAGTATTCTTACATCTCAACCAACGACGGGGTTATAAAAGTAATAGAAAAAGCGATGCCGAAGAAAGCAAAAAACAGAGCGATTACTTAGAAAAAATTACCAAAAGAACGCAAACCATTACTGAAAACGACCAAACAATCGGGCAATATTTTTATAATATGCTGCAGGATAATGCAATGTATCGCGTTAAGGATGAGGTTTTCCCGCGAGAAAGATACATACAAGAATTTGATAAAATTTGGAATACCCAAGCAGCATTTTACCCTGAAATTTTTAATAAAGAAAATTTAGAAAAAGTTCGCAATGAATATATTTATTTCCAACGCGACTTGCGCTCTCAAAAGCATTTGGTAAGTATGTGCGAATTTGAAAAAGGTTCGCGCGTTGCCCCACGCTCTTCTCCAATTGCCCAACTTTGCAAAATTTGGGAAGATGTTAATAAACTGAAAATTACAGATGCTTACAACCGACCTTATTCGCTGACACTTGAGCAGAAAACCGCAGTAGTAACCGCTTTGAACAAGAGCGAAAAACTATCAGAAAGTGCGCTATTTAAAATCCTTAATCTATCAAAAAATGACGGGTATAAAACAAATCGTACCATCGAAAAAAGTGGCATACAAGGAAATAAAACCCGAGCAAAATTAATAGCGATTTTAGGTGAAAACCACCCCTCTTTGGCATTTGATTTAGTTGAAAAAATAGATTTAACATCTGGCAAAGTATTACCAGAAATTTCAGAAGACTGCATCAAAACACCTTACTATCTACTATGGCAATTACTTTACTCGATTGACGATAAAGCATTTATAGCCAACGCATTACGCAATAAATGTATTTCTGACGAGCAAATTAAGCAACTATGTGCTTTAGATTTCACTACTGCCGGATTCGGTAACAAAAGCACTAAAATGATGCGCCGCATACTCCCCTATCTCTTGCAGGGTATGCTATACAGCGAGGCTTGTGAAGCGGCAAGTTATAACCACTCTTTTTCGCTAACAAAAGAAGAAAACAGCAAGCGGATATTAGACGATTCGCTGAAACTGCTCAAAAAAGGCGCGCTGCGTCAACCTATTGTAGAAAAAATTATCAATCAGCTTATTCACTTGGTAAATAGCTTAATGGAAAAACATGGAAAATTCGACGAAATACGGGTAGAGTTAGCACGTGATTTACGCAATAGTAAAGAGGAGCGTGAACAGATGGAAGACAATAATAAAAAACAAGAAAAAAAGCATAAACAGATTACGGAAATATTAACCAAAGAGTACAATATTCAGAAAGTTACTCGCAAACATATTGAGAAATACAAACTGTGGGAAGAAACCGGAGAGATTTCGCCCTATACCGGACAAACCGTTTGCTTAGCAAAATTATTGCATGGCGAAGGTTTCGATGTTGAACACATTATACCTCAAGCACGCTTGTTCGATAACTCTTTTGGTAATAAAACCATCTGCGAACGTTTTGTCAATCAAGAAAAAAGCAGCCAAACAGCTTTTGATTTTATGAAATCGCGGGGGGAGCAAGAATTTAATCGCTACATAGAAGTTGTTAATCGGTTACACAAAGACAAGAAAATATCAAGGTCAAAATTTGCAAAATTACTCATGTCCGCTGCTGATATTCCTGATGATTTTATTAACCGACAACTCGGTGAAACGCGATACATTTCGCGCAAAGCAGTTGAAATTTTGAAAAGCGTTTGTACACACGTGCATACTACTACCGGTAGCGTCACGGCATACTTGCGCCGCGAGTGGGGTTGGGATTTGGCTTTAGAAAAAGTGAACATCCCGACTTACGCGGCACAAGGCAAAACATATACGCAAATATCGGGTAGCGGCAATACAAAAACCCGTATTGTAGATTGGAGCAAACGCGACGACCATCGCCACCACTTTGTGGACGCGCTCACGATTGCTTGTACCAAACAAGCCTATATTCAACGACTCAATAAACTAAATACTTTGGTAATGGGTGGCTCGCAAGCCGAAAAATTTGCGGAGCTGAAAAAAATTAATATAAATGCAGAAAAGCCGTTTGAGACTGCTGCCGTCATGGAAATGCTTGAAGGCATATTTATTGCTTACAAACCCGGACAGAATGTAGGCACTTGGAATAAAAATAAAAAAACCGGACAGATTGCACTGGCTCCACGCGGGGCGTTGCACAAAGAAACTGTTTATGGACAGATAAAACGATATCCTAAATCGCCAACAAAGTTGAATAAGAAGTTTATAAACGCACAATTTATTATTGATGAAGCAGAACGAAAAACAGTACTTGCTCGTTTGGAAAACTACCAATTTGATGCCCAAAAAGCCTTAGACAAATTAGAGAAAAATCCAATACTCGTAAATGGTAAGCCACTTACCGAAGTACGCGTTTGGGAATATGAAATTGTTGTGAAGTATAAATTAAATGACAGTTTTATAGAGAAAGACATTCCTTACATAGTGGATAGTGTAATAAAAAAAATAGTCCAACAGCGTTTTGATGAATATAAGGCTGCTGATATTAAAGAGCATCCACTAAAATCTATGGCTCAAAATCCGATTTATTTAAATAAAGAAAAAGGAATTTGCATAAACTCTGTGCGATGCTTTACCGGACTTAAATCTTTAGTACCCCTTCACAAAAATAAATACGGCGAACCAATTGATTTCGTTTCTACTAGCAAAAACCACCATATTGCAATTTATGAGAACGAAAACGGTGAGCGTAATGAGCGTGTAGTAACTTTTTGGGATGCTGTGGAGCGCATGAAGCAAGGTATAGAAGTTGTACAAACTGAAGATCCGGAATTCGGCAAGTTGGTACTGAGTATGCAGCAAAACGAAATGTTTGTATTTGATATGACTGTGACTGAATTACAAGAAGCTATAAAAAGCAATCACAAAAAAATAGGCAAAAATTTATATAGAGTTCAGAAAATTTCAAAAACTGATTATTATTTCAGACAACACATTGCTACACATATAAACAATAATAATCAAATGAAGCGTATTTCATCACTAAAAAATTTAAACTGTATCAAAGTTCACATCAATCGCTTGGGTGAAATAGTAAAAATCGGGGAGTGATAAAATAAGCAAATGAAGCCAAATTAGTAATTGGCAAAAATCAAAAATAGTTTATAATGTTATCATGTCACAAAACAACATGAAAGGCGGTGTTAAATTGTGTAAATACCGTCTTTCTTTGTTTTTTTTATTCCCGATAAAAATTCCCAAGCAATGATTAAGAAAACCCTATATTTTGGCAACCCAAGTTACTTGCATACACAACTGAATCAATTAGTGTTGCGAAAAGCTGATGAAACAGCAAACATAAAAATACCCGTTGAAGACATCGGTGTACTCATACTCGACCATCCGCAAATCACCATTTCGCATGGCTTAATAGCAAAATTATTAAGCAACAATACCGCCGTAATTACCTGCGATGATAAGCATTTGCCTTGTGGGATGTTACTAAATCTCAACGGAAACATCTTGCAATCCAAACGCTTTGCAGCACAAATCAACGCTTCCGAACCGCTCAAAAAACAGCTTTGGAAACAAACCGTTAGCGCAAAAATTACTAATCAAGCCACACTTTTACAACAATTTGGTATAAAAAGCGATAAATTATTTCATTTAGTGCATGAAATAAAAAGCGGTGATGCCGACAACCGAGAAGCTCAAGCAGCTATTTATTATTGGGCAACTATTTTTTCTGCCCAAAACCAAGTAACAGAAAATTTAGAAAACCAAGGTGAATTGATTATTGATTCTTTTTTTAGAGACCGATATGGCGATGCACCAAATAATTTGCTGAATTATGGATATGCAATTTTACGTGCCACTATTGCTCGCTCATTGGTGGGAAGTGGTTTGTTGCCTACTTTAGGCATTCATCATCGCAACCAATATAATGCTTATTGTCTTGCCGATGATATAATGGAGCCTTATCGCCCGTTTGTAGATAAGTTAGTTTTAGAAATTTTAGGCACTAATACTGATGTCACAGAATTAACGACATTTATCAAAAAACAATTATTAAATATTCCAGCAATGGACGTAAAGTTAGGGAAAGAAAAACGCCCCTTAATGGTAGCTGCACAGTTTACAACTGCATCCTTAGTGAAGTGTTTTCAAGGAACATCGCGGCAATTACTTTACCCAACCATACCGATATAATCATGACATTTCATGACCGTTTAAACGCTTAACGAATAATGGGGGTTTTCGTAG
>JAGOHC010000143.1 GCA_017996375.1 Saprospiraceae bacterium | reverse complement strand
TAACAAAAGTACAATTATTTATGATAATCAAAAAATTTAAGAATACTATTTTTGATTAAAATTATACTTAACTTGATTTATTCCCCGAAAATTTCGCTTAATGTAAAATCATTTTCGAGGTAGAACTGCACCAAATCGTAATGCAATAGCTTCAATTCACTTTTGCTTTTATCACTTAGCCACTTTTTTACGGCTATTTCACTAACGTCAGCACGGGCGGCGATAGCCAACCTAAGTTGGCGGTCGTCTTTTACGCGCTGCACGAGATACGCATTAGGTTTCCTGATTTTAGTATTCATGTTTGTTTTATTTTATAAATCCCTCAAATACCTGTAATTTATCAAATAAATTATTTTCAACGCTATGAACATATTCATACTTTTCATCATCGATGAAAGAGAATCTAACTATGCCATCAATTATGATATAGTACATAGTGTCGTTTTTGGCAATGCAGCCGCTTTTTAAGCGGGCAACTTTTCTTTTATAAATCCATTCATCGTCTGCCCAACAAATATCATTGTCGGTTAGCATACCTACTTCATATAAGCATAGTAATACTAATTCTTTTGTTTGAGCCTCATACACATCGTCATAATCCCCAATGTGCTCATAAACTTTTTTATAAAATTTTTCAAAAGGAACGCCAAAAAATTCTTTTTTTAAGAATTTAATATGTGCGATTCTTCTTTCTTCTTCTTCTTCTTTCGCTTTTGCTTCGTATGCAGTTTTTGCATCGTTGCTTTTTATCATTTCAGTAATGAAAATAGACATTTCTTCATCACTTATTGGTAATTCTTCATTCTGTGAATTTAAATAATTTTTATTATGTTTTCCTTGTACATTAGAATAAGGTAAAAACTTTCCTTCTTTTTCATTAAAAAAAAGACGAAAGTTAGCGTTGTATAACCTTATTTCTTCATATGTTGTGATTCCACTATTGGACTTCCATGTACATTTTACCTTCTTAATTTGATTTTCCATTTTAAATTTATTATTAATGCCACTTTTCATTAATCCTTTCATTTTTTTTAACTTTTACCTCACACCAGCAGCATACTAAACATAGTAGCTACAAATGCGAGTGCTAATAATATTGCTTCGATGGGTACGGTGTTTTTGTGTTTCATAGAAAGCTGTATTTTTTAATAATTAATCAGCTTTCTCATAGTGTTTTATTATACTTTTTTATGTTTTTTGGTGTAAAACAAGTAATTGATTTTCAGTTATTTAGTTATTTATTAGCCTTTTTTATTAGACTTTTTATAAAAAATGCTCATTTATTTCATCCATTTTGGCGTATAAATTGTTTTTTGTAATTATTTGCACGATATTTGATGTTTTTAGAAGTGTCGGGAACACTTTTGCTCCCGACACTATATGGTAATACACTTTTACGCGACTACCTGCCATGCTTGAAAGCTGCGCCATTCACCAATAGTAAGGTCATAAACCTTAGCCAGCGTGATTGCTTTTGCGGTTTCGGTTTTGGGTTGTTTTTCAAATGGTAGTAAATCCACCATAGTCATAAAGGTAATCGGGCGTACTGTACCGTCTTTTTTAATAAAGGTTAAAGAAGCGGCTTTGTAAGTGGCAGTATTAAGTGCCTTTACAAATATCCATGCTTTTTTGAAAGCGAGGCTTTGTGTGCAACCGCTTTGTTTTTTGATTTTGCTTGCAATGGTTACTACTTTTGATTTTAATTCTTTAGTTGTCATGTTGTTGTGTGTTAAATTGTAATTGTTGTTGTGTTGTTGTTTGGTGTTACAAAGATAAGTATAATTCTATCATTTGTCAATATTTGTAGTAGATTATTTTTAAATAATTTTTATAATAATTTATAATAATATGGCAATCAATGAATTAATAAAGATTAAAAGAAAAGATAAAAATCTGACATTAACACAACTTGCGGAAATTATTGATGCAACAGATAGTATAATCAGTCGTTGGGAAAAAGGTACTCGCAACCCAAGCCTTGAAAACTTGGTGAAATTGTCGGCGGTATTAGAGTTTGATTTTGTAGCTTTTGCAAGAAATGAAATTGAAACACCCGCGCCGTATAACCCGGACCAGCTCATAGAGTTAACCGAGCGTGTCAGGCGCCTTGAAACCGACATACAGTTATTAAAAGAAAAGATTTTGGAAAAGTAAACACGACACTATGCGCCTATACCAAATATTCGGACTAAAGAAAATGCTGCTGTGGATATTGATTATATTTTGCCCATTTCTGAAAATTTAACATTTGTGAATACGCTGTGTTTTTTCAAAAAAATATGCCGTATTCACCTACCGATTAGCTGGTGTTATTATCTAAAAAAAACCTTTCGCTGCTCGCAAATCTGTGACATAAATTATAAATTATCTAATTTCCAGTTTTCGCTAATAACATTTTAATTGCGTGCTTTTTATGATGTATATGTTTGTATTTTGCATCTGTAAATCTTGTAAAATGCAAACAACAACTTTGTAAAATGCAAACAACAAACTTGTGTAATAATAAAAAGAGAACTGTAAAATAGGAAAATAAAAGATATTTAAGAAGTATGTGTAATGCGCGAGCGCAAAAAGAATTTTTGAAAAATATATTTTTTTGAAGAAAAACATTGCCACAAAACCCAACACAAAAGTACAAGCTGTGCGTTGCCACATAACGTTCAAAAAAAACCCACCCCCAATTCCGCCGCGCCCCCGCCCTTTGGTATTTTAGAATTTTTGAAAAATATTTTTCGTGTGGACTTGTGTGGTAAATATTTTTGCCGCATCTTTGGACTATCATTCTACTTTGCTCCGCCACACAAACGCTTCGAATTTGCATACCAAAGTCACCAGATATTTCGGCATAGTGTTCAACTTCTTTTAGATAAAATTGCTAATCAACCGCCCATTATCACGCGCTGCTGCAAGCCTTCGCATAGGGAAGCAAAGTCCATCTGCATAAGTGTTCGCAGCGATTCGTTTGGGAATTGTTGTAGTGCGAGCGCGGTAAGGAATTTGCCGTTAAGCATATCCGATTTTTGCTTTGCCTTTCGTTGCGCGTAATCGCGCATATTCCTTTTTTCTTCCTGTGAAATGCCATTTGGCAGCACTTCGTAATCGCTGCCATAAAAAAGGTAGTGGTAGGTACAACGGCGACTATACCTGTCGTTTACGTTGTCGGAAGCATCATTTTGTGCAGATAAAGTTGATATGCAGAAATGACGGTAAAACCTCTCAAAAAAAAACCTACTGATGCCGCCACGCTGTAAGGTACGTGTAAAAAATCTTCGCGGCGTTGGGCGACAAATGCTATTAAGGCATCGTCATTTGTATAATTCAAGTCCTCACCTTGCTTACGAAACAACACCGCTAATGTCTGTCGTAATAGTTCAAAGTTAAATGATTCAATGCTTTCTATTCGCTCTACAACGCCATCTTTTTCAAAGCGCGCTATTTCCTTTTGCTGGAGTGTGCCAATGGTGCGTTGCAATAATTGTACGGCCTCAACCTCCGCAACGGTGAACTGCTTTAAAAACCGTTCCCCCGCGTTAGGTGTGAATAAAGGAATAAAATCCTTTGTCGTATCAAAAGTGTATGTCACCCCCGATGGGGAAAGCCACGTTGTATTTGCTATTAAATTGCCAGCATTGTGTGCATCCTTTAATTCGTTGTAATCATAGTTCAAATAGGTATCATTGAACGTTTGTATGATACTTGACAAATGGTTATAGATACCATAAAGGGTAACATTGCTAAGTAAAGATTCAGTATCATTAGCCTTACTTCCTAATGGTATTTCATCAACGATTAACGCAAAGGGGCTTTGTGCCGGATTCGCCCAATATTCCGGGGGGCATAAGAACGCGATACAAGTATCTTTGATACGGTTAGGTGTGAGTAATTTAATTTCACTTTTTACCAATCCACTATATATTGCATCGCTTTCACTTAATCCAAATTGGGATTTTATATTACTCTCGGCTAAAGCGATATAATACTTTTCTTTTCCCAACACGTCATTAACGTTTGCGGCTAAGATACTATCAGCCATTATTGGCAACGCTATTGTGTGCGCGCCGCTACTCGTTGCTACTGTTAGCAGTAGTGTTGTCGCTTGTTTCGCCTGCGATTGTTGCTGCATTTTTACTGTTTTTTCCTTTGCTTAATGTTTTATTCATATCATTGCCATCTTCGATTATTACACCTACTGTTTTCTGCGCGGTGTAATTTATTTTAGGGGGGGTAGGTTTAGCCTGCCCGCAGCCCGCACAACCACTATCTGTTAAAGCTGTGCCTGTTTTAATTGAAATTTGCCTTGCTATCACCGCCGCCATTATTTCCTTAGAATAATTATCTGTAAATGAGGGGTGTCCGAAATCTATGGTAGGCAGCTTGCCACCATTTAGCATGCGTAATTTATGTTGCTCGGCGGCAGTGATAGCAACAATACCATTGTTAGTAATGGTGAAATGCTTGGCGATTGGATAATTATGGTCTATCATAGTTTGTTTTAGTTTTAGTTATACAAATATATTAATTTTTACAATATTAAATGTGATATGCTTTTACTTTTCTCGTTGGATTGTTGCGATGTTTGTCTAAAGCACCATACTGGTTAGTGGTAGAATCACGAAGTGCGCTGCTATCATTGGACAACGACAAATGAAATAACATAAACATCTGTATCGGGTCTGTAAAGTCAGTTGAGCGTCCTATAAATATCTTCATCGCATTTTTGCTACTTACTGTTATTTTAAATCCTTCAACAAAATATTCATACGCCGATAATTCCTCGTGAATCATTGATTTAAACTTCGTAGATATGTCGCCACAAATTGTAATTGACGGCATCATTTCCCGCAACTTATACAAACATTGTGTACGCAAATCGTTAAACTGTAATGGGACTTGCAACTTTTTCCCGCGACTTACAAATGTCGTTTCAGCACGTTTGCCACCGTTGTATGATATAGAACCTTTGAAGGTGGCATCGCCTAAAAATGCACCGATGCCACTATCATCATAAACAATATTGCTGATTGGAATATTGTATGTTTCTTTTAGTTGCATGATAGCCCCTTTACATTGCATCGGGTCTAAACGTTCACCTTCATTTTCAGGTTTTAAAACATACACTTTCGCAAGTACCGTTTCACAAAATATTATTATTGTAAAGGCATCTTTTTTTAATGCAATATCAATAGCCATGAAGCGGCGGTTTGGCAATGTAGAAGCCAAAGCTACATCTGACATCAAGTGTTCCCCGCGAGAAAACATCGCCACAATTTCATTTGCGATGTATAGCGCATCACTGCCGCCTACATCTTTTAAATAATAAAGCTGCTGGAGTGTACGTTGGTCGTTTTTTAGGTCATTGATAATTTCCTCTTTTTTAACTTCTGAAATGATATTATCACGCACACCAATATCTAAATCGTATTTAAAAAGTTGGTAGTTGGCATCTTTTATTTTACGCACCCACCAGTTACTTTCGCCAAGATAATTGCCAATTCCCCTGATAAAACCATTTGATGCTAATGTACGACTATATATTACTTCCCATGCTTCTGGTCGCATCCTTGTAAACTCGTCTAAAAATATACCACAAACAGATTCACCAAACAAATTATCAGGCACTTCTGCCGATTTAAAATGAAGCGTTTGCCCTTCAAGTAACCAAATTATATAAAGTTCGCTTTCATTAATTTTAAAATATTGCCGCCAATCCTTATTGTTAAGTTTAATCATGCCTACCGTGCGTCGAAATGCTACTTTTGTCTGTCCGTAGGTTGGTGCAACCCACCAATAATTTGCAAAAGTTTTACCGCCGACATTTTCTGAATTTATACCTTTTAGGAATTGCTCAAAAAACCATATTACGCCACCTGTCGTTTTGCCAATTTGTGGAGAGCTTATGCAAAATGCAATTTGCTCTTGGCAGCCTAAATAAAATTCTTGCTGCCATTTGGTAAGTGCTTGTATAACGCAGTTTATACGCATAATTACATACTCATTACACGCTCACTTTTAAAGTAGCTCAACTCGTTACCCACGAATAAAAGCTGTGGGGTTTGTGGCGCGGTGATATTTTTGAGAACGCATTTATGCAACGTAGCGTGGTTGATGTTTCTATTTGCTTCTAACGACATTTTCACGGCGGCAGTAAATGCGCCGTGTTCGCTGCCGTCGTAGGCGACTTCCGTTTTTGCGCACGCCGCTAATATCGCTACACTCGCCTTTACGGTAGGGCTTGGCGTTAGCGATTGACGCAGCCACGATAATTGCGGATGTGGTCGCTTTAAGTCGTTCGGTGCTGCTTTAATAGTCGCCGATGCTACCGTCACGCCGCCCCTGTCCAAACCGCCGCTATGACAGCAATCTATATACATGGATATTCGCACCCCCTTGCGG
>JAGOHC010000015.1 GCA_017996375.1 Saprospiraceae bacterium | reverse complement strand
TTTTATAACCTCTTGGTTATTATCAATTTGCAACCCTTGCAATGCTTGATAGCGGTCTATATAATTTTTGGCGTGTTTGTATTGGAATATCCATTCTTCAGTTGATTTTTCTTCAAACTTCTCACACAACAAAACTTTATCGGCATCTACGTTTATCAGCTTCGGGCGTTTGTTCGTTTTAAAACGAAAAGTTTCTTCCTTTTTTGTCATCATAATTTGCTGACGAGTTGGTGTGCCACTATCCTCTAAATAAATATCAACTGCCATTGGCAATATAAATATTGGTGGTTCGACAAACGACTCTTGGTCTTGTTTGAGTTGTACGACTGCTTCACCTGTGTTCGTATCATAATAAGTTTTAACTGCTAATTTAGGATGACCAGCACTTAGAAACCATTGATCAAAAAACCATTTTAGGTCTTTACCTGAAACGTCTTCAAATGCTTGACGCAATTCATCAGCTTCTACAGCCGTAAACGCATTTTTTGTAAGATAGCGATTCAATGCCGTGAAAAATGCTTTGTCGCCTAAATAGTTTCGGAGCATATGTAACACACATCCACCTTTGTTGTAGCTGTGTGCGTCAAACATATCTTCCTTATCGGCATAATGATAAAAAATTAGTGGATGAACGCCCCCACGCGCTGAAGCAAAATAGCCTTGCTGCTCATTGACGAGGTGTGCATTAGCTTCGTCGGCACCGTACTTGTGTTCAAACCAAAGGTACTCGCTATAATTAGCAAATCCTTCGTTAAGTGTAAGGTTCGACCAACTTTCGCAAGTGACATAATCGCCAAACCAATGATGAAACAATTCGTGTGCAACTACTAAGTCATTACCGACACCAGACAGCTCGTTTTTATGCTTTTGAACAAATTCTCCAAAAATGACAGCAGTGGTATTTTCCATTGCTCCCGAAACGTAATCGCGTACGACAATTTCGGCATATTTTTGCCAGGGATATTTCACACCCAGTTTGTCAGAGAAGAATTGCAACATTTCTGTTGTATTGGCAAATATTGCACGAGCATCCTGCTCATATTCCGGCTCTACATAGTAGAGAATATCTTTGCCTTCCCATGTATCTTTTACGATGCTATATTCGCCCACAGCTACCATAAACAAATACGGAGCGTGCGGCATATCCATCACCCAATAATCTGAGCGTGTACCATCACTATTTTTAGTGGAAGATTTTAGTAACCCGTTGGATAAGGTTTTGAATTTATCTTCAACCGTCAGGAGCATTTCTTGAGTGCAACGTTCGTTGGGTTTGTCAATGGTCGGAAACCAACGAGAGTTGTGTTCAGTTTCGCCTTGCGTCCAAATTTGCATAGGTTTGTCTTTGTCCTTCCCGTCATGATTGATAAAAAACAACCCTTGATTTGATGTGATAGCTGCACTTCCGGCTACATCTTGGCGTTCGGAAGGTTTAGCGATATAGTCAATAAAAAGTTTATATTCTTCGGTAGGTTCGTAGGTTTTATCCAAATGTATCGTCAGCACTTTATTGTCATAATCATACTTTAGCGGAATGTTTTTATC
The DNA here is from genome assembly GCA_017996375.1 of Saprospiraceae bacterium. Taxonomy (GTDB): domain Bacteria; phylum Bacteroidota; class Bacteroidia; order Chitinophagales; family Saprospiraceae; genus JAGOHC01. The sequence continues at coordinate 30,624 of JAGOHC010000015.1, read as the reverse complement.
GGCTAATGTTACGGCTGCAATAGTGAAGCCTTTGGCATCAAGCATGACAACATCGGAGCTGTAAAAAAATGGTTTCAGGGTAAGCCATGCCTTGCCAAGTACACGTTGCTGCTGCCAATCAAATTTTAAATCCAATTTGATATGTAGTAAATCTTGTTCGCGTGTTGCGCTGGGCTTATACGTGTTGATTTGTTGTTCAAAATATGCGGAGATGAGTGAATCTTGGGTTGCAAGCCCCGATTGATAAAGGGAATCTTGGTCTAACATTGAAACATCATCAACAATCTCTTCGGAAACGGGAGCGGCTAATGGAATGGTTGTTAATGTTTTTTTTGTGGTACATCCCAAAAAGGAAAATACAAAAGTAAGTATTAAAAAATAGCTAAGATTCTTACGCATAGTTATTTAAAGTAATGAAAAAAATTGTATTCAAAATTAACAGCGATGCAATGATAGAATGTCGTCGATTTAAGAAAATCCGTGACATCCGATTCGTGATAATATTAAAAATAATTTCAAATTGTCGCTCAACACTTCGTTTTGTAAAACTACCGTAAACATACGGTAAGTTTTTGATAATAATTACAATAAATGCGGAAAGATACACGTATATTGTGAGGGATAGTTGGGTGCAACCTTCTCTCTTTTTTTACGTTCTTGTTAGGTTTAAACTTTATTTTCTATTGATAGAACACCAATCTAACATCCTACCTTCGGACGAACAGCCAAAATCTAAGAAAAAGGTTCGTCGCAAGCGCTCAATAGCGCATAGGCTGTTTATTTGGTTTAATGTGCTTTTGTTTTATGTGTTCGCCTTAAGTGTTATCCTTTTGGTAGTGATTCAACTACCGCCCGTACAACAATATACGATAAACAAAGTTACCTCGTTTTTGTCGGAAGAGTGGAAAACACAAGTTACTATCGGGCGATTTAGCCTTTCGTATGTTGATGATATTGTTTTGGAGGATGTATATATCGAAGATCAACAGCACGACACACTGCTATATGCCAACAACCTTAAAGTAAGTATTCATCCAAACCTTTTTGAAATCTCCAACGGAAATATTCTCATCAATTCTATCAGTTTGTCGGATGCTATATTTCATCTCCGTCACCGCAAAGGCCAAGCGGATAACAACCTACAATTTATAATAGATTATTTCTCTCCTAAAAAAAAATCATCTCAACCTAAACAAACCATCCAACTTGGTTTGAAAAGCGTTCACCTACAAGATGTAACCTATATTAACGAAGATGCAAAATCTGGTACGAACATGACGGCAAAGGTGAAAAATGGAACGCTCGCTTTCAGAAAGTTTGATCTCAAAAATAAAAAAATTGACCTCTCCTCCATTAAAATTCAACAGCCCTTTTTTGACTTACAAAAATATAATCGTGATACAATGCAAGCAAAAAAGGTAGTCGTAAATAACAATACAGTTCAAACTAAAGATACTTCTACCACTTGGGATATTCGCGTTAAAAAATTAATGGTGTCTGAAGGTTATTTTGCTTTTGACAACTTTCGCAATGAGCGCATACGCACTTCACCAACTGATAAGATAGATTACAGGCATCTCAAAATACATGATATAGAAATTGACATTGATACATTGAAATTACAACATGGCGCATTTACGGGTCAGGTGAATCAACTGTCAGCCGATACAAAAATTGGCTTCAATCTGAAGAAATTATCTGCTAACCATGTGTTTGTGAGCGACACTATCACAAAACTCTATGGCTTGGATTTAGAATCAGAAAAAAGTCATGTTGGCGACACCATGATTTTTGAGTATAATCATTACGCTGATTTTGAGGATTTTAACAACAACGTACGGATGACCGCCATTATCAACAAAGCAGAAGTTGCCCTGAAAGATATTATGTTTTTTGGCAATGGTTTGTACGGCATTGATTTCTTTAGCCATAATATAAACACACAAATTGTGATGGACGGTAACGTCAGCGGCACCGTCAATAAATTGAGAGGTAACGACTTAAACATTTCGTTTGACAACAATACAGGTATGCAGGGTAGTTTTCGCTCCTACAACTTAGGCGTAAAACGAGAGGAATTGATTGATATTGAGTTTGATAAATTACAAGCCAATTCAGCTTCGTTGCGACAACTAATTCCTAACCTCAAGTTACCCGAAAATTTTAACAGCTTAGGCAATTTGATATATAGTGGGAGGTTCTCTGGTTTCTTCGATAACTTCGTAACCAACGGAAAACTAAATACTGATTTAGGCGATGCCGATTTAGATATGCAGCTAAACTTACAGCACGGCAAGCAAGCAGCAACCTACTCAGGCTCTATTTCTTTGTACGATTTTGATTTGAAAAAACTAACCGGCGATCCAAATTTAGGAACGTTAAAAATGTCCGCTTTCGTCAAAAAAGGTTCCGGACTCACTGCCGAAACGGCACAAGCAGAATTGAACGCGAAAATTGATGCGCTCACATACAAAAATTATACTTATCAACATATTACATTAGACGGAAATTTATCCAAGCGGTTGTTCAATGGAAATCTGAAGATTACTGATGAAAATGTTGATTTAGATTTTGGTGGGAAGATTGATTATACTGCCGATGTACCCCAATTTGATTTTGCTTCAAACGTAAAAAAAATTAATCTAAAAACACTCAATTTTGCCAACCAAGACTTAGTTATGTCTGCAAATGTGGATTTAAAACTGCGCGACATCTCGTTGAATAATATGCAAGGTAAGGCTACCATCCAAAATTTGAAAATTTTAAACGGTAGCAAACAGCATTATACATTAGATACCGTACAACTAACATCCGTCATCAATAGTCCCACCGATAAAGTATTTAACCTCAAATCAGCCATCGGCACAGCAACTTTAGCCGGACAATTCAACCTCGCTGAAGTACACAAGGTGTTTGCTAATTATTTCGCTGAACATTATCCAGTGTTGAATCAAAAAATAGGGCTGCCACATTACGATAACATTAACCAAGAACAGCATTTTAGCCTTTCGGCAAATATTACAAACTCGCTCAACTTCACAACACTGATTGATGAAAATTTAGACACCATTAAAAACTTATCAGTTCAGGGGTTTGTGGACAACAACTCCGACACACTACAAATAGGCATTACTACTCCCTATTTAAAATATAAAAATATCGTGCTTACCGATGTATTCGTGAACAACACCTTTAAAACAAGTACTGGTAAAGACACCTTTGAAGTAAGAAAATTGCAAATTGGAGAAAATGCTTTTGGCGCAATTTACCTGAAAGGAAACCTGTTGCACGACACTGTGCAGTTCAACATAAACGTAACCAACCTGAGCAGCTTGATGGATAACGCAAACTTTGAAGGCGAGTTGTTTATTGTTGATAGCAGCTATCAAATTAATTTCTCTCAATCCAATTTCAAACTATTTGAAGACACTTGGCAAATTGCAGAAGAAAACTACATCCGCTTCGGGAACAAAACATTTTCTACACAAAATTTTATACTAACAAACGGCGACAAACGCATCGCCTTAGAAAGCGTAAATGATAAAGGACTACTCGCCAAACTCGACAACTTGAACATATCCTTTATCAATCAAATTTGGGCATACAAAGATTTGCAATTTAACGGATTAGTTTCTGCTGAAGCACAGGTAGATGACATCATGCAGCTTAATGGAATCACGGCACACGCTACCGTAGACAGCCTCTACATCAATGGCGATAATTTCGGCAAACTTAGCACCACTATTCTGATGCCTACAGTGAAATCGCAAGCAAATATTTTTCTTACCATTGATAACAGCACACAGCGATTAGCTATGCGTGGGTTCTACATTCCACCAGAAGCGGATTCGGCTGTAAGCAAGCGCAATACATTTTTAGTAGATGTAGGGTTACAACAATATCCAGCAAGAATATTAAAATATTTTGTACACAGTGGTGTGTCTGACATTATTGGCACGTTTGACGCAAATTTGAAGTTTTCGGGAAAACCCGAATTGATAAATGTATCCGGCGGAGGCAAAGTACAAAATACATCCTTCACTATTGATTATTTAAACACGCGTTACTTCATCAAAAATGAATCTTTTAAAGTTACAAACAGTTTAGTAGATGCTACTAACGCTACGATATTTGATGCGTTGGGCAATACCGCTAAAATAACAGGAGGCATAACACACAACCATCTTAAAAATTTTGGACTGAACGTTCGCATAGTTTCACCTACTTTCCTTTGTTTGAACACAACCAAAGAACATAACCAACCCTACTATGGCTACGGCATCGGGGCTGGTGATATTTACTTTAGTGGCGATTTTGCTCGAACAAATATTGACATAGAAGCAACAACCAGCAAAGGGTCGCGCTTATTTATTCCTATAGTTTCAAACCAAGATACATCTGCTATCAACTTCATCAAATTTAAACCAAAATATACCGAAGCCTCTCCTAAAAAAAATACCTCAGTTCAGTTTAAAGAAAAAGGCTTACAAGTAAGTATGTATCTGAATGTTACTGATGATGCCGAAGTGCAATTAATTTTTGATGAGCGTGCAGGCGATATTATCAAAGGCAGGGGCAATGGTAATCTCCAAATAAATATCCCCCGCAACGGCAACCTGAATATGTACGGGCAGTACGACATCATGGAGGGTGAATACCTGTTTACCCTTATGAATGTCATCAACAAACCATTCAAAGTGGAACGCGGCGGAAACATACGTTGGAATGGCAACCCTTTTGAAGCTATTATTGATTTGAACGCTTCGTATAGAGGTTTGAGCACCTCTATGTCTAATTTTCTTATCGAATATTTATCCACCGATGAATTACGTGCCGAAGCCAAAAAATCTACTCCTGTAGATTTACAGATGCACCTTACCGGCGAATTGATGCAACCTAATATTAGCTTCGACATCAGCTTCCCGCGACTTGTAGGTGAAGTAAAAAACTTGGCAGAAAGTAAATTGCGAATATTGAAGCAAGACCCTAACGAACTCAACAGGCAAGTGTTTGGGTTAATCGTTATTGGAGGTTTCTTACCTTCCTCCGGAAGTGGATTCAATAATTTTGGAAGCGTTGCAGGTATTAACACTGTTACGGAGTTTTTGTCTAATCAGTTATCTCTGTACGTGACTAATATCCTATCGGATGTATTTACAGAAAAAGGCTTTATCAGAAATGTAAACTTCGATATAAATTATAATGTATATGACAATACAGAACTCACCCCCACTGGTACATCTATACAAACAGGCAATGAATTGCAGTTAGGCATTAAAAATAATATCATCAATGACCGCGTGACGCTTATACTAAGCGGGAGCATCAACCTAAACGGCACACAAAACGCCAATAGTGGCTCGCTCACGACCGGCAACTTTGAAATAGAAATAGACCTTACCGAAGACAGAAGAATAAAGTTAAAACCTTATTATCTTTACACCCAAGAAGCACTCGGCAACCGCAACAAAGGAGGTGTCAGTTTAATTTATAGACGTGAATACGAATCATTCAATGAGTTATCTGCCCGAATCAAAAGCGGATTAAAATCGTTCTTCTTCGGTGGATAGTCGCCAAGCTGCTTAAACAAATTATGTACATAAACGACACGTTAAACTTTCTCAGTAAACTGACTCTTCGTCGCATAGCCAATGCGTTGAGGTTATATGCTTCGTTTTATGTTACTAAATGGAAAAAGCAACCCATACAGTGGGGTGTGCCTATGACAATCTCTTTTGAACCAACTACTGCTTGTAACTTGCGCTGCCCTGAGTGTCCAAGCGGGCTGAGAGCATTTACTCGCCCAACCGGTAACTTGAAAGAAGATTTTTTTCGTAGTAGTATTGACGAATTGTATAAAGACCTTATCTATCTCATCTTTTATTTTCAGGGAGAACCATTTATCAATCCAAAATTTTTGGATATGGTTGCTTATGCTAAACAAAAAGGCATTTATACCATCACTTCTTCAAACGGACATTTTTTGAATGATGCCAACGCTCGTAAAACTATTGAATCAGGGTTAGACCGACTGATAATTTCTGTAGATGGCACTACACAAGAAGTATATGAACAATATCGAATAGAAGGAAATTTAGAAAACGTACTGCAAGGCGCACGCAACCTCGTGCATTGGAAAAAAAAGTTGCATTCTAAAACACCACACATCATTTTTCAGTTTTTGGTAGTTCGCCCAAACGAACATCAAATACTCGAAATATTCAGGTTGGCAAAAGAAATTGGCATAGATGAAGTAAAACTCAAAACAGCACAGGTGTATGATTTTGAAAATGGCAACGCGCTAATTCCAACTATTGATAAATATTCGCGTTATCGCAAAACTGCAACAGGCAACTATGTCGTTAAAAATGAATTGCTCAACCATTGCTGGAAACTCTGGCACGCTTGCGTCATCACTTGGGATGGCTTGGTAGTGCCCTGTTGTTTTGATAAAGATGCCACCTACCGCTTGGGCGACCTGAAGCAGCAATCCTTCCGAGAACTTTGGCACAGCGAAGCCTACATGAATTTCCGCAAACAATTATTGCAAGGCAGAGATAAAATAGACATCTGTACTAACTGCACCGAGGGCTGCACCGTTTGGGCAGCAGTAGATGTTGCCTAACAGCTTTATTTGACATTCTTAAAAATTCCGTGTATCTTGAAACAGCAAATAATCACATAAAAAATTGCTTTGCATAACTCACTTTGAAGCGATACGCCGTCATAGATTTAGGTACAAACACTTTCCATTTGTTGATTGTCGAATGGAAAGAAAACAACTTATTTCAAACACTTTATCGGCACCGCACATTTGTGAAATTAGCAGAAAGTGGCATTCATTTTATCGGCGAGCAAGCCTTTCGGCGAGGTATTGAGGCTGTACTTAATTTCAAGGAAGCAATTGATGCCTATAAAGTTAATGATGTGTTGGCTATCGGCACAGCCGCGCTCCGAACTGCTACTAATGCAGGTGCTTTTTTGGATGCTGTATATGAAAAAACGAATATACGCGGGCAAGTAATATCGGGTTTGCAAGAGGCAACTTATATCTGCAAAGGGGTGCGCGCAGCCATTCCGATAATGCCCCCTGATGCCGTTATTATAGATATTGGCGGTGGTAGTGTGGAGTTTATTATCTTGAAAGACAACAAAGTAGTTTGGGGACACAGCTACCCCATCGGCGTTGCAGTATTGTACAATCAGTTTCAGTATAACGACCCCATTTTGCCCAACGAGGTTAATCAGGTTGAGCAATATTTAGAATATATACTCCCTGAATTATTAACACAGCTACAAAAAAATAATACCGCTACTTTAGTTGGTGCATCCGGTGCTTTTGATGTCTTTGAAAATTATTCGAAAAACAAACGCCTACACCAAACTTATGCTACGCTGACCTTAGAAGAATTTTGGAAAGTGCATGGAATACTCCTCTACAGCACCACACAAGAACGAAAAGAAAACCCAAACATACCCGAAGGTCGTGCAGAAATGATGGCTATCGCTACAATCTTAATTGCTTTCTTGCTAAAGCATCATCAATTTGGTGAAATATATATTTCAGATTACGATTTAAAAGAGGGTGTCATTTTAAGTATTATCGAATGAGCATAACTGTACCCGTTTTTTCAAAAACTGCTCCATCTGTTTGTATAACTCTAATAAAATAGGTATAAATTCCTTGATTCATATAATTACCATCGCGCTTGCCGTTCCAACCTTTTTCGACATCTGTAGTTTGAAAAATTTGCTGCCCCCAACGGTCATAAATCTGCATACTGAATTGTGCCGACTCACCAAAAACAAGTAAAGGTTTAAACTCTTGGTTTTTACCCGTAGGAGCAAAAGCATTTGGCAATAACACAACCACCTTTTGTTGAATACAAATTGTATTCGATCGCGTGTCTAATAACTCATGCGTGCCATCCGGATAGTTTATTGCACCATCTGCAATCACATAATAACAAATTTGCGAATCATCAGAATTAAGCGCATCAATAGTATCATCATAAGTAAATACAGTATTGCCAACATTGGTTAATAATGTTGTCACACCCGCTTTGATCCTATACAAACGATACCCAGTTACCGCCGCTCCTTCAATGGTCAAGGGTGTCCATGTAACGGTATTAATACGCGTCTCATCATGAGCATATCCGGTAAGGTGGATGGTAGAGGCATAGTTAGAAATTTGTTCTCTTCCGCAAACATCCACAGTTTTTATTTTATAAAAAACACTGCCAGTAGAGGGGTTGTTTTCTATATCCAAAAAATCATTTTCGCCTACCAACGAAACACCTTGATAGCTTTGTGTATTCAACGTTGTATAGTTTGCATTACTCCTTGATGATTGTACTTCTGCACTTTGCAGCGAAGCGGTTGCATCCCACTGCCAAGTGACTACTACTTGGTTGTTGGCATCTACCGAAGCATTTTTAAGTAAAATAAATGACATCGGTTGCTTTATGGTTGGTGTCACGCAAATCTGATTCGACTCAGCGTAGATGCTGCTATTTTGTTTGATGGCGCGTATTGTGAAGCAATATTTTGTAGAGGTGTTTATACCTTCGTAGGTGTATTGCGATTCGTTAGCGGTAAGCGTATCAATCGGTACAGCAGGTTGATTGTTAATACTCAACCAAATTTCTTGTTGCTGCAAACCTCCTGTATTGTTCCATCCAGAATAGATATTCCATTGTAGTGCAATAAATTCATCACACGAATCAGACGGTAGTTTAGCGAGATGAATAGTAGTGTGTGGCGTATCAAAAATACTCGTGTTGCCGCAGGCATCCAACGCATTGACATAATATGTTTCGGGGCGTTGTGCTGGATTTACATTCGTATCAACAAAAGTAGTTGTATTATAAACGGTATCAATGGCAATAGTGCCGATAGCTGTATTTTTATAAATGATATAAGTTGTGGCTTGTACGGACGCGCTGGGCTGCCAAGTTATAGCAACATCGCTTCCCTGAACGGTTGCTGTATTAATAACTGCCACACCTAAAGGTTCGTTATTGAGTGTATCAGACGTAGGGATGGGCTGTCCGGGACAATCAAAATTGCTGTGCATAAAATAATACCAAGTACCTGTAGCGCCATTTACATCGTAATAGGAGGTTTGGTTTTGATTGGTAATGGTGGCAATTAAGTTATAAGGTCCGTTGATATTTTGGCTGGAAAAAACGACATAATTAATAAAATTGCCGCAGGGATTATTCGGAATTTGCCATATCAACGTATCGTTATTGATACATATGAGATTAGGTGGTAAAACTTGTGCATAGGCAACTTGCCCCCAAGTGATAAACAGGAGTAATGTAAGTATTTGACGCATAAAGAATGTTTCTAAACAGTTTTGGTTATTCTACAAATTTAATATTTTTCTGGTGATATATTCAACGGGTGTTTTATTACAATATCAGCCTAATTGGCGTTGAAAAAGCATGAGTGTTTCATCATTTGGGATATTGATATTTTCTTGAAATACAAAATCTAATTTTTGCAATAGTGCAATACAATTATTATTATATGTAACGGTCATTGCTAATACTTTATTGATATCAAACTGTTGTTTAGCAATTTCCAATACAGCTACTGCACTTTCGTAACCATATCCTTGACGGTAGTATTGCGGTAGATATCCAAAGCCAATATCGTAGTGAGGCAAAAAATCTCTATCCACCAAACCGCACATACCTATTGGAGTTGCATCGTGTTTCAGTGTTACACATAATAATCCGATAGGTGATTCGGTATAGGTTTTGATATATTTATTCTGCAAATACGCACGTGCATCTTCGCACGAATGTACGTTTCGGTCGCCGATGTATTGTAACCAACCATCCGAATTAAGCAATGCGATGACAAAGTCGGCATCTTCTAAAGTAAACTGACGGAGTATAAGTCTTTCTGTTGTAATGGTCATTTTATTAAAAATTATTGTTCGTTACCCCAACGAAAAGAATTACTTTGAATACCCGCTAAATCGAAAACCCTATCTACCACAGTTGCGGCAACTTCATCAACCGTAGTGGGTTGGGAATAAAATGAGGGCGTTGCCGGACAAATTATGCCACCAGCTTCCGTAACTGCTTTCATATTATTTATATGTATCAGACTTAGCGGTGTTTCCCGAGTCACTAAAATCAATCTGCGGCGTTCCTTTAGCATCACATCGGCTGCGCGGGTAATGAGGTCGTTTGAGATACCCGAAGCAATGCGCCCCAACAAACCCATCGAACAAGGACAAACTATCATGTGTGTATATTGTGCTGAACCCGATGCAAAAGGTGCGGTAAAATCTCTATTATTATAAAATTGAAGCTGTGGATACTGTTGCTCATCAAAAGCAGTACCCATTTCGAGCTGCCAATTCGTAGCGGCGTTATCTGTTATCACTACACCTACAGCCAAATGTTGGTCATTTATGACTTTTTGGAGTTTGTTTAACAAAATTTTAGCATAAACAGCGCCACTTGCGCCACCGATTGCGATAACAATCTTCAACATTTTTCGTATATTTGTGGACAAATTTACAATTCTATTTATAGCCACCGAAATAAAAAATAGCTTTATAGCGTTTCTAAAAATTATTATTCATAAAACATTATTTTTAAAATGAACAACAAACTCGTTTTTTCGGCGATTTTAATGATAGTAGGGTTCGTTGCATTAGCAGCTTTTCGCCCAACATACAGCCACAAAAAACCTACAGAAACCATGAAGTGGTACACAATAGAAGAGGCTGAAAAACTTTGTAAAACTAAGCCTAAAAAAATTATGATAGATATGTACACTGACTGGTGTGGTTGGTGCAAACGCATGGATGCCAATACTTTTTCGCAAGAAGAAGTGCAGGATTACGTATTCAAAAATTTCTATCCTGTAAAACTGAATGCCGAACAAAAGGAAAATATCAACTTTAACGGGCATACGTTTAAGTGGATGGCAGGCGGCAGAAAAGGTGTAAATGAATTAGCCGTATCTTTAACAAACGGTCAGCTATCCTACCCTACCATTGTCTATTTAGATGAAAAATTCCAAGTTGTGCGCGTGGCTCCCGGCTATAAGGAAAAAGCCCAAATCATGTCAGAGTTGAAGTACGTAAAAGATGAATTATACAAGCAAGTAACTTACGAACAGTACAAGGCAAAACATCCAAAAGATTGATTGCCCGCAAATATTTTTCAAAAGTCAATAAGCAGATTTGTTTATTGACTTTTTGTTTTTAATAAATACTGAATTTTTTAGGCTTCCTGCAATGCTTCCCAATACTCCAGTGCGCGCCGAGTATGCGGAATGCAAATTGAACCACCTACCAAATTAGCTACAGCAAAAATTTCAAACAACTCCTCAGTAGTTGTGCCTAACTCGTAGCATTTGCCTAAATGATATTTTATGCAGTCGTCGCAACGAAGCACCATAGAAGCTACCAAACCTAACATCTCTTTTGTTTTCGTCGTCAATGCACCCTCCTGATAGGTTTGCCCGTCGAGGCTCCAAAATCGCTTTATTACTTTGTTGTCGTGTGCCAAGATTTTATCGTTCATTTTTTCGCGATACGCATTGAACTCATTTACGATTGACATAAGTTTGATTTTGTATTTGATGAAATAGTAAATTCACTTATTTGAATGATTCCGTATAAAGTGCAACGGCTTCTATCTCTTCAGGGGTGAGCATTCCTTTAAATGGTGTCATTAATTTTTTCCCGTTTGTGATTATTTGGATACGCTCATCTATGCTGAGGTTGGATTGTGTTAAATCCTTTGCGCCATTCATCCCTAAAGTACCGGTAGCTCCATGACAAGCAGTGCAATTTTTTTGAAAAATCCTGCTTCCATCCAACACATTGGCGGCATTAGAGCCATCAGAATTGAAGGTATTATTTTGTGAATTATCGGCGCAAGCAATAACAACAAAAATACTACAAAGTGCGAATATTATGACGATATAATTTTTCATAATTTGATTGCATTTTTTGTAAAATTACAAATTTTGTGAATGGAATTTTATCACAAAAAAATACAAAATAAAAAAGGAGCAACCGACATTGCGGTTACCCCTCACACTATGAAACACTATTTCTATGAAAGTAAGCTTTTATTTTTTGGCTTACATTATATTTTTAAAATCAATTATTTACAAATACACGATAAAATTAATAAAAGAATATTTGTAAAACAAATAAAGCCTATAAGATTGTTTTAAAATTGCGTCAAAATACCATAAAAAAGGTAGATGATTAGTATAAATCCAAAAAGTTTGCCAATGTTTTTGAATTTAAAAAAAATGTTATAAATGTCTTTACAGATATATTAAGTTCCTATCTGTTTAACCAATAATGTGACATTTTATTAATGGCTGTCAGCTTGCCAAAATTCATATTACCCAAACCATAATCTGGGTAGTATTGAAACCGCTCAATCCTAAATCCGCAAGCAACTAAGTGTTGGTATAAGTCTGCTGGCTTCCAACCTTTCGCAAGCAAATCATGAAACTCCAACGTTATTACATCTACCCTCTCTAACTGTGCTTTCTGTGTAGATAACAAGATAGGATATTCCGCACCCTCACAATCAATTTTCAAAAAATCTATCCTGTTAATATCTTGCTCTCGCATGAACGTTTCTAAGTTTCTGAATTTTGCCATAACGCTTTTTTCCTGCCCGCTTCCAAAAATACTATGGTTTTCTGGGCGACTCAAAAATAATTTTGCCGTATTATTGCTATCTGAAATGCCAATATTCAACGGAATGATATTGCTAATAGCATTGGAGGCTATGTTTTTTTGAAGGATGTGGAAATTTGTAGGCGATGGCTCTAATGCCCAAATTATACTTTCGGGATGTGTGTGCTGCGCTGCAAACAATGAAAAATAGCCGTAATGTGCACCAATATCTACGACAATGACCTTCTCGTTAAAAGGAAAAAAATTGGCATATTCACGCTCGACAAATACTTCGCGCAACAAACCGGCACCCGATTTATTTAGTGAAATATCCAAATTTAATCCAACGCCAGTTGCAATGCGGCGTGTACGTCGTTCCTCAAGTTGTATGATTTTTTTAATTATATTTTTTACAACTGCTAACATATTAATTTGATTAATAACCAACAAGCTAATAAGGAAAGGTACATCAATTTTTGTAAATCGCAACCTGACCTACCACTTTTTTTCCAACCGTTTTGGTTGGATGCTGTTTGTCGTCAAAACGATTGGCAAGTTGCGTTGTCATTTGAAGATAAAAAAATCATAGGCTGTTTGGTGTATTTTCGCACAAAAAAATACATGCAAGCCGTTATCAATATGCCATTACTAACACCTTATAGCGGTGTGTTACTTTTTCTCCCCGAAGGGCTAAAATTGGTAACGCAGTACAGTTTAGAAAAAAAAATAATTAATGAACTTATCGCACAACTTCCACTAAATGACGTGGTGTATTATACCCAAAATTTTCATCCTGATTTTCAAAACGGGCTACCATTTTATTGGATTGGATTTCGCCAAACAACACTTTATACTTATCGAATAACCCACGCGCAAAATTGGTCGCACATGCAGTTACGCGCTAATGTTCGCAATAAAATTGCCAAAGCAAAAAAAGAGTTATTCATTAAAGAATCTGATGATGTTGCGCTATTATATTCGTTAGTTGCACAATCTTATACGCGTAGAAATATGGCAATGCCTTTCGATTTCACCTTTCTACAGCAATTGGAAACAATATTGAAGAAGCAAGACGCAAGTAAAATATTAATTGCCTATGATACTAAAAATCAACCATTATCAGCCATTTATTTGGTTTTTGATAAAAACACAGTATATAACTTATTGCTCGGACTCAATTTAAATATTAAAAATAGCAGTGCGGTATCCTATCTTTTGTATGAATCGATTGTTTGGAGTTTACAACAACAAAAAAATTTTGATTTTGAGGGAACAATGTTGCAGTCTGTTGAAGAACTGTTTAGCGGTTTTGGGGCACAACGCACACCCTACTCTCGTTGCTACCGTACAAAAAATGCCTTTTGGGAATTAGTTTATTCGATAAAAAATAGATATGATAAAAATAACCGTTAAGGCAACATTAACGCCCCCAGTAACTTTACATCGCCTCCAGTATGTTCTCAGTTTTTTGCAACAGCATCCGGCTGCACCAAGTGATGTTATATTTGAAATTCAGCAACATGAGCAAGAAAATTATACGGTAAATGATTATTCGATTTTTTGTAATCGGCAATATTTTCACCTACCTGTTTTACAGCAAATGCCACGAGCAAATTGTTTTCAATGGCAAGATAAAATCTTATTAGCCATCGGGCAAAGTGATGATTCCTGTTCGATTAGATTTGATATTTTTGAAACTATTTTTTTTCTGATAAGCCGCTACGAAGAGTGGTTTTGTAACCCCGCAACCGACCACGATAAGTATAATATGCTCTTGACATGGAAGCATTTTTTGGTTCAACAAAACCTTCACCGAACACCTGTTGTAGATTATTTAGTTTTGTTTTTTTATACAAAAATTGGGCTTTCGCCGACAAGCAATAACACAATTTTTCAGCTTTCGCATGATATAGATGCTATCAAAAAGTATCCAAGTTTTTACAAATTCATACGCTCCATTGCACATATTTTTGTTCACAAAAAAGGAAATTTTTCTACGATACTTAAACTATTTAGACAGTATTTCAGACAGCTTTTAGGTAAAGAAAAAGATGTGTTTGACACTTTTGAATGGTTATTGCGCGAGAACACCTTTTTTTCTAAAAAGGTGATTTATTTTCTCTGTGGCGGCATTACAAAATATGATAATTTCTTCGATATCCGTGATAAATACCTACAAACAATTTTTGATAATGCTCGTAAATACGGATATATCATTGGCTTGCATCCGAGTTTTGCAACATGGAAAAACAAAACTTTGTTCGAGAAGGAATTAGCTGAATTACAGGAAGTTACACAACAAAAAATCACACATACAAGGCAGCATTTTCTGCGCTTTGCATTTGGCAAAACGTCTGAAATAATTGATGACCTGAATTTTACAGAAGACGGATCGTTGGGTTATCAAGATAAAATAGGATTCCGTTGCGGTACAGGTTTTGCATATAAGCTATACAATTTTATTTCAGAAAAACCCTACAAATTTCTGACTCAACCTTTAGCAATAATGGACAGTGCACTGCTACAAGAAGTGGGTAATGATATTGTTGAATTTGAAAAACAGTTCGTGCAATTTGCAGAACAAAATCAACAACACACTTGCATACACATCAATTTCCACAATAGCACATTTGACGATGCCATGCTTGATGCCAACCGTCTGCGGCAATTCTATTTGCAACTCGGAAATTAGGAAAGTTTATTTCTCCAATCTATCCATTAGTCTGCCAGTTATTCGTAAAAAATCCATCTCGGTAATTACACCAACTAACTCCTTTCCTTGCACAACTGGTAGGCAGCCGATTTTTTTCTCGCGCATAATATTCATTGCTTCCATAATGGTTGCATCCGGCGAAGTAGTGTAAGGTTTCGCAATCATCAAATCCTTAACCGTTGCTTGTTTAGGTTGCTGGCCGCCATCAACGTCGTGTCGTGTAAAGTGGCGCAGCAGCAACCGCGAAGTGACTAAGCCAACTAGATTCCCCTTGCTATCTTCTACTGGCATATAGCGAATTTTTCGCCAATCCATTAGTTCTGCAACTAACTCTACAAGGTCGTCTTTCTGAACTGTAAATAGGTCGGTTTCCATAAACTCTTCCACTTTTAGCTTGGACGGAGTGTAGGATTCTAAATCAGTCGGTTCGGGTAGTTTCCATTTATGCACAGGAATTCCTTTTGATTGGTTAAAAACTATGGCGGAAGTCATAACAGTATTCGCTTCTTCTAAGCCAACTTCATCTTTTAATTTTGTGAATGCTCGCAGCATCCATCGAGCACCATTAGTATGTGCTTCGGCACGCTCTTCGATGATTCCCAAATATTTATCAATATCTTTTTTATCTACTTTTTGTTTTTCCAGACCAGCTCTCGCAATCGGCAACAATTCTTTCCAGACTAATTCTTTTGCGCCAATTTTTTTATCTTTCAACCAAGTAAATGTAGAATCAATGCCGTATCGAGCCGCCTTTCCGAAGTTATCTCTAATATCTGCGTAAGAAATATGCTTGGTAATATCTTTATATTCTTCGCCCATTCCTACCATACAACCTAACCAAAATGCAGCGTTTGCCATTTCATCAACAACGGTTGGCCCTGCCGGCAGCACGCGGTTTTCAATTCGTAAATGCGGTTTCCCATTTTCGGAGATTCCGTAACAAGGGCGATTCCAACGATATACCGTTGAATTATGAATCTGCAAAGCTTTCAACTTTGGCGATCTACCACTACGAATTGCTTCAATAGAATTTTCCTCGATTTCTCCACCTAACAATACGCGGAAGCGAGCAATATCTTCTTTGTAAATTTCTAAAATTGAATCCTTCAGCCATGTTTTTCCGAAATGAACACGCGGGCTGCGTTCGCGCATATGGTCGTGTGTGGTGCGTGTGTCTAAGGCTTGTTGGAATAGGGCGATGCGTGTTTCGTGCCACAATCGTCTGCCAAAGACTATTGGCGAGTTTGCCGAAATACCCAATACAGGCGCAGCCAAAGTCTGCGAAATATTGTACAGTCGGGCAAAATCTTTCGGCGCAACTTGTAAGTGTACCTGAAAACTCGTATTACAGGCTTCGAGCAATGGGGAATCGTGTTTTACTAAAAGTTCATCAATACCAGTGAGGCGCAGTTCGTAAGCATTACCGAACAGTTGGTTGTTGATAGATTCCATCAATGCAAAATAACGATCCTTTGGTGTAAGGTTGGTTAGTTCCAAATCGTACTTGCGTAATGTAGGCAGGATACCCGTCAAAATGATTGAGGAATTAAATTGGTTCAACACGTTGCGAATGATGCTGAGGTAGCGAGTATTTTCTTCCTCCATTTCGCTAAGGCATTTCCCTTTAAATACACGAGGAGAAAGGTTTGTTTCTAAGTTAAACTTAGCTAACTCTGTCCCACACCATTCGTGTTCTTTCATCAACTCAAGCACTTGCAAGTTGATGGTTGCGGGTTTGAACGTTTCGTTATCCACTAAACACATTTCTTGTTCTGCGCCGATGCGGATTACATCGCTCTCGAACCAATCGTTGTTGAGCATGTATTCCAATGCTTGTACATCGTTGAGCAGATGCCACATAAAATTGTGTAGCTGATCTTTTTCTTTTACTACTGAAACATTTTGTTCACCCATATTTTTAGATTTGTTTTATTTTGCAGAAGCAACGGTTAAATATAATACAATTACGCAATTCCACAAATCTTCGTTTCGATATTTCTTTAATAAAAAAAAGCCCGACATTGATACAATGTCGGGCGCAATATTTTGATAAAGTTAACTATCAATCTACCTCTTCGAGTTCTTCATGTTGTACACGAACGGAACTTTGGTGTTGTACCTGTAATCTGTCTAAGATGCGTTGCCCTGTTCCGGCAGGGATGCGTTTTCCGATAATAACATTCTCTTTCAAGCCGTTCAAGTTATCTCGTTTTGCGGAGATAGCTGCCGTACTCAACACCTTGGTTGTCTCTTGGAATGATGCTGCTGATATCCAACTTTCTGTTCCTAATGACGATTTAGTGATCCCTAACAATAGCGGGCTGGAGGTTGCAGCAATGGCATCGCGATAAGCGACCAATTTTTTATCGTTGCGCTTCAAGAAAGAATTTTCTTCGCGTATTTGACGCAATGTAACCAACTGCCCTGGCTTCAAACGATTAGATTCTCCATTGTCGGTTATCACTTTTTTATCATAGATAAAATCGTTTTGTTCTAAAAAGTCGTAACGCTCTACTGCCTCACCTTCCAAGAAGGTAGTATCGCCTGGGTCTTCAATTTGAACACGGCGCATCATCTGACGAACAATCGTTTCGATGTGTTTGTCGTTGATTGCGATACCTTGTGAACGATATACTTCTTGGATTCCATTAACGATGTACTGCTGTACGGCAAAAGGTCCTTTAATATTTAATATATCTTTAGGAGATGTTGTACCGTCAGAAAGCGGTGTTGATGCACGCACAAAGTCGCCATCCTGTACCAACAGGTGTTTTGAAAGCGGAATTAGATACTTGTGTTTGTGTTCATCTTTTGATTCAACAACTACCTCGCGATTACCGCGTTTGATTTTGCCTAATGTTACAACGCCATCTACTTCGGCAACAACTGCCGGATTGGATGGATTGCGCGATTCAAACAACTCTGTAACACGCGGAAGACCGCCGGTAATATCTTGGATACTTCCCAATTTACGTGGTATCTTCACAATTTTTTGACCTGATTTTACTTCCTGTCTATCTTCCAAAGAGATGTATGCTCCTACTGGTAGTGTATAGCTCTTTAGTTCTTCGCCAGCTTTGCTCATAATGCGAATGACTGGCACCTTGCGTTTGTTTTTAGGTTCAATAATTACCTTTTCGGCATAACCCGTTTGGTCGTCGCGCTCAATGCGGTAGGTTACCCCTTCTTCGATGGAGTCGAACTCGGCAATGCCTGTTACCTCCGAAATGATAACGTTATTGAACGGATCCCAATTACAAATTATATCGCCACGCTGAACTTCTTGCCCTTCTTTTACAAAGAGTGTTGAGCCATATAATATATGGTGGGTTGCAAGTAGTTTTCCAGCCTTATCTTTATCGTTGATACGTATTTCACCTGTTCTGGAAATAACAACGTTTATTGGATTGCCATTATCGTCTAACGAATTTACCACGCGAATACCGTCAAACTCAATATAGCCCTGCGACTTGGAAGTTATCTCTGATTCTTGCTTTGATACCGCAGCGATACCACCCACGTGGAAGGTTCGCAGTGTCAGCTGTGTACCCGGTTCACCAATGGATTGCGCTGCAATGATGCCCACCGCATCTCCTTGTTCGGCTATACGACCAGATGCCAAATTTTTACCATAGCATTTTGTACACACACCTCGTTTGGTTTCACAAGTTAATACGGAACGTATTGTAATGGTTTCAATGTTACAATCCTCTATCTTTTTGGCAATTTTTTCGGAGATATAATCTCCAGCTTTCAATATGAGGTCGTCATTTTCTGGGTTGATGATATCATATAATGTGTAACGCCCCTGAATACGGGATGCAAGTGATTCTATGATTTTATCATTTTCTTTCAATGCAGAAGTTTCGATTCCACGCAGTGTATCGCAATCTTCTTCAACAATGACAACATCCTGTGCTACATCCACCAAACGACGCGTTAAGTAACCAGCATCTGCCGTTTTTAAAGCGGTATCCGCTAAACCTTTTCGCGCACCGTGTGTAGAGATGAAGTATTCCAATACCGATAGCCCATCTAAGAAATTGGCAAGGATTGGGTTCTCGATGATTGCGCCACCTGTGTCGCCGGATTTTCTTGGTTTCGCCATCAATCCACGTAATCCGCACAACTGTTTGATTTGTTGTTTTGAACCACGGGCACCGGAATCCAACATCATGAACACAGAATTAAAACCTTGTTTGTGCTGCGATAATTCACGCATTAAATTTTCAGTAATACGGTTATCGGCAAACGTCCAGCGGTCAATAATTTGGTTATATCGTTCATTGTTGGTAATAAGCCCCATTTCGTAGTTTTCCCAAATTTCATCCACTTCATTCTGAGCGGCATCAAGAGTTTTTTCTTTGATGGATGGCGTGATAAGGTCACCTAAATTGAATGACAAACCACCTTTGAACGACCAACCGAAGCCCATTTCTTTGATATTATCCAAGAAATTTGCTGTAACGTGGAAATCTGTTCTACGAATGATGTCACTTATAATTTTCTTTAAGTTACGTTTTGTAAGTAGCTCATTGATGAAAGGTACATTTTCGGGTACGTGCTCATTGAACAACACACGTCCGGTTGTAGTGTCCACCAATTTGTACTCAATATCGTCTTTTTCGTTTTCTATTTTAGAGCGAACTTTTATCTTAGCATGAAGGTCAAGTTGTCTTTCGTTTAAAGCAATAACTACTTCTTCAGCTGAATAGAAAACGCGACCCTCTCCTTTTACTTTTACTTCATCGGTAGATTTTCTTTCTTTTGTCAGGTAATAAAGTCCCAACACCATATCTTGTGAAGGCAAGGTTACAGGGGAACCGTCTTGTGGGTTAAGCATATTGTGTGAAGCCAACATCAATAATTGTGCTTCCAAAATGGCTGCTTGGCTCAACGGCACGTGTACCGCCATCTGGTCACCGTCGAAGTCGGCATTAAACGCACCACAGACCAATGGATGTAATTGAATAGCTTTACCTTCAATTAATTTTGGCTGGAATGCTTGAATTGACAATCGGTGTAACGTTGGCGCACGATTTAATAACACTGGGTGTCCTTTCAAAATATTTTCGAGGATTTCCCAAATAACATTATCTTTTCTGTCTACCAATTTCTTGGCTGATTTAACTGTTTTTACAATGCCGCGTTCTATCAATTTTCTGATAACAAATGGCTTGAACAATTCGGCAGCCATTGCTTTTGGAATGCCACATTCGTGCAAACGCAAAGTAGGACCTACCACAATTACGGAGCGACCAGAATAATCCACGCGCTTACCTAACAAGTTTTGGCGGAAACGACCTTGTTTCCCTTTTAGAATATCACTTAATGATTTTAATGCACGTCCGCCTTCTGCTTTTACAGCATTTGATTTACGCGAATTATCGAACAATGAATCAACAGCCTCTTGTAACATACGTTTTTCGTTACGCAAAATTACCTCAGGTGCTTTAATTTCAAGTAATCGCTTCAAGCGGTTGTTGCGAATAATCACGCGGCGGTATAAGTCATTCAAGTCTGAGCTTGCAAAACGACCTCCATCCAAAGGTACTAAAGGGCGCAACTCAGGTGGCACTACAGGCAGGTACTGAATTACCGTCCACTCTGGTTTATTTTCTTGCAGTTTTTGTCCTTCGCGGAAGGCTTCTACAATTCTCAAACGCTTGAGTGCTTCTGATTTGCGTTGCTGCGAAGATTCGTTGGCTGCCTGATGGCGTAATTCATACGAAAGTTCATCTAAGTTGATACGCAACAACATATCACGGACAGCTTCGGCACCCATTCGGGCGATGAATTTATCGGGGTGAAAATCATCCAAAAGTTGATTATCTTTAGGCAAATTATCTATGATATCTAAATATTCCTCTTCGGTAAGTAAATCCATTTTGGCAACACCATCTTGTTCTTTTACACCGGGTTGAATAACTATATATCGCTCATAATATACTACCGATTCTAACTTCTTAGAGGATAAGCCTAACAGGTAACCGATTTTGTTTGGCAACGATTTGAAAAACCAAATGTGTACAACTGGAACTACCAACTTGATGTGCCCCATACGCTCACGGCGCACCTTTTTTTCGGTAACTTCTACCCCGCAACGGTCGCAAACGATTCCTTTATAACGGATGCGTTTATATTTTCCGCAATAGCACTCATAGTCCTTTACCGGACCAAAAATGCGCTCACAGAATAAGCCATCGCGCTCAGGTTTATAAGAGCGGTAATTGATAGTTTCTGGTTTTAACACCTCTCCATAAGAACGTTCCAAAATATCATCGGGAGAAGCTAAGCTAATGATGATCTTGTCGAAAGACTGGTCTGTTTTCAGACTTTTTTTCTTAAATGGCATATTCGTTTTTTATATATTTAGCGGCAAAGTTTTCAGTTTCGCCTGCCAAGTTGTTGCATTAATTTTTTCTTACTATCTATCGTATGTTACTCGAATTTTATGTCTAACGCTAAACCGCGCAATTCATGAACCAATACGTTGAATGATTCTGGTATGTTTGGCTCCGGCAAGTTATCTCCTTTAACGATTGCCTCATAAGCCTTTGCACGCCCTGTTATATCATCTGATTTAATCGTTAATAACTCTTGCAAGATATTGGATGCGCCGAAGGCTTCTAATGCCCAAACTTCCATCTCACCGAAACGCTGTCCACCAAACTGTGCTTTACCACCGAGTGGTTGCTGCGTGATGAGGGAGTAAGGACCGATAGAACGTGCGTGCATCTTGTCGTCCACCATATGCGATAACTTGAGGATGTAGATGATACCCACAGTTGCCTGTTGATGGAAGCGGTCGCCCGTTTCACCATCGCAAAGATAAGCCTGACCAAGTGAAGGCAACTCTGCTTTTACAATCCATTCTTCGATTTCTTCGCGCTTTGCACCATCAAAAATTGGCGTTGCGAACTTCACGCCGAGTTTCTCACCTGCCCAACCTAATACTGTTTCAAATATTTGCCCCAAGTTCATCCGCGAAGGTACCCCTAATGGGTTGAGAACAACATCGACAGGAGAACCATCTTCCAAGAATGGCATATCCTCTACTCTTACTATTTTGGACACAATACCTTTGTTTCCATGTCGACCCGCGAGTTTATCGCCTACGCGCAGTTTGCGCTTTTTAGCCACATAAACTTTTGCGAGTTTCAATACGCCGGCAGGTAATTCGTCACCGATGCTGATATTAAATTTTTCACGTTTGTAGCGACCAACTTCTTCATTTACTTTAATGCTGTAGTTGTGTAACATTCTGGCAATCAGACTATTTTTGTGGTCATCATCTATCCAATTTGCATAATCAACAACAGCGTAATCCAATTCATTTAACAATGCTTTGGTCATTTTTGTACCTTTAGGAACGATGGATTCGCCATAGATACTCTTGATGCCTTTCGTGATTTTGTCTTTAACTAAAATCAACAATTTATCAATCAAAATGGTCTTTAACTCATTGAGAGAAATCTCATGTTGAGCATCCAATTTATCCATCAATTCCTTTTCGGAACTTTTCTGTACTTTGTCTTTCTTTGCTCTTGCGAAGAGTTGTTTGTCAATGACTGTACCGCTAATAGATGGTGGCGTTTTCAAAGAAGCATCCTTCACATCACCTGCTTTGTCGCCGAAAATGGCGCGCAATAATTTCTCTTCAGGTGTTGGGTCTGATTCGCCTTTCGGCGTAATTTTCCCAATAAGGATGTCTCCTTCTTTAACGTTAGCACCAATGCGGATAATACCGTTTTCATCCAAATCTTTAGTAGTTTCTTCACTAACATTTGGAATATCGGCGGTGAGTTCTTCTTCCCCTAATTTTGTATCGCGCACGTCTAACTCGAAGTGTTCGATATGGATGGATGAGAAAATATCTTCACTTACAATACGCTCGGAAATAACGATAGCATCCTCAAAGTTATAACCTTTCCAAGGCATGAATGCCACCTTAAGGTTTTGTCCTAATGCTAATTCACCTTTTTCGGTAGCGTAGCCATCGCAAAGTATTGTGCCTTGCTTCACACGGTCGCCTTTGTTTACTATAGGCTTGAGGTTGATGCACGTTCCTTGATTAGTACGCATGAATTTGGTCAGTTCATAACGCTTTCTGTTGTCTTCAAAAGACGCTAATTGGTCTTCTTCTGAGCGATCGTAACGAATAATAATTTCATTTGCATCAACGTATTCTACAACACCTTCGCCTTCGGCATTTATCAACATTCTAGAGTCGCGTGCAACCTGTCCTTCAAGCCCTGTACCAACTATCGGTGAAGCCGGACGAATAAGCGGCACGGCTTGGCGTTGCATGTTTGAACCCATCAAAGCGCGATTGGCATCATCGTTTTCCAAAAACGGAATCAAGGATGCTGAAACACCTACAATTTGGTTTGGAGCAACGTCCATAAATTCCACGTCGTTAGGTGCTAATAAAGGGAACTCGCCATGTTCGCGGCACTTTAGTTTGTCAACGGTAAATTCGCCCTTAGCATCAATCGGTGAATTTGCTTGTGCGATTTTCATGGTATCTTCACCTTCTGCAGAGAGGTATTCTACGCCTACTTCCCAGTTTACTTTACCGTCTATAACTCTACGATAGGGTGTTTCCAAGAAGCCCATTTTGTTAATCTTGGCATGAACGCAAAGTGTAGAAATCAAACCAATGTTTGGACCTTCCGGTGTTTCGATAGTACACAATCGTCCATAGTGGGAATAGTGTACGTCACGCACCTCGAAGCCTGCACGTTCGCGGCTCAAACCACCCGGACCTAAGGCAGAAATACGGCGTTTGTGCGTAATTTCTGAAAGTGGGTTGGTTTGATCTAAAAACTGTGAAAGCTGGCTAGTTCCGAAGAATGAATTTATTACAGATGAAAGTGTACGAGCATTTATCAAATCAACTGGTGTAAATACTTCGTTATCACGTACGTTCATGCGCTCACGAATAGTACGTGCCATACGCGCCAAACCCACACCGAATTGTGCATATAATTGCTCACCAACGGTACGCACACGGCGATTACTTAAGTGGTCAATATCATCAATTTCTGCTTTTTGATTCATCAGTCGAACCAAATATCTAACAATGTTGATGATATCTTCGCGTGTTAATACTAGAGTTTCGGCATCGGATGTTTGCTCTAATTTTCTGTTAATTTTATAACGACCAACTTCGCCCAAGTTATAGCGTTTATCGGAGAAGAATAATTTTTCGATAATCCCTCTTGCAGTTTCTTCGTCAGGAGGATCTGTTCCTCTCAACTGGCGATAGATGTATTGTACTGCTTCTAACTCTGAACTTGTAGGGTCTTTTTGTAAGGTATTGTATATGATTGAATAATCTTCTTCGACTTCTTCTTTTTGTAAAATGACGGTAGGCATACCTGCATCCAAGATAAGCTCAATGCTTTCTTCATCTAAGATTACATCGCGCTCGATGATAATTTCGTTACGCTCAATGGTTACAACTTCACCTGTATCTTCGTCTACGAAATCTTCCGTCCATGTGCGTAACACTCGAGCTGCCAATTTGCGTCCGAGTGCATTTTGCAAAGATTCGCGTGTAGCAGGAATTTCATCCGCCAAGCCAAAAATATCTAATATTGCTTTGTCGGCATCATAACCAATTGCGCGAAGGAGTGTCGTTACCGGAAACTTCTTTTTTCTATCAATGTAGGCATACATCACTGTATTGATGTCTGTTGCAAACTCCATCCAAGCACCTTTGAAAGGGATAACGCGAGCAGAGTAGATTTTCGTTCCGTTAGGGTGTATGCTTTGTCCGAAAAACACACCCGGCGAACGATGCAACTGCGAAACAATTACACGCTCTGCACCATTTACTACGAAAGTTCCCTTGGAAGTCATATAAGGTATGTTTCCTAAAAACACATCTTGAACAATGGTTTGAAAATCGACGTGTTCTTCATCATTGCAGGAAAGGCGTAATTTAGCCTTTAAAGGTACACTATAGGTAAGCCCTCTGTGCATACACTCATCAATGGTGTAGCGAGGCGGATCTATATAATAATCCAAAAACTCAAGCACGAAAATGCTTCGTGCATCTGTGATTGGGAAGTTTTCTTGAAATACTCTATACAGCCCTTCGCTATTGCGGTTTTCGGGAGTTGTTTCTAACTGAAAGAACTCTTTAAAGGATTTTAACTGTATCTCTAATAAATCCGTATGCTCCGTTGGTAATTTGATTTTTCCAAAGTTTACCCTTTCGGTACGTGCGGTTAAAGATTGGTGTGTTGCCATTTTTATGATTCGTTATAATTTCCGGAAATGTAAAGGCAAAATATTCACTTTAAGATAAAGCATTATATTTTAAAATGATATATAAAAACGCTCATTACTTTGTACAAATAGGCATTCACCTGTAATGATGATGCCAATGAGAAACAACAATAGGTTTAGCCAAATGTTCGAACAAATGGCTAAACCTCAAGTTTTCAAAATATCCAGCAGACCTTTTGGTCAATTTTGTAAATATAGCTTAACAGCATCAAGTATTGCTAAAAGGTTATCTGAATGTTGTCTAAATTTGGCATCGGTTTGCAGACCGATGGTTGGTAGGCAAAGTATCAATTACTTCACTTCTACAACTGCTCCCGCACCCTCTAAAGTAGCTTTGATAGCCTCTGCTTCTTCTTTAGAAACACCAGATTTCAATGGGCTTGGTGCGCCATCTACTAAATCTTTTGCTTCTTTCAAACCTAAGTTAAGTAAGTTTTTAACTTCTTTAACTACGTTAAGTTTGTTTGCGCCTGCATCTTTCAATACAACATCGAATTCGGTTTTTGCCGCTGGTGCGTCTGCACCACCACCAGCTGCCGGAGCTGCTATTGCAACTGCTGCTGCTGCTGGTTCGATACCATATTCATCTTTTAAGATACCTGCTAATTCGTTTACTTCCTTAACAGTTAAATTTACTAACTGTTCTGCAAGTGCTTTTAAATCTGCCATTTTATAGATTTTTTTAAATGTTATTTAAAGAAAACGTACTCTGAGTAGCGTTTTACTTGGAAGCCGTGATGCTTTTTTTTGCTTGTTGAGGATGTTTAAGTTGTTATGCTCTTTCTTCGAGTGCTTTAACCAATCCTGCGATAGTAGCACCACCCGATTTGAGGGCACTGACCACGTTTTTGGCAGGTGATTGTAACAACCCGATGATTTCGCCTATCAACTCTTCTCTTGACTTCAAATTTGCCAATGTATCTAATTGGTCGTTACCCAAGAAAACTGCCGAATCAATATATGCAGCTTTCAGTAATGGGCGTTCGCCATCTTTACCTCTAAACTCTTTGATTAACTTTGCCGGAAGGTTTGCGGTATCAGTAAACAAAAATGCAGACGGATAATGTAGGGCATCATACAAAGGTGTGAAACCTTTTTCTTCAGGAAGGCTCTCCATTGCTTTTTTTACTAACGTATTTTTCAATACGCGTATTTCGATACCTCTTTCGAAACAAAGCCTTCTGAGTTTATTTATCTTTTCAACTGATAACGTTGATGCATCTGCTATATAGAAATATTGGCTTTGGTCAAATTTTTCTTTAAGCTCGGCAATAGTTGCCGTTTTTTGTGCCTTATCCATACTAAATGATATTTTTTATTGGCTTACTTAATAGATTTTGGATCAATGTGGATACCCGGGCTCATCGTGCTGGCAACGGAAACTGACTTGATGTAAGTACCTTTTGCTGATGACGGTTTCATTTTCACCAAAGTATTGATTAATTCGTTTGCATTATCCAACAATTTTGATGGATCGAAAGAAATGCGCCCTACTGAAGAGTGGATGATTCCGTATTTATCAACGCGGAAAGAGATTTTTCCGCCTTTTACATCCGCTACGGCAGTGCCGACATCCATTGTTACCGTCCCCGTTTTCGGGTTAGGCATCAAGCCCCGCGGGCCTAAGATACGTCCAATTTTACCAATTTGAGCCATCACTGTAGGCATCGCCACAATTACATCTACATCCGTCCAGCCGCCTTGTACTTTTGCGATGAGGTCATCTAAACCAACATAATCTGCGCCTGCAGCTTTCGCTTCGGCTTCTTTGTCGGGTGTACAAAATACGGCAACACGTTTGGTTTTACCGGTACCATGAGGAAGGGAAACTGAGCCTCTTAGTGCTTGGTCGGCTTTGCGCGGATCAATACCCAAACGCACATGCACATCCACAGAGGCATCAAACTTAGCTACGTTGATTTCTTTAACCAAACTCATCGCTTCTTGCAGCGTGTAGAGTTTATCGGCTATTACTTTTCCTTCAATCGCAGCTCTTTTTTTCGATAATTTTGCCATCAGTAAGCAATTTAAAGATTAAGGTAATAACATTTCGATTACTCGAAACTCCCTATACTATCGGGAAAGAACTATTGTTTTTTGTTGTTTATGCAGACGGAGGTGTACCTTCAACGGTTAGCCCCATACTACGTGCCGTACCTGCAATCATTCTCATGGCTGCTTCTACGGTAAATGCGTTTAGATCAGGCATTTTGTCCTCTGCAATTGCACGTACTTGATCCCAAGTTACAGTGCCTACTTTTACGCGGTTTGGTTCGGCAGACCCTTTTTTAGCTTTGGATGCTTCCAACAACTGAATGGCTGCCGGAGGTGTTTTGATTACGAAGTCGAAGGTTTTATCTTTATACACGGATATTACCACAGGCAAAACTTTGCCGGGCTTATCTTGTGTTTGAGCATTAAAACGCTTGCAAAACTCCATGATGTTCACCCCTTTAGAACCTAAAGCGGGACCAATCGGCGGAGCAGGATTAGCTGCGCCACCTTTCACCTGTAATTTTATATATATGTCTACTTCTTTTGCCATTTGAATACAATGTTAATAAATTCAAAATTTATACGGATAAAGTTTTTCGTTTGAGATGAGAAGCAAAGTCACGTTATGTGAGCACCTCAAAGTTATGACTTTATGTTTGTTTTTCTACTTGCATGAAGTTAAGCTCAACTTCTGTGGGGCGACCAAATATTTTTACTATTACTTTTAATTTCTTTTTCTCTTCATTTACTTCATGAACATCGCCGATGAAGTCGTTAAACGCACCATCAGTAATTTTTACAGTTTCACCAATAATAAACGGTTCTACCATCGCTTCTGCGCTATCTTGGCTCTCATCCACTTTACCTAACAAACGATTTGCTTCGGCAGTATTCATTGGTATCGGTGTGTTTTTACCGAGGAAATGAATTACGTTTTGCACATTTGTTATAGACTGTACCACCTCTGCGGAAAGTTTGCCAGATTCTGCCTCAACTAAAATATAACCAGGAAGAATATTGCGCTCCATGACGACCTTTTTGCCGTTCCTAATTTTATACACTTTTTCTGTAGGTACTAATACTTGATAGATAAAAGTGTCCCAACCGGAACGCTGAATTTCTAAATCAATTCGCTCTTTTATTTTTCGCTCTTTACCACTAATTACTCGAAGTGAGTACCATTTTTTATCTTCAGCCATCAAGTATGCGGAGTTTTAGTAAATTAGGTCAAGTAAGGTATTCGAAGTTGCGTCCATTACAAATATTAAAAATGCTAATATCAAAGAAGCAACGATAACGACCACCGTCGTTTGCTGTAAATTTATCCAAGAGGGCCACGTAACATGGTTCATTAGTTCATCGTAGCTTTCTTTCAGATAAAGAGTAATTCTTTCCATAAAATTATTAATAATATTGGCGCGAACAGAAGGACTCGAACCCTCAGCCTACGGTTTTGGAGACCGCCACTCTACCAGTTGAGCTATGTTCGCAAAGCGAAAGATTAAGCACACCGCTACAGCATGCTTAATCTATTCATGTTATTACAAATTAGATTAGAGTTATGCTCTAACACTAATTAAAATTAGTCTAAAATTTCTGTCACCTGACCTGCACCAACAGTACGTCCACCTTCACGGATAGCGAAACGAAGACCCTTTTCCATCGCAATTTTGGTGATTAATTTCACTTCCATTGCAACATTATCACCTGGCATCACCATTTCTACATTTTCAGGTAATTTACAATCGCCTGTTACGTCCGTTGTACGGAAGTAGAATTGTGGGCGGTAACCGTTGAAGAATGGCGTATGACGACCACCTTCTTCTTTGCTTAGGATATACACCTCACACATGAAGTGTGCGTGTGGTTTTACTGAACCCGGTGCACAAATAACCATACCACGGCGGATAGCTTCTTTGTCCACACCGCGTAAAAGGATACCAGCGTTATCTCCAGCTTCGCCTCTATCTAACAATTTGCGGAACATTTCCACACCTGTTACGGTAGAAGTGATAGTTTTTTCACCTTCGCGCATCATACCGATAATTTCTACTGCATCACCAACTTTGATGATACCGCGCTCGATACGACCAGTAGCAACTGTACCGCGACCAGTGATAGAGAACACGTCTTCAACCGGCATCAAGAATGGACGGTCAACTAAGCGAACCGGCTCAGGTATGTCCGTATCGCAAGCCTCCATCAAATCAAGAATTTTTTGCGTATATGTAGGATTTCCTTCTAATGCTTTCAAAGCGGAACCTTGAATTACTTTTGCGTTATCGCCATCGAATTGGTATGTGCTTAACAACTCGCGCACCTCCATTTCAACGAGTTCTAACATTTCTGGATCATCCACTAAGTCCACTTTATTCATGAATACCACAATGTTAGGCACCCCAACCTGACGAGCTAAAAGGATGTGTTCACGTGTTTGTGGCATCGGGCCATCTGTTGCAGCCACTACAAGAATAGCACCATCCATCTGAGCAGCACCAGTGATCATGTTTTTCACATAATCGGCGTGACCTGGACAGTCCACGTGAGCGTAGTGACGATTTTTTGTTTGATATTCTACGTGAGCAGTGTTAATAGTGATACCTCTTTCTTTTTCTTCCGGAGCAGCATCAATCTTATCATAATCAATTTTTTCTGCAAGACCTTGCTGAGCTAATACATTTGTAATTGCGGAAGTCAATGTGGTTTTACCGTGGTCAACGTGACCAATAGTACCGATATTAACATGCGGCTTATCCCGTAAAAACGTTTCTTTTGCCATCAGTTTTAATTTTTACTGTTATTGAATTTTATATATACTATTAAGATAAAGTTTGTGCGAGCCAATGATAGGAATTGAACCTACGACCCCTTCCTTACCATGGAAGTGCTCTACCCCTGAGCTACATTGGCATACGTAATAATGCGCCAAGTGTTTCAG
>JAGOHC010000014.1 GCA_017996375.1 Saprospiraceae bacterium | reverse complement strand
GGAATGGTAATTTTGAGCGACCTAAAGACTTATGATTATTACTGGCGAAGTGGTACAATAATGGATCCCGAAAACGGCAACGAATATGGCTGTAGCGCGTGGTTTGAAAAAAATAAACCCGACGAATTGCGCGTGCGTGGCAAACATTGGACGGGCATATTCCGCACACAAACTTGGTATCGCGTGAGGATTTGAAAATCCGAAAAAAATCAGCAACAAAATAAAAAAGCCTTAACAACACAATAACTGTTAAGGCTTTTTAGTTCTAATTCTGATTTTTTTTAATTACCAATTTTATTACCAAAATCATTAACAACTATATGGAGCATAATTTTACAAACAAATCTTCCCAATTCATCCAGTATCTCTACCACGAAACAACCCCTACTGAATCTCTTTCTGTTATTCAGGAAGTCGCGAACAATCCAATAGCCAAACAAACCTTCCGCCAATTAGCTGAAGCAAAACAAGCCCTGCCGAATGTGCAACTTGCCCCTTCCGGCAAATCCATCGCCAATATCTTAGAATACAGCCGTCAATCCGCTTTAGAGAAAGCCTAATTTTTTTTTGTAAACATGACATTACAAGAGGCACAAACCCTTGTGGATGAGTGGATTAGCACCATCGGCGTGCGCTACTTTAATGAACTAACCAACACGGCAGTTCTCATGGAAGAGGTGGGCGAAGTAGCTCGCTTAATGGCACGTATCTATGGCGAACAATCCTTCAAGGAAGCGGAGCAGTCAGCTAATCCACAGGAGCAACTCGCTGATGAAATGGCAGACGTACTGTTTGTGCTCATCTGTTTGGCAAACCAAACCGGCATTGACCTCACTACTGCGTTGCAAAAAAATTTGGAGAAAAAAACCAAACGGGATGCCATTCGGCACAGTACAAACAAGAAATTAACTTCTTAACTTATTTACAATAATTGCTGCTTATAAGTAGCCAACTGTTGGCGTAACAAAGGGAGCAACACTGTGGCTTGTGCAGTTACCTGCCGTAGTTCATCGGGCTGGTGTGTGCGCTGTACGGCAGCTTCTATCGCCTCCCAAAATCGGCGCAGTGCGTGTACAATTGCAGCGTTAAATTCCGCCGTAGCAAAACGGTCCACTCTTTGCGTATGTGAGTTAAATAACTCCATATCCCGAACGCTATTAGCAATGGTAAACAGCTTGGGAGCATGGCGCGTAATGGTAACTACCTCCGTAAGTGTTTCCAAAACACCGCGAATCACCACGTGGTCGTTGCGCCCCCATTGTACAATTTGGTCGAATGACAAATCTAACAGCATATCAAAGTTAAACTCTCGAATATGTATCTGTTGGTGTGCAAATTTTTTTCCTTTTTTAGCTACCTCTTTGCGGTTAACAAAACCCTTCAGAATTTCACCTAAATAGTTGATACAGTTTAAGGCAGTAGTAGGGTCATTTACTGCGGGCGAAATGGCTTTGATGGCAATATCCACTAATTGCCGCACACCGAAATTAATATCTTGGTTATAACTCCTGAAGCGATGTATATCAAAGCAAGTGCGGATGAGTTGCTGCTTTTGGCTATCTAACTCCTTGTCGGAATATAACAACGGGCTATGTTGTGCAATAAAGTTGCCAACAATGGGAACAATATACCACTGCATATCTGGGTCGGTACGAACCAACTTAGATAATTTTTCAAAATTAATGTCATTCAAAAAACCATACTGTTGCGAGGCAATTGGATGAACACCCGGAGGTATTGTTGCCTTTCGGCGAGGCTGTTGTATAGCAGCCGTATCATTTTCGTATAATTTTTCAATTTCGGAAAGTGTCTGGGAACAAATGCGTTTGGTAATAGATGCTGCGTTGATGCTATTAATGATGCGAAATACAAAATATGGAAATATAATAGTTAGCAAACTATACGAAAAAAATGCCACTAATATTTTATAAATAGAACAACTGCGATACATCCATGTCCCAAAATGAATATCCAATGAGTTAGTAGTACTCGTGAGCGCAACGCCGATAAGGAAGATATAAAACAGGGCTTGATTAGCTTTGTCTTCTCGAAAAAAAGCTCGGATAATGCGCGGCGAAAATTGCGCCGACCCCAACGTTAACGCCACCAATATTGCTGAAAATGTAGTGGTCAAAATGGCTATAAAAGCATTACCAGCGAAGCCGATAAACCCATCTAAACTAGCATTTAATTGGGTATCGGGAAGGTGTTGTAGCGAAAGCGCAATCAATATAGAAATAACCGCCACAATACTTACATACAAACAAATGACCCAATATCGCTGCCATTCTTTGCGAAGGGTGTACATATCCAACATAGGCATAATAGTTAATCGTAAATCTTGCACGTCAGCAGCGTAATATCATCCGAGTAATCGGAGTCGCCTTTAAAATTCTCCAGCTCGTACTGCAAGCGGGTATTAAATACTTGTGCAGAACACTCGAACTGTGATTTTGCAAAAGACATAAGCAAGTCTTCGTTAAAAAATTCTCCTTGCTCGTTTTGCAAGTCTGTGACACCATCAGTATAAGCGACAATAATCGCTTCGTGCGGGATGTGTATTTCGCCTACTTCTACTTCGGGCAACACATCAAATGTGCCGAGAATGGTGCAACCTTTATCGAGCAAAAACACCTCTCCTTGCATGATAAGGATAGACGGCATGTGTCCGGCACTGATGTACTGCAACCTGCGATTTTTTTTATCAAAAACAGCAATAAAAAAAGTGATAAATTTATCGCCGTTGGTAACGCGGATAACCGTATTGTTCAATTCTTGAATAAACTCTTGCAACGGGATTTGCTTCTTGACAAGCGTATGCAAATTAGCCTGAAAATTTGCCATCAGTAGGGCTGCTGCTACACCCTTGCCCGAAATATCGGCAATGCAAAATGCAAACTTATCGTCTTCTAATTCTATAAAATCGAAGTAGTCGCCACCTACGCCCATCTGCGGTTGGTAGATACTCGCCAGCTCGTAGTATTTGTTTTGTGGCAGCTGCGTAGGGATGAGCATTTGCTGCATTTGCCCTGCTAATTCCATCTCTTTATTGAGGCGCTCCTGCTGTAGTTGACGTTTAAACAATCGCTTGTTTTCGATAGCAACAGCGATGATATTGGTAATGGTAGTGATAAATTGTATTTTATTATAGGTATCGTCGTCGTTTTCTAAGCCTCCGATTAGCGTATAAGCAATGGGGTAATTTTTGTGTAATACAGGTATGACGAAATCAAACTCCTTGAGCAGCGGATGGTTGGGTTCAGAGATGGGGCGCAAGCGTTTGAAATAAGCTAACTCATCGCTGATATTAATTTGAAGTGCTTCTTCCGGTACGCCTACGTGTGTAGCTGCCAACCAGCGGTCATTGCGCGAAATGTATAATACCATTTTAGATATCGCCATATCGAAGCTCAAAAAATTGCGATACATACGGAACAAATCCTGTGAGGAGATGTTACTATTGATAGCTTGGGTGATAGCCAGCAAGCCGTTCACTTGCAATTGTTGCAAGTGGATTTCATGTTCTAATACCTCTATGATATTATTTACACCTTTTTCGTTTCCTTCTACTGACTCTGACATGGTTCTTTATCTGACCTAAATGTAACGAAAAGTATTTACTTACAAAAATATACTAATTTTATTTTGTGTACCTTTGCCCTAATTCTCCCGAAACCACGTTTTGAATCAGCATTTAAGCGTTACTATGACACAAGGTTTTATTGATGTCGCTAACGGGCGCGTTGCCTACACAGTTACTGCTGGCAGAGGCATACCCATTGTACTTTTGCACGGCTTCTGCTTAGATAGTCGCATCTGGAACGATTGGCAACAACTCTTAGGGCAACAAAAGGTTATTCGTATTGATTGTAGCAGTTTTGGGAAATCAAAATTCTTGCCGGACACTATCGAAGAACAAGCAACCGCAGTGCGAAGTATATTAGAAAAACTCAATACTCGCACTTGTATCATAATTGGACACTCCATGGGTGGATACATTGCCCTCGCTTTTGCCAAAATGTACGGCGAAATGTTAGCAGGGTTGGGGATGTTTCATTCACATCCCTATGAAGACGATGACACCAAAAAGGAGTCACGCGCAAAAGGCATACAATTTATTCGCCAACACGGGCATACCGTATACGTTAAGCAACTCATACCTTCATTCGCCACGCCAACGTTTGTTGCTGACAACAGTCTGCTCATCAATGAATTAATTCATAATGCCGTGCAAAACCCTTCTGCTGCGTTCATCAATAGTTTGGAGATGATGATAAAACGCCCAGACCAAAGCGAAGTGCTGCGACAAATTGCTTGCCCAGTAATGTTTATTATCGGCGAACAAGATGAAACCATACCGCAAAAAAATTCACTTGAGCAAACGCACTTGCCCACAATCGCTATCATACATATTTTACCTCGCGTTGCCCATCTGGCAATGTTGGAAGCCCCTAAAATATCAGCCGGCATCACAAAAGACTTTATACAATTCTGTACTAATCGCTAATATCCTATATGAAAGGTTCTATTCGTGTCGCAACTATTTTAGGCATACCGATTCAAATACATTGGACGTTCTCTCTCCTCATCCTATGGTTAGTATATGATGGCTCTGCCAACGGCTTGTCGCCAGCCGGAATTAAATGGTATCTGTTGCTCATGGCGGCATTGTTTGTGTGCGTGCTTTTGCACGAATACGGACACGCATTGGCGGCACGGCGATATGGTATTCGTACCCACGACATTACGCTTTCTCCTATTGGCGGATTGGCGCGTTTGGATAGGCTGCCCGAAAAACCTAAACAAGAGTTGATTGTTGCTATTGCCGGACCGTTAGTAAATGTAGTGATAGCCTGCATCATCTATATCGTATTAAAAATTATTTTAGGAAAAAACATCAGCGCCACCGAAGATACCATCGCCATTTTTGAAAACCCCGCTAATTTCTTCCCGCTATTATTTATACTCAATATCATGTTGGTTGTGTTCAACTTAATACCGGCGTTTCCGATGGATGGTGGGCGTATGTTTCGTGCGCTTTTAGCACTAAAGTTTGGGCGCGTAAAAGCTACACGCTGGGCAGCAAGATTGGGGCAACTTATCGCCATCCTGTTTTTAGTATTTGCTATTTATAACGAACAGCCCATGCTGGGGTTAATCAGTATTTTCATATTTTCAACCGCCATGATGGAGTATAACTTCGTCAAAATGGATGCAGCACTCAACAATGTTACAGTAAGTAATATCCTTCGGCAACATTACACTATCTTATATCTTTCTGATACGATGGAGCACGCAATGTCGGAAGCAATAAAAGGTGTTGAGCGAGATTTTTTAGTCTTTGACGATTGGACGCAACAACGCTATGGCTCGCTGCCCGAATCTGCTATAATTCATGCTGTTAAAAATAAAAATCTGTCTGCAAAAATTGAAAAATATGTGAGCGCATCGGAAGAGTATGTGCATACAGACACGCCACTGAAAGTAGCTTATGCAAAAATGCGAAGCAGGAAATTGACCATTCTTCCTGTTTATGGTATGGCGCATCAACTAATCGGTGTTGTAGATATGCGTGCAATGGATTATTTTGTTGCATTGCGAAACACCTAAAATAAAAAAACCCTGACTACTTCAAGTCAGGGCAAAATCTCGAACAAATTGTAATCTCATAAAGGCAATTTAACTTAGACCAAACATTGTGCCAAATCGTAATATAATACGTGCTGCTAATCCAATATTTACATAAGTGATTGTTTTATAATATGTTACAATGTTATATTTTTTTATTTATTAATTGTCTGGTTTAATTGCTCAATTGGGTACACATCATGTAAAACATATTGCAAAAATATTTTAGGCGTTATTTCCTTACTGTACCGCACCAACCCTATCCCTTTGGCGTACCATTCCTCACCACTAAATTGCTGCTCGAAATGCCCTTCTTGTTGGTTATCCAGCGATTCGGTTACTTCAAAACGGATGCAAGGTAGCTGCTGCCCTTTCCATACAATAGTTGTATCGCCCACCCAACGTCGCAAGCGCGTAAGCATGGTGATATTACTTGAGTCGCCCGTTTCGGAGTATTGTGCGCGAAACAAAAAAGCATCAGTTGTGCCGATTATCTGAAACGGAAACACATTGGCATCCAATACTGTTACCGGTACGCGCAACATGGCACCTTGTGCTGTTCGCCCTACAAAAAAATAATCCTGCATCAATGCCCCACTTTTTGTTATTTTCTCTTTTGCAAATTGGCGCGGAGTTAGGGTTTCATCCAAATATTGCCCCAGCAAAAAAGTGATGTCTTTATCTTTTTTTGTTTGGTAGTGCCAATAGTACGGCGGAATAGTGTCATTGCCCGCTACCCTATATTCATACACTCGCCCATCGTCTATGCCTGTTGCGGCGGTATAATAAAACGCCGAAATATCACGTTGCCGCGGCATTGTTTGACAATGAGAAAACAGTATTATTAATGCAAATAACAAGGTTGCTTTGGGTATAAATTTTTGCTTTAAAAATGTGCTAATTTCCATACAACCAATGCTTGACATTTTTGTGAAAAATTGCATCTAAATCTGCTTCAGCGAGGTTCATATTTTCCATAAATACACCCATCTCCAAATCGCCTAACGGAAACGGATAGTCTGTGCCAAACATTACCTTATCCACACCAATAGCGTTGATGATAAACTGCAAAGCGGTTGCATCATGTGTGATGCTGTCCACCCAAAATTTACCTAAATAATTGCGCGGATTAATTTGGTTATCAATGGCAACTAAATCAGGGCGACAGTTAAAACCATGCTCAATGCGCCCGATGGTAAATACAAATGAGCCGCCGGCATGGGCAAAACAAAAGCGTACGTCTGGTAGGCGTTCAAATACGCCACCAAACAGCAACGAACAGATGGCACGGGTGGTTTCGGCAGGCATACCTACCAGCCAAGGCAGCCAATATTTTTGTATGTGGGCTTGCCCCATCATGTTCCAAGGGTGTACCATCACCGCCATATCTAATTGTTGGCAGGCTTCAAAAATTGGGAAGAAACGGGCATCATCCAAGTTTATATCATTGATGTTTGAGCCTATCTGAATACCCGCCATACCTATCTGTTTACAGCGTTCTAACTCTTTGATAGCTAAGTTGGTATCTTGCATCGGCAGCGTTGCTAACCCAATGTAATGTTGTGGAAAATCGTATACTAATTGTGCGATATGGTCATTCAAAAATGTGGCAATTTCTGCACCGTCTTGTGGCTTTGCCCAATATGAAAACAATACCGGAATGGTACATACCACCTGCACTTTTGTTTGGTGATTGGCATACTCTTCAATGCGCTCTTGTGCATCCCAACAGTTTGATTTAATACGGCGGAAAAATGTATCTCCTCTCATCATATCAGCAGTGCGGGCTGTTTCATCATGTTCTAAATGGATAAAACCAGCATAACCAAACTTATCTG
Source organism: Saprospiraceae bacterium (assembly GCA_017996375.1). Taxonomy (GTDB): domain Bacteria; phylum Bacteroidota; class Bacteroidia; order Chitinophagales; family Saprospiraceae; genus JAGOHC01. Next base: position 24,747 of record JAGOHC010000014.1, on the reverse strand, counting down.
CCCATCGCGGTAATTGCGGTGGCAAAATATGCGTATGTGCATCTATTTTTAATCTGTTTGTCATCCTATAAAAATACAAAAATTAGTTTAATAAAAAACCGTCCGCACGAGTAAACGTACGAACGGTTAATAAAAATATTTTATTTAGCAATGATGTTATTTCAAAATAAATCGTTTTGAGATAAAACCATTATCAAATTTGAGTTTTGCGACGTACATTCCTCGCGGCATATTTTGCGTCTGGATGATTAGTTGGTTATTCTTCACGCCGATGTTTCTGCTAACGATGCGTCCCATAATATCAAATACCTCCACTTCATTGAAGATTTCGCTGGTTTGGATGGTCACTTGGTTTTCTGCTGGGTTCGGGAATAACTTCAAGTTTACATCATTTTCAGAAAGTTCTTCAATATTAGAAAGGTTGCAATTTAAACCCAATGCGAAGCAAGCGCGTGGCGCGAAATACCCGATAATGGTATCAAGCATCAGGCGAGAACTTACTGCATTTGTATTACAAGTAGGGCGTGCTGGTGGCAATCCGTTTGTCCACTCCCACGGAGCAGAATCAAACGTATCGCGATGTACTGGGAAGAAACCATCCCAACCACCATTGATAGCATCGGCAGCAACAGTATAAGGGTCGCTGCTTGATACGGCATCAAACACTTCGTTATTGCCATAATTATTTACTAAACTTTGCACTAAGCAACTGCCATCTACATCCACTACCGGAAGGTTCAAGCCCGGTACAATCACTAATCCGTGCTCGCATGGTGCGTAAGGATCGAGCGGTGTGTGGAAGCTAATCATAGGCACTTCGCCTTGGTCTAACCAAGAAGTATCGCCCATAGCACCACCTAAGTTTAATGCTAATTGGAAATCGGAATCGTAGCCTACGTGGTTTGGCATACACAACGTATCGCCAACAGGTAATCCTGTAAGTGCATTATAAAGTGCATCTACTTTGGTGATTGGACCTGTACCATCCACATTGCCATTGTAGCCCTCTTGTACCATTGGTACAGGACCTACGCCCGGAATATTTGCGATGAATTTAGGTATCCAAGTATCTGTAATCGTATCTAAGGTTGTAGTTGCTAAAGCGATATAACCACCTGAGCCCACACCCCAAACTGTAAACTTATCAGGATCTACGCGGAAGGTATTAGTAGTAGCTGCATCCTTACGGAAGAAACGCGCTGCTGTGCGAGAATCCTGAACGCCACGATACGCTGCATTTATCAATGTAAATACACGAGTTAATTGCCCTGTGTTTGGGTCGTTTGCATCGGGTCTCCAACCGGAACGGTAGTCGCATGAAGCAACAACATATCCCATTCTGGCTAATCGCGTTGCTGTTTCAACCAAAACAGAGTCACGAACAGAACCGCCGCATGAACCGTTTACTGAAAAGCCGTCAGCACCCGCCACAAAAGGTAAGAAATTACCAGTATGGAACATCAAGATAAGTGGGCGTTTTACTTCTGTATCACCTGTTGGTTGATATATATCACAGATGAGTGGCTGTCTGGTGGTATGTGCGATAGCCGGAATACCTGCCGTCAGCACTGTATAGTTGAAGCCGTAAGGAACGTTAGTAGTTACAGTTACCTCACCAAACACAGGCTCCAAGTAGCGGTTTTGTGCTTGTGCAGTAAGAACAAGCAAGCAGAAAAATAGAAGAGCGTTTAATTTTTTCATACTCAATTTTAATAGTTATTTAATTTTAATCATTAAGGAAGATGACATACAAATCTACCTAATCGTTTACACGAAGGTATTACACTTTCTTAAAATATTTGACGACAAGTTACATATTAACATTTAATCTGTTGTTATTTTTTAAAAAAATCATACACTATGGCGATATATGCCATACGCCCGATGCGGGGTCCGCCGTACGCTTGGAATTGTTTTTTGTTCAACATATTAGATGCGCCAATTTTTAACGTTGTATTCCATTTCGGGTATGTATAATTTACTTGCCCGTCTAACAAATCATACGTTGGGATATATCCGGTAAACTGTGGCGAACCTTCAAATGTAAAGCCTTGTATCCATTTGTAGTTGAGGCTAAATCCGAAATTTTTCACCATTGTTTCGCCTATGCGAAAATGCACATCCCTACCAGAAATCCCAATGTTATATTTGTGTTCGGGTGTGTTGAACGCCGGAATGATGGGGTCGTCCGCAAAAGTTTTGTTCAGCTTATTCCAAGAGTAATTGCCACTCAACATAAAGTATTTTGCGAAGTAGTAATTCAGCCCAATAGAAAAACCTTGTGTAGTAACTGTATTGAGTGAGTTCGCTGCCAAGCGATACACTTTCAGGGTTTGGTAATCCGGCAATCCTAAGTTACCAAAAGTTGCCTTGATGCCGATGTTGTAGCCGATAAAGGCATCATAAATATTATAATAATATCCTAAGTCGGCAAACAAGTTTTTAAATACGGTTGTGCGATAACCTGCTTCAAAAGTTTGCACCCGTTCCGGACGTATGGGTGGCGCATTGAAATACACCAACGGCGCGCCGGTATTGCGGTTTTCCTGAAAAGATTCTACGGTTATTAGGCTATCAAAACCTACTAAGTTACCTACTAAAGTGGCTCTACCGACATTCAGGTTGAGGTATTGGTCCGTTAAGGTAGGGTTGCGCGTAGCTGCCGAATACGACAAGCGGAGGTAGTTATTTTCCTTAACGGTATAAACGATAGAGGCTGCGGGTGTGATGCCGAACGGCAGTGTTGTATTACCGTAGGTGTAATCAAAATTTTGATTTTTATCTAAACGCAACGTAGCATTCACTTTTATTTTATTCTCATAAAATTTCTTTTCTACGCCGGCGTATGCACCGTATTCGAAATTAGTAATGCGTACCCCGTTTGTATCCCTGAAAATCGTCCCTTCAGAGTATGGTGTATATAATCGTGCGTTTGCTCCAACCACTATATTATTGAACCACTTAGGTTGTAAGGTATATTCGCCATGCACATGATAGAGTGCGGATTTATCAAAAAAGCGCGTACCACCTTCCTGTGAATTAGATTTTCTGGAAGTAATATCATTAAATAATTGTTGAAAACGGTCGGTGCCGGGCGCAAAAAAATCTTGTGTTGTTGTTCCAGGTTCATTGCTTTTCATATCCGCAAAAGCGCGTGACAACTGATGCCATGCAAACAATGAATCTTGGTATTGTGTCATCCAACTCACCATTGCGATTGAATCGAATGTAAAGAATGGCGGTGGGGTCGGGTTGGTTAATAATTGTGGATAGCCTAATTCGTCCATTTGGGCGGCGAAGTTTCCCTTCTGCGGATCTACCCAAAATTGGCGATAATCTAAATACCACGCTTCGTTATTTTTTGCACTATTTTGCAACTTCAATGCTGTGAAGTAAGGGTCAAAAGAGTCGCCGGAGTCTTCATTGGTGGCATAAGCGCGAACAAAATATTTATCGCGTTTCATAAACTCTAACCTGTTTTGGAAAAATAAAATGTTTCGCAAACTGAATCTGTTATCGCCTTGATATACGGTGGTGCCACTCCCAAAGCTTGACGATACAATAAATTCCGGTGATTCGATGCCCTTAGCAGGCTGTGTGCGGAAGTGTACGGCAGCATTCGCTTTGATGTTTTTCATATTATAATCCACCATATCCGTTTCTCTGTAACCCGTGCGGTGATATACGCCCAAGCCTTTTTCGCCTGTCCATAAAGCTGTGGAGAAGTTACCCAACGCAAACCATTCATCGCCATAAATATTGACGGCATCGTATTGACCCGGATTATTTTTCGGTTGAAAAATATTACCTGTAGTTGTGCCTGTAACAGGATCATAATTATCCGCCTCCCAATCGTGTGCACGCAGGTAGAAGAAGTTGAGTTTGTACGCTAAATAGTCGTTGCCGTCTTTATTCTTAAATGCATCTGCCCAACGCACGGCTGTTTCTAACAAATTGCGCTCACCGCCTTTAAGCGATACGGCTAACCCTGGCTGGATGAATGGATTTTTGGTTTGCATACTCACTACGCCATTGAACGCATTAGGACCATAATACGCCGAACTCGCACCTACAACTAAATCTACCTTTAGTACATCTAATTCGGATGAACCTAAAAAGTTGCCTAACGAAAAATTCAAGCCCGGGGCTTGGTTGTCCACCCCATCAATTATTTGCAATGAGCGCACCGGACTTGTGCTGTTGAAACCGCGAGTATTGATAATAGTAAAGCCTAAGCTCGCGGTGGTTAAATCAACGCCTTTCATAGAGCCTAAACCTTCGTAAAAACTTAGCGTAGGTGCAGCTTTAATAGCTAACAAATCCATTGCCTCAACAGTAAGCGGAGTTTCCTTTTGCTTGTCGGAGATGCGCTGCCCTTGCACTTCAACGGCTTCGATAATAACAGCATCTTCGGCGAGTTGTATCTTTAGACGTTCGTTAGCATTGTTTACAACAACATCTTTATTAACATAACCAATATAATTAATAGTTAATGTAGAAGGTAATGTCGGCACATCTTTCAACTCAAAATTGCCTTCGTAATCCGTCACCGTACCTGTTATAGTTCCTTTGAGTGCCACACTTGCGCCGATGAGTGGCTCGCCGGTTTGGCTGTCTATTACTAACCCTTTTATAGTTACCTGCGCTTGTGTCAGGATACAAAACAATGTACAAATAACAGTAAAAATCAAATGTTTAAATTTCATATTCAATGTAGTTTTCAAAACAAAATTAGTGAAATGCGAAAGTGAAAATACTACTTTTTTTGTAACTGCAAACGATTGTACAAAAAAATGATTCGGCGCATCATACGCAACCAAACGCAAGAAAAATATTTGCTGTAAAAATATTATTGCAATAGGTAGTCTGCAAAGGTAGTTAAATTTGGAAAGGTCAAGTCGGCAAGGGTAGTATGGGTAGTATGGGTAGCGTGTGGATGGATGTGTACGGTGAATGTACCAATATTTTTGCCAAACTGCAGGTCAGAGGTTGTGTCGCCTACCATGATGCTTTTCGCAAAGGCTATATCCGGAAAATCGCGCTGTGCATCCAATCCCATTGCGGGCGATGGCTTTCGTCGATTGGTAACATCGGCAGCTAATTTCGGACAGTAGTATATGGCATCAATTCTTCCGCCGGCGCGATGTATTTCTGCAAGCATATATTGATGAATGGCGCGGAGATCGGCTTCCGCCATCACTCCTTTGCCGATACCTTGTTGGTTAGTTACGATAATGATTTTGCCAAACAACGGCGACAAGCGAGCGATAGCCGCTACGCTTCCTTCGCAAAATTGAAATGCTGCTACGGACTTCACGTAATCGCCAAACAGCCGCTCATTGATAACGCCATCGCGGTCTAAGAAAAGCGTCCAAGAAGTATCTATCGTTATATCGCGCATTTGGCATGATGAGTTTTACATTGAGCAATTAACCGAATCTATAAAACTATAAATTTAATTACGGAAAAAAATATTTTTGACACAAGCTCAACGTCCTCGCATAGTTTTTAAATTCCTTAATAACTACAACTCCTTACGAAGTCGCGCCACCGGAATATTCAACTGCTCGCGGTATTTTGCAACTGTACGGCGGGCAATGTTGTAGCCACTTTTGCGAAGCATATTTTTGAGCTTCTCGTCGGAGTGCGGTTTTCTCTTATTCTCATCACTAATAAGGTCGGAAAGTATTTTTTTCACCTCTAATGTGGATACCTCTTCGCCTTCGTTTGTTTGCAGCGATTCGGAGAAAAAATCCTTGAGGCGTTTTGTGCCAAATTCCGTTTGAACAAATTTGCTGTTCGCCACGCGCGAAACAGTCGAAATATCCAATCCTGTAACATCGGCAATATCTTTCAGTATCATGGGGCGCAATTTCTTTTGGTCGCCCGTCAGAAAATACTCGTACTGATAATCCATGATAGCGTGCATGGTATGAAACATGGTTTCTTGCCGTTGCCGAATGGCATCAATAAACCATTTTGCCGAGTCAATTTTTTGTTTAATAAACAGCACCGCCTCCTTTTCTGCTTTCGCAGAACGCTTACCACTTTTTACGGTATCTTTATACGAGCGCAACATATCCTTGTAGTGCTCATTGATGCGGAGGTCTGGCGCATTGCGTGAGTTAAGCGAAAGTTCTAATTCGCCATCGCGATTGACGATAATAAAATCAGGGACAACATAGTTGTGGGCATAATTCTTTCCCGTATTAATAACGTTGGGCGTGTAGCCACTGGCGGGCTTAGGGTTCAGTTTTAATATCTCATCAATCGCCTCTTTGAGTTCCTGCTCGGTGAGGTCGAGTTGGCGTTGCATTTTTGGATAATGTTTTTTAGAAAACTCCTCAAAGTATTCGTCCACAATCATAAACGCTACTTCCATAGTTTCTAATTCGTGCGGGGTGCGGGCTTCGCCATTTTCCATTTTAGCGCGTAGCTGTAATTTCAGACATTCGCGCAAATCGCGTGCGCCGATGCCGGGAGGGTCGAAGCGTTGAATTTTTGCCAATATGTTCAATACCTCTTTGCGGGTAGCCGATATGTTTTGTGTAAATGCCAAGTCGTCAAGAATAGCATCAGGTTCACGGCGGAGGTAGCCGTCGTCATCTATACTGCCTATAATCTGTTTGGCGATGGCTTCTTCTCGGGCATCTTCTAGTACGATAAGCCCAAGCTGTTGCTCTAAAAACTCGTGGAAAGTATTTTCGACAGGAATCGGGATGGTGCGCTCTTCTTCTTCGCCACTATAATTATCTTCGTGCATCTTGTAGGATGCGGGGTCGTCTTCGATATATTCGGTTAGGTAATCTTCAAATTCAAATTCTTGATTGAGGAGGTCGTCTGGTTCAGAGTCGCGTTCATTTTCGCCGTTTGCTTCGGCTTCTTCGTTGGCGGCATATTGCAGGATGTCGCCATATTCCTGTTGCTCAGTAGTAATTTCTTCATACTCGTCGCCTTCCTCTAACGCGGGGTTCGCCTCCAATTCTTCTTTAATGCGTTGCTCCAAAGTGGCGGTCGGAATCTGCAGCAATTTCATGAGTTGAATTTGCTGAGGCGACAGCTTTTGCAGCATTCTTTGACTAAGTTGTTGTCTAAGCATGGGAATCTTAAAAGTTGTTGGATTATAATATTTGAAAAACGTTATTTAACTACGCAAAAATGCAAAAAAACATTAAACAGAAAACGAATTAAACATAAACTTGTTCCTTATTTTGTCACATTTAAGAAAAAATATTTTTTTGTTATTTTTAATATTTTGATAATCAATTAATTACACATCAAATTAAACATAAATATAAAAATAAAAAAATCTATCAAAAAATATGCCATACAAGCAGCCGCCGTTGTATTTAAGCATTGGCTAAATGTAGTGAAATCACTGCAATTTGTAAGAATCGGATTGTTTATACTTTATAAAAAATGGTAAGATTGTGTGTTTTCTTGTTGGGATCTAAAGTAGATAAGCATGGTTTGGCACTACAATAATATTACGATTTTTTTTATAAGTCAATAGTATATTATAATTTTTTACATTATTTATTGCGGCGGGCAGTGCTATTTGGGGGTGTGTTTGATGCTTTTCTTGTTCGTTTCAACCGTTCTCTAAAATAATATTACCCTTTTCTAAATGTATGTTGTGGCAGCAAATGGTAGCATTTATTTTTACGAAAGTTTTCTCATAGTATGTTTGTTTAATCTTCCTGCACCGTTTGTCCTATCGTTTTTGGGTGCAGGATTTTTTTTGCCCCTACCCATGCTAGTCGCTCTAATTGCTATGGTGTTCTGGCAGCCTTATGGTAAAGGTTGTTCCTTCGTTGGCTGTTGATTTTTTCACAAATATTTTTCCGTTGTGGTAACTTTCAATAATGCGTTTCGCTAATGACAGCCCTAAGCCCCAGCCTCTTTTTTTAGTGGTGTATCCGGGCTCAAAAACAGTCTTAAATTTATTTGCTGGAATGCCTTTTCCTGTATCAGAAATATCTATGGCAACCATCTCGTCATCTATGCGATAGACGTTTGCCAAAATTTCGCCCTTGCCATCCAAAGCATCCAGCGCATTGCGGAGCAAGTTTTCGATTACCCAATCAAATAGTGGCGCATTGATGCTGACATAAATCGGTTGGTAGTCTGCCTCTTCCGGAAAATCAAACGTAACCTTTCGAGGCGCACGTTTCTGCATATAGTTTCGGCATTTTTCTAACTGCTCATAAATATTGACGCGTTCCAACTCTGGCGTGGAGCCAATTTTGGAAAAACGCTCGGCAACCAATCTTAGCCTATCTACATCCTTGTTGAGTTCGTCAACCACCATCATTGTATCGGCATCATCTGGTTTAAAGGAGCGCAAATGCTCAATCCATGCCATCATCGCCGAGATAGGTGTACCTAATTGGTGAGCGGTTTCTTTAGCCATGCCCACCCATACACGATTTTGTTCGGCACGGCGCGTAGCACTAAACCCGATATACCCGATGGCAATAAATGCGGCTATCAGTAAGAATTGTATGTACGGTAAGTATTTCAATAAGGTGAGTATGCGCGATTCTTTGTAGTAGATATAGCGCGCGTAGCCTACGCCTTCCAAAGGCTTATGCCCATACCGTTTTATGGTTGCTAATTCCTGTTGTAAAAATAAGATATTGGTATCGCGTTGTTCGCCGAAGTTGCGTCCTTCCATGACGGCACCGGCATCGTCCACCAAAATTATTGGAATCGTTGTATTTGCGTTAATGACTTCACCGTGCAGCGTAAAGTCGCAGTTGTTGAGTTGTTCATCATCTGCATTGGTAGTCATCTCCAACGCCAAAAAGTAGAGGCGAACTTTGTTCTGTTCTTCCTTTTCTAATCGTGTGGTGAGAGAATTGGTAAACCATACCGACAACAACACAATGGCAGCACCGATTATTGCCAAGTAAAATTTCCATCTCGATTTTTGTTGATATAGCTCCAAAATTCTTTTTTTGTGTAAACGGTAACTGGCTAAAAAAAATTGTTATACCTTTTTCATAACCCCGCCAACAACAAGGCTTCTTTTTTGATAGTATCCGCTAAGGCTTTAGCTTCGTCTGCGTTGGCACTTTCGGCATAAACGCGTATGATAGGTTCGGTATTCGACTTCCGCAGATGCACCCAGCATTTACCAAAATCAATTTTCAAGCCATCAATTGTATTGATATTTTCGGCTTTGTATTTATACTTCATCTGTTCCAAAACATGATCAACATTTACCGTTGGTGTAAGCTGAATTTTATCTTTAACGATAACATACTCTGGATAGGTTTTCCGCAAGGCAGAAACCGTCATATTTTTTTCTGCCAATAGCGAAAGAAACAACGCCACACCCACCAAACTATCCCTGCCGTAGTGGAGTGCCGGGAGTATAACACCGCCATTACCCTCGCCGCCGATTACTGCCTCCGTCGCTTTCATTTTATTTACTACATTTACCTCCCCTACTGCCGCACTGTGATACGCGCATCCGTGCCGTTGTGCTACATCGCGCAAAGCTTGTGATGACGATAAGTTGGAAACCGCCGCACCGGATTGTTTCGAAAGTACATAATCCGCTACTGCTACTAAGGTATATTCTTCGCCAAAAAAGCTACCATCTTCACACATAAACGCTAATCTATCCACATCGGGGTCAACGACAATACCTAAGCCTGCTTGCTGTTCTTTTACGGCTGTCGCCAAATCGGTTAGGTGTTCCGGCAAGGGTTCCGGATTGTGTGCAAAGTTGCCGTGCATATTTGCATGAATTGCTACCACCGAACAGCCGAGTTGTTCGAGTAGCGGCACTACCGAAATAGCTCCTGTAGAGTTGATACAATCCACTACCACCTTATATTGCTTTTCGCGAATGGCACTCACCGCCACTAACGGTAATTTTAGGATTGCTTCGATGTGTTTTGCAATCATGGTATCATCCTGTTTGTATGCACCGAGTGTATCCACCTCCGCGTAGCGCATTTCATTCTTCGATAAAATATCTAATACCTTTTGCCCGTCTTCGGGCGATATAAACTCTCCTTTATCATTTAAAAATTTGAGCGCATTCCATTGTTTAGGATTATGGCTTGCCGTAAGAATAATGCCTGCCACAGCTTGTAACATTGGTACAGCCATCTCTACGGTTGGCGTGGTGGATAATCCTAAATCAACCACATGAATACCCAACATTCGCAAGGTATTCGCCACCAACCCACTCACCAATTCGCCCGATATACGGGCATCGCGCCCTATCACAATCGTAGCATTTTTAGGTTGTTTTTGCAACACCCAAGTACCAAAAGCAGCCGTACATTCAACAATATCTTGCGGAGTAAAGTTATTATTGTACATACCTCCTATAACGCCACGTATGCCTGATATAGATTTAATCAAATACATATTATCAATTATATAAATACAAAATAAATGCTGTTGTAGTAAATTAGTCGCTCAAAAGTAAGTATTTTTATCCGAAATTATTTTTCAACAATACTCATAGGTAGATGTTTGCGCGAATATTTTTTAGTATTCAATTTTGCTATATGCTAAAGATATTCACTTATACGATAGGTGTGCGTGAAGAGGATATGAATGCACACTGCGATGAATTGTTGCCAAAGGTAATCAAATGGCGCAAATACATTGGCTCACATCAATACGTTGGCGACAGCTATTGGGAGCCGGGCACTGCGGTATTTAACTATATTATTTTTGATGATACAGAAAAATAAAAACCCAGTATGGCAAAGCAGAAATATTACGTAGTGTGGCAAGGAACAAAAATAGGCGTTTTCGATAATTGGGAAGATTGCTCCAAGCAGATAAAAGGCTTTACTGATGCAAAATTCAAATCATTCGACAGCAAAACAATTGCCGAAAAAGCCTTTCGAGACGGATACCAGCAACATCTTACAAACAACAAAGTACCAAACTCTAATACTTCCGCGAAACAAAAAAAAGCCACCGAAGTACACTGGAATGCCCTGTGCGTTGATGCCGCTTGTAGTGGCAACCCGGGTGATATGGAATATCGTGGTGTGTTGGCAAATACAGGCAAAGAGGTGTTTCGCCAAGGTCCTTTTCGGGAAGGTACTAACAACGTTGGCGAATTTCTGGCGATTGTACACGGCTTAGCTTTGCTAAAAAACCGAAACGACAACACCACGCCAATCTACTCCGATTCGCGCAACGCAATGTTGTGGGTGGCGAAAAAAAAAGCGAACACAAAGTTAGAAGCAACCGCAGCAAACAAACCGATATTCGCGTTATTACAACGCGCCGAAAATTGGCTGCAAATGAACAAGTACAGCAACAAAATTCTGAAATGGGAAACGGAAGATTGGGGCGAAATTCCTGCCGATTTTGGTAGAAAGTAATCAGATACTATGCTAAAACTATATATTTTTATTTGTTTATTTTGTATAAATCTGGGGTGCAATACCGATACTGCACAACAAAAAATTGCTACATCCGCACAAATGTTAGTTTCGGCACATAAAACGACGCGCCAACCATCCAACACCGTATCAGTAGCCTATTTGATGGGGAAGTTTGACCCCGCGCAACACCCTGATTTTGTGTTGATAGACAAAAAGTATGCGCTATCCGACAATATGTATTTGCGGAAGGAAACCTACGATGCCTTTCGGCAAATGTATGAAGCTGCTGCAAAAGAAGGCATCGTCCTAAAAGTACGGTCGGCAGCACGCAGTTTTAATCAACAAAAAGGCATCTGGGAGGCAAAATGGACAGGCAAACGCAAACTCGAAAATGGGCAAAATGCAGCGCGTGCCTATAAAGTACCCTACAATCGAGCACGTAAAATTTTAGAATATAGTGCCATGCCCGGCACATCGCGTCATCATTGGGGTACAGATTTAGACCTGAAAATGCTGACCAACGACTATTACAAAAAAGGCGAAGGGTTAAGCATCTATACTTGGATGCAGCAAAATGCACCTGCTTATGGTTTTTGCCAACCCTACACTACCAAAGACAACACGCGCCCGAATGGATACAACGAAGAACGATGGCATTGGTCGTTCGCACCGTTGTCAAAAACTTTTACAGCGCAGTACGTTCAGCAAATAACAGCAGATATGATAAACGGTTTTACTGGTGCTGAAACCGCCGCCGAATTACACATTATTGAGCAATACGTACAAGGCATCCACGATGATTGCTTGTAATCACACACCTAATTATTTTGTAACACAATATAATTTATCACTATGTATAATACTGCCGAGCAACAATACTTGGTTGAGCTAACACAAAACGTACTGCATAACATTACGCCATTGTCTGCCAACGAACAAGTACAGCAGCTTCGGCAACTTATCCGTTTTCACGAATGGCGATACTACATTTTGAACGACCCCTCCATCAGCGATTTTGATTACGATATCTTGTATAAAAAATTGCAAGCACTCGAAACCCAACACCCACATCTTGTTGCGCCGGATTCGCCAACACAACGGGTCTCCAGTGATTTGACGGAAAGTTTTGACTTAGTACGCCACCTATCGCCAATGCTATCTTTGGATAACTCTTATAATGCAGACGACTTATTAGACTTTGACAAACAAGTGAAAAAACTTTCCGACCTTACGGACGACGACGATGTTGTATATTGTGTTGAACCGAAATTTGACGGCGGCAGCATTGCACTCCTTTACGAAAATGATACATTGGTACGCGCCGCCACACGCGGCAATGGCGAAATGGGCGATGACATTACCAACAACATCAAAACACTAAAATCTGTACCACTAACTGCACCTTTTAGCCGATTAAATATTCATCGCGCAGAGCTACGTGGCGAAGCCCTCATCCGAAAGGATATATTTCTAAAAATAAACGAACAGCGCGAAGTCGAAGATGAATCACCGTTTGCTAACCCACGAAATGCGGCTACTGGTGGCTTACGCACCAAAGACCCCACCGAAACTGCCAATCGCGGCATTGAAGCATTTATTTATCAAATAGGGTTTGCTGAATCTTCCGATAATACCAATGCGCTCAAACAGTTCGGCAGTCATCACGCTACTATCGAAGCACTACAAGGCTTAGGCTTTAAGGTACCGGGTATTGAAAAAAAGTTGTGTAAAAACATCCGCGAAGCAATAGATTTTTGTTTGATGTGGCAAGAGCAGCGCGACACCTACGACTACGAAATTGACGGCATGGTAGTAAAAGCAGATGCGCTAAAAATTCAAGAACTCTGTGGTTATACGAGCCACCACCCACGCTGGGCAATAGCCTTCAAATTCAAGGCGAAACAAGCTGCCGCCAAATTACTCCACGTAGAATTTCAGGTTGGAAAAATAGGGTCGGTCACGCCCGTTGCCAAATTGGAGCCGGTTGCTTTGGCGGGCGTTACGGTTTCGTCGGTATCGCTACACAACGAAGATTTTATTACCGCACGCGATATTCGCATAGGCGATACCGTGTTAGTGGAACGGGCGGGCGATGTCATTCCATACATCGTAAAACCGCTCGTCGAATTGCGCGATGGCAGCGAATTGCCCATTGCGTTTCCAACACATTGCCCCGTTTGCCATACTGCACTAACGAAGGAAGAAGACGAGGCAGCTTGGCGATGCAATAACTATGCGTGTCCGGCACAGGTGTTACAACGTACCATCCACCATGTATCAAAAGATGCAATGGATATTGATGGCATGGGTAAATCTATCATTGAGCGGTTTATAGCGTTGGGATGGATTCAGAATATTGCGGATATTTATAATTTGGACTACAACAAAATAGCGCAGTTGGAAGGCTTCGGCGAAAAATCGGCGAATAACTTGCGTACCGCTATTGATAAAGCCAAACACAACCCTATCCACCGCTTGTTGCATAGTTTGAGTATTCATCATTTAGGTAAAAAAGTTTCAAAACTCATTGCCGAACAAATCAACAATGTGCAAGATTTAGCTGATTGGCAACTCGAAAATTATACGGCGATTAAAGATGTGGGGCCGGTGGTAGCGCAAAACGTCATTGCCTTTTTTGCTGACGCAAGCAACCAAAAATTATTGGCGCAACTGCAAGCCAACGGCGTGAATTTTTCGCAAACGGATGAGGATAAACCGCAAGCGGTAGTCGAAGGATTACCCCTTTCGGGGAACACCATTTTATTTACAGGTACACTCACCACCATGGGGCGCAAGGAAGCAGAATTGCGAGCGCAGCAAGCCGGTGCAAAAATATTGGGCAGCGTAAGCAGTAACCTGAACATATTGGTTGTGGGCACGGATGCCGGCTCGAAACTGACAAAAGCGCAAAAATTAGGCACTGTGCAAATACTGACAGAGCAAGAGTTTGTAGCTTTGGTTGGGGGGTGACGTGGCTACTGGTTATCACATCGTTGTTCCCAACTTTTATTACTTTTTTTACTATCTCTTTCCTCAGAATTTTATTGGCCATACAATGCAACCCCGCGCGGTTGTTCTTGTCTTATAATAAAAACAATTTTTCTAAATAAATTAAATACAACAATTATGAAGTACGCAATAGCAATCTGTACCCTTTGCTTGGCAACCTTTACGGCAACAGCACAATCTGCTTCGGAGCAACGCAACGTGTCCGACTTCGATGCCATACAAGTACAAGACGGTATTGAAGTAAAGGCTACCCAAAGTGGCAAAGAAACACTCACTCTGAAAGCTACAAAAGCAAGTACTCTCGCCGCCATTGTTACAACAGTAGAAAATAATACACTCATCATCAAACGAAAAGAAGGCAAACCTTTCGCCTTTTCTAATGGAACAGTAACCGCTGTTTTAAACTTCAAACACATCAAGGCTGTTCGGCTTTCGGGTGGTTCAGAAATGGAGGTAGCCGGTGCTTGGAAAGAAAATAACGTGGCTGCAACCTTGAGTGGTGGTGCCGAAATTGAAGCCGATATAAGCGTTGAAAATTTAGCGTTGGAGATGTCGGGAGGCAGCCAAGTAGATTTGGATGGCAACGCGCAAAACTTGGCGCTTGCTGCCTCCGGCGGCAGCAAATTTGATGCCTGCGACCTCATTTCGCAAAATTGCACCGTCAATACATCGGGTGGATCTTCCGCATGTGTCGTATCTAATGATGCGCTTACGGTTAATGCTTCGGGTGGTAGTACTGTGCGATATGGTGGCAACCCAAGCAATAAAAATATTAACGCTTCGGGCGCAGCTTCTGTGCGGACTATCAAATAATATATTTACGGTTTTGTGCAGGTGAGGTTAGGAATTCCTTGCTTGCACAAAACTGATTTCACGACACTATTTTTATTTTTTTATTTGAATCGGATTGCGCGTACTGGCGTGATGCGCGTAACGATATAAGAAGGTATCAACAAAAAAAGTAGGGTAACAAGCAACGTGCCGACGTTGATAGCTGCAATAGTCACTACATCAAAATTGACGGGCGCGTAAGAGAGGTAATAATCTTCTTCAGGCAGTTTTATTATCGTAAAATAGCGTTGCAACAACAGTAACCCGATGCCGATAATATTGCCCCACAGCAACCCTACCCCGATGATGTATGTCGCTTTGTGCAAAAATATTTTTCGTATTTGCCAGTTGTTACTGCCCATCGCTTTCAAAATACCTATCATGTTGGTTCGTTCCAAAATCAATATCAAGATGGAGGTTGTCATGTTGATAATACATACAATTAACATCAATACTAATATGACTATTTCATTGACATCCTGCAAATCGAGCCATTCAAAAATACCCGGGTTGCGCTCGCGGATAGTTTCGCAGTAGAGCGTTTCAGGAATCACCTCTTGATATAAGTATTGGTTCACTACCTCCATATCTTGTATGTTATCCAAAAACACCTCAAAGCCAGCAACTTGGTCTGGCTGCCAACCCAATAGGTTGCGGATGGTGTGAATATCCGTTAGCGCGAGTTTTTTGTCGTATTCATCTAACCCCGTTTTGTAGATGCCACATACCGTAAAGCGCAGTGGTTCCAAGTCGCCTTTTTGTTCAAAATATACGATAAATTTACTGCCCACTTTTACGTTCAGGCGGTTCGCCGTAGTATTTGAAATTAGGATATAGCGGTCGGTGCTGTCTTGAGGTATGGGCGTTCCGCTTACCAAATATTGCTTCAGAAAATCCCAATCAAAATCGCGCCCCACTCCTTTCAGCACAATGCCTTCCAGTTCTTTTTTTGTTTTGATGATACCCGGTTTGAGTGCATACGTTTGCAAGTGGCGCACTTCACCTTTTAGGTTAATTTGGTTAGCTTTCGCCCAACTTCGCAACTGCGCTGTACCCCATGTACCAACTTTATTATTATCGGAATAAAAATTTTGTTGCGTGCTAACAGGTACCGCCTCAAAGGAGCGATTAATGGCAGTATCAGTGATGTGGATATGCCCCCAAAAGCCGAAAATTTTGGCGCTGATTTCTTTTTTGAAGCCTGCTACCAATGATGTTGCTATCAGCATGACAGCTACACTCAACGCCACCGATGCCGTAGCAATGCGGATGATGACGTATGACAGCGACTTGCTGTCAGCAAAAGCGATGCGCTTGGCAATGAAGGATGCAAAACTCATGTAGCAAAGGTAGCAAATCCCATTTCAATTTTATGCTGCAACAAATTTTGTTTTTTGCGCAACCTTCATCTCAGCAGCGTGACATCGCCTTTGACAATGACCTCTGTGCCGGAAGCAAATTGCAAGGTTTACAATAAAATTAAGTGCTAAACGAAACATAAAACCTAACATTTAGTCCGTTCTTTTGGAACAAATAGTTTACGGCATCTATTGCCTATCTGGGAATAAATAAATTTGGGTTGTTCACCCTTACTTGCTTCAACCATTGCTCATTCCCGAAATACGGTAGCGTACTCATCTCCTCATCTGTTCTTTATACTGTTCCACATTCTGTGTGGATAGAAATTTGTGCTGTACACAAATTTGTGATTACCAAAGTAACCAGTAATACCAATGAAATTTTTTTAATGTTTAGGTTTTATTGTTTAAAAAAGTTGGGTAAAACAACTTAATATTCTGTAATCATAAAGACATAACTTATTTTTGAAATAATCAATTAAGACTAAAAACTTCAACCTTTCAGGAAGTAAATTGTTACAAAAATATACTGCGGGTTATTAAAAAATTATGTCCTGTCAGTTTACTTGTTGGTCAGTCTTTGCTTATCCGAAGGAATGTCGTTTACCATTTTCATAATCGTTTGCACGATGTTGTCAATAGCAGGTGGATAGGATACATATTTGGTACGCAATTCGTCTTCTCCAAAAATGCTAACCGTCACCACTTTTTTGCGCGTGCCATACGCCACCATGAGTCGCAAGGGAACGGGTTTAGGCTGCTGTTTTTTTCTATGCTGGCATACGCCAGACGTGCAGTCGTAGCGTTTTTCTAAATCGAAAAATTTTTGCGATACGATAAACTCGGCAAACAATTCCAACTCTGCTCTGGATATGTTTCGTTTCTGTACTACTAACCCTTGATGCTGGCTTTTAAATTCGCGGATAATGCGTCCGTCTGTTTTTATCTGCACGAAGTCGCGCAGCACGGGGTCAATACCGCCGTAATAACCACCGCCAATCAATTCTATACTGATGTAAACGGGTGCTTGCGGAAGGGGTGTATCTGCTTTTTTGTTTTTACCTAAGCCAAAAATTTTCCACCAGTTGCGTGCATTTTTTTGGGCGCGTGGTGCTTCTACCAACACTTCGGGCAGCTCGTTGAAACCTCTTTCGAAAGGTGCATCTTGGCTGTCCACACTTTTGAAATGATATTGGTAAGTGCCCGTACCGCGTTCGTTTTTAAACTCCAATACTAATTTGTCGCGAGTGAGTGTATGTACCGTAAATCGCTTGATGCCTTCATTATTTTTGTATTGGAGGATGCCGTTTTTTAATGCCCATTTCGACTTAGTTAGGTTGCCATTGACGAATTGCTCAAAGGTATAATCATATTTGAAATAAAGATAATATCGGTGTCCTGCTGTAGATTGGTGTACTGCTGTATTGGATTCGGCGTGCAGCGTTTGGATATATTGCCATTTTGTTTCATATAACAACTGCGCGTCAATGCGCGATACGCTGTCGCTTTGCGCGGCTATCGGGTTGATTAACAAAATCCAATATATGAAGATAAATATAAATTTAAGGGTGCGCATAGTATCGTATTTGTCTTAATATACTACTCAAAATGAGTACCAAAAATAAAGCGCGCACAACATATATGACAATAGGTTAGTCCGAGAAGGTAATTGTTGACATCATTTTTAGGTAGGATTGTGCAAATGCGAGTAGGTTGTCAAACAGTAGCACATCAGTTTTTATTTTACATTTTTCGGCTTTAACCAACGTATTAATCCGTTTTATTATATTTTTTCGGTTAAATATCACTCCATCAAAATATTGCTGTGTGTGCTTGACGGCTTGAAAATATTGCCACTCCGTAACTTCAAAAAAAAGATGGAGTAAATCTTTGTCTATCCTCGGTAGTGCGAAACTGAACAAGCAAAATCCTGCAATGTATTGGGGTATTGCCAACGCTACATTGTGGTATCCATTGGCGATGTACCAATCGGTGTTTGGTAATTCGGTGGCTATAAACTCTATCACCTTATCATGTTCGGTAGGCGTGGTTAGCCCGAAAGTACAAACGGTATCGTAAAACTCCTCGTGAAAATCTTCCTTACTGCGCTCCGTTATTTTTTTAAGTTCTTTATACACCGTATTGAGTTTTACGACTGCCGTTTTGCCATCTTCGGTAAAATAGGTTCGGTGTATCTTTTCGAGAATTTCCATTACCATGCCTTCTGGTTTGGTAAGGTAGTCTATTTTGTAAACGAGGTTTAACAAGAGGTATGCTACGCCGCCAGCATATTGCTCAATTGATGGTTGCCCCTTATCCACTTGCTCGCTGACGGTTTGTATAGCTTGGATGATGAATTGATGTTTTGCCGCTTTAATGTTTTCGCTTTGTGGGATGACGTGGCTGTCATCAATGGGCTGCAACATTTTAAATGTCGCTAACAATAAATCATCCTGTTTGTCGGCGTTGGTTGCCAACTCTTTGAGTGCATAATAAATTTTGTATGGAGAGCCGTCGAGCGTAGGTGTATCAAAAATGATAGTGATGTTGCTATTATCGTCAATGGCAAATCGTGTGTAGCGCAAAGTGTAGTTATATTCTACTAATCGGCGCATGAACCCCACATTGAGCAAATCGGCTTTTGCGATTTTCGCTTCCGCGTAAAATTTATTAAGTGTAGCGTAGCCAATAATTTTTTTAGAGCCTTGCAAAATTTTAAACTGGAGGCTGCCGTCTGTGTCAGTCTGGTAGGTAACGCTATTGAAGGATACATTATTGATATAATCAAAAAAACGTTGGTATGACGGAAGTACATCGTATTCGTTGAAGAGTTGTAGTGCCTGCTCCCATGCTTGTTGCTGCTCGGGGCTTTTATACAAATCGGTATATCGCCCAAATGATATGGACACACCGTTAACTCCCTGTTGTGGAGAGCCAAATATTTTAGAAAACAGGCTCATTTAGTTATTACTCAATTTTAAAAGAGCTGCAAAATTAATTTGTTTTATCCAACCAAACCACATAATTTTAGATTAATTTTACGTTCATCATTTTAGTATGCATCATTTTTCGGCAACATATTACTCGAAATTGTTTCGCAACTATCGCCAGATACCCGCTACGGCGTATCACGAGTTGATGCGCTATTATGAGCAAAACGAGGCTGCTATCTTGCAACTGGACTTTGATGAATATTTTGAATTGTTATGGAAATACTCCGATGCACTCTTTGAAACGGGTACATACCGGAAGTATCTGCTCATGGCAGATGCGCTCATCACAACAACTATCGAACAAAACATTCGGCAATTTCAACAACAAGATATTTTCAAGCACGTATTATTTCGGAAAGCGGCAGCGCATTATAATTTGATGGAATATACGCAAGCTGAGCGCATCCTGTTAGAGCTAATTCGCCTCTACCCTGATGATGTGCTGTTAGTGCGCTTCCTGAAAAAGTGTCGGTACTATCAATTTCCGGCGTATGTAAAAATATGTCGTGCTGCCTGTATTGCATTTTCGTTTTTGGCAGCTGCCATTATCTGTGTGCAGATATTGGTCATTCGCCCAATATTTGAAGCATGGATCAACACGTTTGACCTCGCTTATATTGTTACCTTAGGCGTAGCCATTATCGCCGTATTGGGAGCTGACTTCGCGCATCGCTTACATATTGAACGCACCGCTAATGCGTTTGTACATTCGGCGAAACAAGCTAAATTAAGAAAGATGAACAAGTTAGTTATCAGCGCATTACTTTGCAGCAGCCTTTTGGTGCATTGTACATCCGAAAACACAGTGCGCCCCGAAAAAGTGCAACAAGCGGTGATGGCAAAAATAGCATTGGAGCAACAGCAACAGCTGCAAACCTGCCGCAAAGCAACGTGGGAGAAAGCCAACGCTTTCGTTGATTCCGTATTACTGTCGCGTGCCAAAACAGATACCACCGGTTTTTATAGTTACCGTCCGCAAAAGCCTATAAAACCAACCATTCTGACGGCAGATTCTACGCCTGTGCAGCCACTTTTTAAGTGATTTATATTTTCTTATTTTGTCATACATCTACATAACGCACTTCAGTAGTCAGCGTTTTATTGGCATCAATTTGTATGATGCGATACCCTACGCGATAATGATCTATGGTGAACTCGGCAGGTTGCGACGCTATTTGTAAAATACACGATGGCGTAATATGCAGGTGAATATTTCTGGAATGAATAACCTTGTCAGTATGATAATGCCCGCAAAAAGCATATACCGGATGTGAATGTTCGTGCAAAATTTTTGTGACTGCGGCATGATTCCGCAACGGATATTTGGCATCCATAAACCGATGCTGCGCTAACATAATCGGGTGATGTACAAACAGATACACCTCTTGCGATACAGCTAGCTGGGCTTGCAGCCAATCAAGTTGCTGCTCGTCAATAGCGTTGGTGTGTGAATCTAAAAACAGGAAAGGGATACCTCCAAAAGTATCGCTGTAATAGAATGAATCCTTTTTAAGTTGCCCGCTATGGCGGAACGTATCTGCAAGCAGTTGTATATCATCGTGATTGCCACCAATAACGCGAATGGGAATACTCACCTCTGCAAGTTGCTCGGCAAGCCATGTGTAGGCAAATGGGTGTGGGCGGTTGAAACAAAAATCGCCGGTCAGCACCAAGTAATCGGGCTGCTCATTAAAAATTTCCGATAAGATAGTTTTGATATTGTGCAACACATCCACGCCGTTGGTGGCTTCGTGTGGTGCGCCTATGTGCAAATCGGTTAGTTGGATAATTTTCATACACTATCTGTTACAAAAATAAAACCGAAAGTTACTGCACAGCCTTTAAAAAATGAAAGGCATTTTTGAAAATGGGTAGGTTGTTCTAATTACAAAGCAGATGATTTATATTGTCAACTTTTATTATCTGTAAGTCATATTGGTTGATAAAGTTTTGTTTGTAAATTAATGTTATAGGTTCTTGTAGATAAGGCTGTTTAGCTATTTTTTTAGCATCTAAATAATAGATTTTCTTTATATTTGATAGTTCAGTTTCCAATGATTTTGGAGCGATGACTGCATACTTATCTAAACTGCATTTATTTTTTTCAAGTATTTTGAGTAAGCCTAAATAACAATTTTTACAATTAAACGTATTGATTATCAACCAATTATCTTGAGATTCAATATTCAAAGACAATTCTTTTTTTAAGAACGCATCAAATCGTTTAGTGTTCGGATTGTTGTTAATTGTGGATACACAACCTACATAAATAATCCCTAATATGAATATTCTTTTTATCATTGGTTAATTTTTATTACATCAAAAATATTTGCATCATCTGCTCTTTGAATTAGCCATTTATCACCTATTGGCATAATTGTATAGCTCTTGTATTTTGATTTTTCAAAAACTACACTTTTTATATTTGTAAAAGTACTGTCACTTATCAAAAGTTGCCACGGTTTTTCGATTGCTAAATTTATTGTCGAGTCCTCGTTCACATAATCTATACCAAAATCAACTACCCTATAATACTTATTATTTTGGAAAAAAACCTTGTCGTAAAACGAATTTTCGACTATATATTTTTTTATATATTGATAATCGTTGAACTTCTTGATAGGAAAATCTGAAGCGGGCATTTTATATGCTTGCGTTCCGAAATAATAGGTTTCTGCTTGTAAAGTAGGTAGTTTGTATAAAACTATGCTATCCGAATTTGGGAACGAAATTAGTATTTTCTTTTCGGCATGGTTTGTACATAATCGTACGTGCTCATTATAATAAAAATGGTACTGATAATGATTGGGATACTTACCAATTGCATTGTAGAATCGTTCATTACTGTCATCAATTTCATATAGCTGTATTAAGTTTTGATTGTGTTTCTGATTAAAATATTCTATGTTAATTTTGTTGCCACATTCTCCTCTTAACACACAAAGATAGTTTCCAATCACCTCAATATTTGTCACATGATGTGCGAACAAATTATATTCGCAAGTATCTTTTGGCAACAGAGGAGTGAGGTCAATTTTCCGCTTTTCTACGGCATTTTTATCAATCAGGTACAAATCCTCAACGTTTAATTTATCGTTGTGGATCAAAAGGTAGATAGAATCTTGCGTACAGAAATGCACCCCGTAGATTGATGAAAAACTATCAAGTTGTATAGCTTTTTTAGCAACAATTTTCCTTGTTGATATATCAAAAATATTAAGCGAGTTTTCTTCTCGGTCTATTATCAGAAATGTATTGTTATCAAAAAACAATTCAAAGTCCCCTCTCTTGACATCCTTTTTGTAATCTGATAAATCAATACTGTCTAACACGCTATAATTCACGTGAAAAGTTTGTTTCTTTTGCTCGTTTTCTCGAAGCCCCAAAAGACAAAAAAGCACGAATATAACGGCTGCTCCGAATATTAATTTTGTTCCCATTACCGAATATTAAAGACATCCCTTACCCACCAATAAGGCACGTAAAGGATGTCACATTGATTTTGATGATTACTTAGTGATTAATACAAATTCATAATTATTAGCAATATTAGTGTCTTTAACGCCTACAAAATACACATTAGGCTTACTAACAGATGCTACTATGTCATAATTTCCACTTTGTAATTTCGATAACTGTTCTGTATTCGATAATTCAGAAAACAAATCAGAGTAACTAGTGCCAGTAAAATAATTTTTTACATCTTCTGCATTACCACTTACAATAGACTGGAATTCTGTTATAGCAGTTGCAGGTTTGCCATCTATAACAATTTCTATGCAATTGACAATTCTGTTAGGAATGCAATTCTCTTTGCCATCAAACAATCCTTGATTAGGTGCCCGAAAAGAAACTTCACTTTCTGATGTAGTGGTTAAAAGTGAAGAAGTATCTTGTTCTTTAGAACAAGAGTATAACATAGAAACTGCTAAAAATAAAAAAAGAACTGAATTTTTGATTTTTGAAAAATTAAAAAGGTTACCGCCCGAGAGGAGTTTCAAATGTTTCGGGCAAATTTACAACTAGCAAATTTCAACCAATTCAGAAGGCATAATCGCGCTTTTTATGTTGTTCTTAGAAGGTAAGTTCCTTGGCGTTAGTCTTGTTTTTTGTATCAATTTTTGCTAACACTTGTTATATACGACATTAACAATGCGTATATGTTACACTCTTGGCAAACTTATACTATTTCTTTTATACATACAAATTATTTATTATATTTAACATTTGCAACATAAAAAACCCAATGTATGATTTACACAATCTTTACATCAGCAAGCCGTTGGCAAGTGTCGGTAATTAAGGCTTTGCTATTAACGGCGTGCCCTAAGCCTTGTGTAGTAATGAGGGTGGCATTTTGCCATGCTCCGGCAATGGCTTCGGCGTTTCTGTACGGCACAATGGTATCCTCAATATCATGAATTACTAATCCGAGTAAGGAGAGACTTTGTGCAAAACGGCGCGTGGAGAAATCTTGCATACGCATATTAAATTTTTGTAATATGACTGCCTCAAAAGCAGCGATAGTACGGTCGTTTACACCCAAAATATTTTTCATTTCTACCGACATTTCTGCCATCTCCGAAGGAGCAGCCAACGAAACGATATATTGAACGGAAGGGCTATCAAAATGCGTTGCGTAGAAGATAGTGGTAGTGCCGCCAATGGAGTGTCCCATCAAAATATTCGGCGGATAATGTTGTGCAACCGTGTGCAGGAAATTGGCATATAGTGGCACGTTAAACATCGTTCCGCCCGATTGCCCGTGCGCGGGTGCATCAATGGCAACGATGGTGTAATCATTCTTTTTACGCAGTTCGTTTATGAAGCCACGCCAACGCGCAGCATTGCTCTCCCAGCCGTGTAGCAGCGTAATTATTTTTGCACCCTTTCCCCAAATATAGGTGTGGATGATATGGTTTTGATATGTATATTGCTTGTGTTGTGCGCCACGTAAAAACTCTTCGTCTTTGGGGCGAAGCCTGCCCTTGCGGGGTGTGCCGAATAGTTTGTAGAGGCGTTCGCCTGCGCGATGCGGTGCTACCCATGATAGCGCATTGAGGTATGTGCCTATCATTTTGGGTACTGCTCGTTTGATGATTTTTTTCATGTGGGCACAAATGTACTAATTTGCGGCGGCGTGTATGAATACATTCTTCCATTTTTATATACTGCACCGTATTATAT
>JAGOHC010000142.1 GCA_017996375.1 Saprospiraceae bacterium | reverse complement strand
CTGTTGGAGCGACAAGATGACAAATCCGGTGCGGAAGAAAAGTACAAACAAGCTATCCAAAACCTAACCGCCGATAATTTATCTATCATAAAATTAGCAAATGCTTTTACGGAGCTTGCCAAATACGATTTTGCCATACAAGCCTACGAAAAAGGAAGCAAGTTGCTCGGCGATAAAAATATGTTTGCATACAGTTTGGCAGATTTGTACCGCCGAAAGGGCGATACACCTAAAATGATTGAACAATATTTAAATACCCTCGATGGCTCTATCAATCGTCTAAACATTGTTCAGTCTATGCTGCAACGTACCCTGTCAGAAGTAGAATATGATGAGTTACAGGCGCAACTTTATACCTTGATTCAGAATGAGCCAAATAAAGTGCAGTATCCTGAGTTATTATCCTGGATGTTTTTGCAACGAAAAGACTATACCAATGCGCTGCGGCAAGCAAAAGCATTAGACAGAAAGTTAGAAAATAACGGACAACGTATTTTTACGTTAGGGCAAATTGCTGCCAACGATAAAGATTACAATGCTGCCATCGAAGCCTATCAATATCTTATAAATAAAGGTCCCGCAACGCTCAATTATTTGGATGCAAAAAGAGAATTGCTGCGCTGCCGTCGCCTACAATTAACGGAAGGTTATAACTATTCGCAACAAGATTTAACGACAGTAGAAATGGAGTATGAATCATTCTTGCAAGAAGTAGGGAAAAACGTTTCTACGGCAATGATTGTCAAGGAGTTAGCAGATTTTGAAGCCTTGTATTTAAATAATGTGGATAAAGCAATTTCTTTGTTGAATGAAGTTATTGCTACACCCGGATTAAACCAGCGACAGCTGGCGGAAGCGAAGTTGTCATTAGGTGATTATTACCTCATTAAAGATGAAATTTGGGAGGCAACCTTGCTATATTCGCAGGTGGATAAAGCCTTCAAAGAAGACCAGTTAGGCGAAGAAGCGCGTTTCCGCAATGCAATGTTGTCCTACTATAATGGCGATTTCAAATGGGCACAGGCGCAATTTGACGTGCTGAAAGTGGCTACTTCGCGTATCATCTCTAACGATGCAATAGACCGCTCTGTTTTTATTATGGATAACCTGAATTTGGATACCATTACTACACCTTTAGAGTTGTATGCGAAGGCAGAATTGTTCACTTATCAAAACAAATTTGATGCAGCTTTTGCTACACTGGATACACTACGTACAGCGTTTCCGAAACACTCATTAGACGATGATATTTTATATGCAAAAGCCCAGATTTATAAGAAGACAAAAAATTATTCTGCGGCTGCCGAAATGTTTCGGCTCATTATAGATAACTACTCCGATGAAGGCGTTCGTGCCGACAATGCTTTGTTTGAATTAGCAGATTTGGCGCAGTACCAAATGGGCGATATTGAGCGGGCAAAAACTTTGTACGAAAAGTTGTTTACAGATTTTTCAAATAGTACATTTGCAATAGAAGCACGCAAACGCTACCGCCAATTGCGCGGCGACAAGGTGCAATAACGTCGTTTTTATGATTACAAAACAAGCCTACCTGAAGGAGTTCACTTCTTGGAAAATGCAATTCTATCTATTGCAAAAATTACCACTTGCATTTTTTGCAGGTATTAAAGTGAAATACTGCGATGGTGATAAATCCGTTGTGGCATTGCCCTTTACATGGCGCTCGCAGAACCCATTTCGTTCTGTATATTTTGCCGCACAAATTGCTGCAGCCGAACTTTCGACGGGGGTTTTGTTTTTGGCAGGTATCTACCCACATAAGGATATTTCGATGTTAGTTATTCGCTCGCAAGCGGAATTTTTAAAGAAGGCTGACGGCGATATTTTATTTACTTGTAAGGATGGAAACTATATTAATCAGTTGATTAACGAAGCAATTTCTTCCGGCGAAAGCCGCCAGATATTGGCGAAATCGGTAGGAAGATTAGCCAACGGAACGGTGGTGTCTGAGGTGCAATTTGAATGGTCTGTAAAGCAACGTACATCCAAAGTTTAGTGCTTATAACTCGTTGTAATCTAAGTCATTTGTGAAGGTATCTTTCATGCCAATCAGACAGATAATTGCTACGCTCCAACAGAATGCGCCTACAATTGCAGCGGCTGAAATCACATCTCCCGTCCAATCTTTTAAGAACTTAAATGTAAAGCTAATAGGCACCAACGCCCCGCGTATAAAATTCGGAACAGTAGTTGTCACGGTTGCGCGTAAATTAGTACCAAATTGCTCGGCAGCCATCGTGATATACAGCACCCAAAAGCCCACAGAGAAACCTAATAATCCGCTAAACAGATAAAATGTTGGTATATCAACGCCTTTTGCGCTCAAGTAAATAGTGATAGCTATACCATTGACAATCAAAAACATAGCCATTACATTTTTCCTGTTTTTAAGCACCTGACTAAATACTCCACTTAGAATATCGCCAATCGCCATGCCCGTATAGCAGAACATAATTGCGGTACCTGGATCAACATCTTTTATATCTTCAACGATGCCCAGCCTAAGCGCAAATTCGGGAGAATACGCCACTAAAATACCCACCACAAACCACGTTGGTAAGCCAATAAATATACTCCGCAAATAGCGAAACATCCGTTCGCGTGTGGCAAATAATGCCAAAAAGTCGCCATGTTTTATGGCAATTTCATCTTGTTTAAAACTTTGTTTAAAAATACCCGATTCACTCACCCCAATACGCAAAACAAGCAACAGCAACCCTAACACACCACCTATCATAAAGCAAGTTCGCCAGTCAAAAATTTTAGCTAAGAAGCCTGCAAAAATTGCACCCGTCAATCCGATACCGGCAACTATCATCGTACCAATACCGCGTTTTTCTTTTGGCAGCTTTTCGGCAACTAAAGTGATGCCCGCACCCAACTCTCCTGCTAACCCGATGCCGGCAATAAAACGCCAAAAGGCATACGCCCCAATACTCGATACGAAAGCATTGGCGATGTTCGCTATTGAATACAAAAAAATAGAGCCAAACAGTACGGAAAGTCGTCCTTTCTTATCGCCCAATACGCCCCAAATAATACCTCCCAGCAACATCCCAAACATTTGCATATTGTTCAGATAAATACCATTATCAATAAGCGCTTCTCCACTAAAGCCCAAACTTTTGAGGCTTTTTAGCCGAATGATACTGAATAGCAATAAATCGTAGATATCAACGAAATAACCCAGTGCAGAAATGATGACAGCCGGATTGAGAATACTGCGATACATGGTTGAATTGGTGCGCTGCTCCATATATTAAACCTTAATGCCCAAATTTCGTTAAAAGTTAAGTATGAATGTCAAATGAATTTCAAGATATGGATAATAAATCATAATTTTGCGAATCTGAATTTAAAATCATAACTTTTTAGAAAATGAGTTATCAAGATTATTTCCCCATAGTAATTCAAGCACTTGTTGCTTTAGGCTTTGTGTTTTTTGTGTTGGGGGCAACCCACCTTTTAGGACCGAAGCGCAAAAGTGAAGTAAAGAATGAAAACTTCGAGTGTGGCATCGAATCGGAGGGCAATGCTCGCATACCTGTTTCGATAAAATATTTTATGACAGCCATCTTGTTCGTTCTCTTCGATGTGGAGGTGGTTTTTTTCTATCCCTACGCAGTTAATTTTAAAGAAATGGGTACACAAGGTTTCTTTGCAGTAGTAGCGTTCGTAGCTGTTTTCTTGCTCGGCTTCTTTTATGTACTTAAAAAAGGTGCTTTAGAGTGGGAGCGATAATGGCACAGTATTAATAATGATTCTTAAAGTAGCAATATCAAAATGTCAGATATAAAATTAGTCACCAAACCGGATGGAATAGAAGGACAAGGCTTCTTCGCAACCACCTTAGATAGTGCCATTGGTTTGGCACGCGCCAATTCCCTGTGGCCGCTGCCGTTTGCCACTTCTTGTTGTGGAATTGAGTTTATGGCAACAATGGGTACTAACTACGACTTAGCTCGCTTCGGTATGGAGCGTTTGAGCTTCTCACCGCGTCAAGCCGATTTATTGATGGTGATGGGTACAATAGCTAAAAAAATGGCCCCCATTTTACGCCAAGTTTATGAACAAATGGCTGAACCCAGATGGGTGATTTCTGTAGGTGCTTGCGCCTCAAGTGGAGGTATCTTTGACACTTACAGCGTATTACAAGGAATAGATAAAATCATTCCGGTAGATGTGTATGTACCCGGCTGCCCTCCGCGCCCTGAGCAAATCATTGACGGCATCTTAAAAATTCAGGAGTTAGTAAAAAATGAATCGCTGCAACGCAGAAATTCTGAACGCTACAAAGCATTGCTTGATTCCTACCAAATTCAGTAATAGTCACGCACAATTTTTTATGTTAGAAAATAATTTCGTTTTACAACAAATACAACAGCGATTCCCTTCTGGCATCTTACACACGTCTGAGCCTTACGGTATGCTAACCATAGAAACCACACCCGAAAACATTATTCCATTAGTGCAATACCTAAGAGATGATGCAGCTTTACAGTTCATTTTCCTTACCGATCTTTGCGGGTATCATCAACCTGACGTAACCGATAAAGAGTTGGGTGTGATTTATCACTTGCATAGCTTGGTGCATAATTTTCGCTTGCGATTAAAGGTGTTTTTACCAATAGGCAATCCTAATATACCTACCCTAACAACCCTCTATGCAGGGGCAAATTGGATGGAACGTGAAACATTTGATTTCTATGGAATATTATTCAGCGGGCATCCTAATTTGCGCCGTATACTCAACGTAGATGAAATGGATTACCATCCGCTTCGCAAAGAATATAAGTTGGAAGATGGCACACGCACCGATAAAGACGACCGCTTTTTCGGGAGACAAGGACATAGTGGTGTTACATTCGATAAGCGCGTGGATAGGATGTAGTTTTTTAGATTAAAAATTAACGCAGCTTTCGCTGTAAACTTTCGCTAATTTAATTTAAGTCATGTCTTTACAATCACATAATATATTCGCTTCATTAGATACCATTGATGGTGAGATAGCAACGCTCAATCTCGGGCCCACACATCCGGCAACGCATGGTGTGTTTCAAAATATCCTGAAAATTGACGGCGAGCGCATCCTTTCGGCAGAGCCGACTATCGGGTATATTCATCGCGCTTTTGAGAAGATTGCAGAACGCCGACCGTATAACCAACTCACACCACTCACTGACCGTTTGAACTATTGCTCATCGCCCATCAATAATACGGGTTGGCATCAAACCGTTGAAAAACTCATCGCTTGCGAAGTGCCTAAGCGCGTGGATTATATGCGGGTAATAATTATGGAATTAGCACGCATCGCCGACCACTTGGTGTGTAATAGTGTGATTGGTGTGGATACCGGCGCTCTTACAGGCTTCACATATATGTTCCAAGAACGTGAAAAAATTTATGAGATGTACGAAGAAGTTTGCGGTGCACGCCTGACAACAAATATCGGACGCATAGGCGGTTTTGAACGCGATTTCAGCCCGCGTTTTTTCAAAAAATTGAAAGATTTTTTAGCAGATTTCCCATCTCGCTTTGAGGAGTTTAATACCCTGTTGGAGCGCAACCGCATTTTTATGGATAGAACCATTGGTGCCGGACCAATATCTGCTGAGCGTGCCTTGAGTTATAGTTTTACCGGTCCCAACTTGCGTGCCGCAGGCGTTGATTACGACGTGCGTGTAATGCAACCGTATTCATCTTACCAAGATTTTGATTTCATCATACCTGTCGGCGAAAACGGCGATACTTACGATCGTTTCATGGTGCGCCAAGAAGAAATTCGCCAGAGTTTGAATATCATAAAAAATGCTTTAGAAGGCTTGCCCGAAGGGAAACATTATGCCGATGTGCCGGAGTTTTATCTGCCGCCAAAAAACCAAGTTTATACTAACATGGAAGCGCTCATCTATCATTTCAAGATAGTAATGGGTGAGTTTGATGTGCCTATTGGAGAGGTGTATCATTGTGTGGAAGGTGGAAATGGCGAGTTAGGCTTTTATTTAGAAAGTAAGGGCGCGCGTTCGCCATATCGCTTGCACTTCCGCCGTCCGTGTTTCATCTACTACCAAGCATTTCCCGAAATGGTGCAAGGCTCTTTTCTATCAGATGCTATTTTAACCATGAGCAGCATGAACGTAATTGCCGGCGAATTAGATGCCTAGATTTTTATAAACTGAATGTGCTGAGTAATTCCTTTAAACCAATTTTTATTAGAAGTATATTGATATAAATTTATAATATAATGCAATTTTCAGCAGAAACATTACAAGAAATTGTGCGCATCAAAGCTAGTTATCCTGACGGGAAACAGAAAAGTGCACTACTGCGTGTTCTACACATCGCACAAGAAGAATTTGGCGGTTGGCTTAGTGCCGAAACTATGAATTATGTCGCCGATGTGTTGCAAATTTCGCATATTGAAGTGTATGAAGTAGCAACTTTTTACTCCATGTATAACCTTTCGCCTGTTGGCAAATATGTTTTAGAATTTTGCCACACGGGTCCTTGTGCTATTGAGGGAGCGGAGCGCATCAGTAATTATACCCAACAAAAACTAAATATTAAAAAAGGTGAAACAACCCCTGACGGAATGTTTACCATAAAAGAAGTTGAATGTTTAGGGGCTTGTGGTTACGCACCTATGATGCAGGTCGGTGAGCATTACCACGAGTTTTTGACCGAAGCGAAAATTGACAAATTCATCGAGGATTGCCGTGCCGGAAAAATAAACACCGGACGGTGGTCTGTAAATCATTTATTGGACGCATAAAAGAATATATATAATAAATATATGTCACGTAAAATACTAATACATAACGCACATATTGAG
>JAGOHC010000141.1 GCA_017996375.1 Saprospiraceae bacterium | reverse complement strand
CTACAATTTTGGCATATTTTAATATTAATCAATTATTTTGTGCCACAAATAAACAGATAATATTGTTAGAAAAACATGATCCAAAGTAGTTCCACTCGCTTAACATATTTGGATAGTTTACGCGGAATTGTATCGCTGTCAGTCGTTATTTACCATTGGATGTTTGCGTTTCCTGAAGAGCATCGTATGATGCCTGAAAGAACTTCTCGTTTGTGGGCTATGATATTTAACGGAGCAGATGCAGTGTCATTTTTTTTTGTGTTGAGTGGGTTAGTGTTGTCTTATAAATACTTGCAAGGCAGTTATGTTAATAAAAGAATAGATTATAAATCATTTGCAATAGCTCGATTTTATCGTTTATACCCTGCGTATTGGTTTTGTTTGTTGTTTTATTATTTACATACAGTATGGGGTACAAAAATTAAAGTATTCCTTTCGCTTTCTGATTTATTGGCTGAGGCATCGTTGCTTAGAAACTTTGCTCCACTCTATGGTGCAGGTTGGACGCTAAATATTGAAATGGTCTTGTCGCTCGTAATGCCGTTTTTAATTTTACTCATTCGTTATGACGAAAAACTTTTTCGGATATTTATTGTATTGAGTTTACTGTTCTCAAGTTTTTTTTCGCAATTTTTGTTTCACTTTTCATTAGGTATTTTTATATCTTATCATTTTAAAAGTATCCAAAATTTCGATTTTAAGAATAGTTCGATTTACCCATACCGTTGGTTGATTTCGATATTAGTAATGGCTGCATACTCAATTCGACATATTTACGAACTATACCCATTTGAAAAGGCGTTGAATTGGTTAAATAGGATTTGCGGTTTCACATTTTTTCAAGTGACAGCTATAGCCTCAGCGTGTGTTATTGTTTTTGCCATTCAAAACAGAAAAGCGCAACAAATATTGGAGAATAAATTATTTACATTTTTAGGAGAAATTTCATACGGTATGTACCTTGTGCACTGGTTTTGGCTTTTTTATATATTAAAACCCAAATTTGAGTACATTCAAAATACTTTTCAGACTAATAACTTTTATACGGGAATTATTATCGGTGTGATGTTATTGTTTTTAACTATCACCTCTTCTTTTCTGATTTATCGTTTTATCGAATTGCCATTCATTGAAAAAGGGCGTAAGCGAGTTGCTTCCTTAAAAGTTGCATGAAAGAAAAATTATACTTTTGATAGTATCCTTTGCATCATCCAAGCAAATAATAACAACGCAAAAACGATGAATGTTACTTGCCAAATTTCAAAATGAAACAATTCAAATAATGTTGTGTTACCGTAACTTCCGATTAAGAATAATGTAATAATCCTGACTATATTTAATAGCAGTAATAGTATTATTCCCAACAATAACCATTTCCATTTTAACCGAAAAGCTATAGGATAGGCTAACATCGCCACAGAAAATAATGCGATTGGTTGGAGAGCATCGCAACCTGCTTTTATGCTTATTGAGAATTTTGTATTTTGCACAACATCTCCTATGGCAGAAGTTTGTTGTCCGAAAAGTTGTAAAACCCAAGCGGCAACTCTTGCATCCCAACAACTGATAGGGAATAATATATTATTTTGGAAAAATGGTGTGATGTAGAATCCGTAAAAAAGTAGCATTATACCTATAAACAGTGCAATAAAAGTTATTTGCTTCGATCTCATTTGGTTTGGAGTTTGGCGATGTTCCATAATTCATCCATTTCTGCTAAAGTCATGTTTTCTAATGGTTTAGGAGCATTCGATTCGATATACTCAAAACGCGATTTGAAACGGCGATTTACTTTTTCCAAAGCGGTTTCGGGATCAATTTTCAGGAAGCGAGCATAGTTGATAAAAGCAAAAAGAACATCGCCAAATTCCGATTCAATACGCTCATGCGACTCGTGTTGAACGGCATATTCTAACTCTTGAATTTCCTCGTTCACTTTATCCCATACTTGCGAAATATTCTCCCATTCAAAACCAACTTTTGCCGTTTTCTCTTGCATCCGGTATGCTTTTATGATAGCTGGCAACGAATTTGGCACGCCTTCTAGCACTGATTTTTTTCCTTCTTTAAGTTTTAATTTTTCCCAATTTTGTTTCACCTCCTCTTCGTCTGCAACCACCACATCGCTATAAATATGCGGGTGGCGTTGAATTAGTTTATCACAAACAGCGTTGATAGCATCTGCAATGTCGAAGGCTTGAAGTTCGTCAGCCATTTTCGCATAAAAAACCAAGTGTAACATCAGGTCGCCGATTTCTTCTTTTATATTTGGCAAATCATTATCCAAAATAGCATCTGCCAACTCGTAGGTTTCTTCGATAGTGAGGTTGCGGAGTGAGGTAAAAGTTTGTTTTTTATCCCAAGGACATTGCTCGCGCAATTCATCCATTATTTTCAACAATCTTGTGAAAGCTGTCTGTTTGTTCGAAAGTGTATTCATAAAAATTTATTCCAAATCTTTTGTGATGTCATTCGCCTTAAATTGCCCTTCGATGGCATTAAATTCTGCTCGTGTAAAATCTTGGTTTGCCTTAAACCCGTAGCTATAAATTACTTCGTCTGGTTTGTTCATTACCACAAATTTGTTAGAGTAAATGACGGCTTTATTTTCATCCCAGATAAGTTCTTCTGTTTCCAACCTTTCACCCTTAGCACTTACCCATACAACACTGTCTTGGATAAAAGTTTCATTTTTATTCTGATATCTAATTGCATATTTGCCGGTAAGTGTACTCGCTTTTGTATTGAAGTTGTCATAAAACTCAGCTTTGATGCCATTTGGAAACTCTTGGTGCGGATTAGCTCTGTCTAAGTAGGTAAGTAATGTAGGCGCTGTAATGCGCACGCGAATATTGGCAGAATCACTGTACAAAATTTCTACATTTTCGGCAACTTCCGTCTTGATTTCATCCTGAAAAGAAAGCCGATTAATTTCTTCCATACTGTTTTCGCAACTTACTAAAAGCAGGGTTGTAAGAAATAGTAGCAATTTTTTTTTCAGCATATCTATAGAATTTACATACAAAGGTTAAAAAAAATAATGAGAGTTATTGAATTTAATTTATTATCTTCGCCAGCTTTTTTTTTACATACTTTGAGGAATACATGAACATTGTTTTTGCTACAAATAATAAAAATAAAGTTGTTGAAATACAACAATTACTTCCCGAAACTATAAAAATCCAAACTTTATCTGAAATTGGATGTTTCGATAATTTGCCGGAAACTATGCCGACAATTTCTGAAAATGCTATTCAAAAAGCTGCTTTTGTTGCCACTAAATACAACTGCATCTGTTTTGCCGAAGATTCAGGTTTAGAAATTGATGCTTTATTTGGTGATCCCGGCGTAAGGTCGGCGCGGTATGCAAGCGAACATAAAGATGATGGGGCTAACATTGAAAAAGTTTTGGATAACCTAAAAAATGAAACAAAACGTAGTGCCCGATTTCGGACCGTAATTGCATACATAAATGCTGAAGAAACAGTACTTTTTGAAGGGGTTTGTGAAGGAACAATCATGTCTAAAAAAATTGGGACAGCAGGCTTTGGCTATGATTCAATTTTCCAACCAGTGGGCTTTGAAAAAACATTTGCACAAATGGATATTTCTGAGAAAAACGAAATCAGCCATAGGGCTTTAGCGATGCGAGGCTTTTTGAAATTTTTGTCGGCTCAAATTAATAAAAAACATGTGTAATTATCAATATTTTTATATATATTTGTTAGATGAGTATATCAACCTGAAACAGGTAAACAAACAACCCGATGCACGCTACTTTGGCAGTTTTATTAGTAAATCAAATTCATTACTCAACTGCATAATTGCTTAAAAGATTAAAAAATTAATTAGTTACGTTTATGATGACTGTAACAAAATCAGACTTGCACGAAGCACTCCAACAATATTTTGGATTTGATACCTTCAAAGGCAATCAAGCTACAATAATAAAAAGTTTACTGGATGGTAATGATACCTTTGTCATCATGCCTACAGGTGGCGGTAAATCGCTATGTTACCAACTTCCTGCCATGATGCTCGAAGGCACAGCTATTGTTATATCGCCGTTAATTGCCTTAATGAAAAATCAGGTAGATTCTATTCGTGGGCATAGCCAAGGCGAGGAAATTGCTCATTTTTTAAATTCATCACTTTCGCGTCCACAAATCAAACAAGTAAAATCAGACATTACCGCCGGAAAAACAAAGTTGCTTTTTGTAGCACCTGAAACATTAACCAAAGATGAAAATATTGAGTTTTTACAAAATACGAATATCTCATTTGTAGCTGTTGATGAAGCACACTGTATTTCAGAATGGGGGCACGACTTCAGACCAGAATACAGGCGCATTAGAAATATGGTTGATTTGATTGGTAGAGAAGTGCCTGTAATTGCGTTAACCGCAACCGCAACTCCGAAAGTGCAATCTGATATAATTAAAAACCTGAATATGAAAGATGAAAATATTTTTGTTTCATCTTTCAATCGCACTAATTTATTTTATGAAGTGCGCCCAAAAGGAAAGAAAGACTATGCCATGAGAAGCATCATTCAAATCATAAAATCTATGAATGGTTGCTCAGGGATAATTTATGTACAAAGTCGTAAGGCTGCAGAAGACATTGCTAAATTGTTATTAGTGAACGACATCAAAGCAGCACCCTACCATGCAGGGTTAGATGCAAAAGTTCGAGCTGCTACCCAGGATGATTTTTTAATGGAAAACATTGATGTGATAGTAGCAACGATAGCTTTCGGTATGGGTATTGACAAGCCCGATGTTCGATTTGTTATACATTTTGATATACCTAAAAGTATTGAAAATTATTATCAAGAAACAGGTCGTGCTGGAAGAGATGGATTGGAGGGGCGTTGCATAGCATTTTATTCTTACGAAGACATACTTCGTTTAGAGAAATTTTTGCGCGACAAACCAGTTGCTGAACGCGATATGAGTGCACAACTCATTCAAGAAATGATTGCTTACTCTGAAACCTCCGCTTGTCGCCGACGCTTTTTGCTGCACTACTTCGGTGAAGAATACGATGATGAACTTTGCGAAGAAAAGTGTGATAACTGTCGCTCACCAAAAGAAAAAATTGAAATAGGTGATGAATTGCTTTACGCATTGCAAGCTGTGGAGCAGTTGGGTGAGAATTATGGTATAAAGATTTTAGTAGACTTCATGATCGGCACAGATACAAAAGAGATGCGCGAATACGGTCATAATAAATTAAAGTTGTATGGTATTGGTAAAGAGCGCGGCGAAATATTTTGGCATTCTGTGTTCAGACAAGCAATATTAAATAATTATTTGACAAAAAACATTGAAAAATTCGGTATCTTATTTTTATCCGATTTAGGAAGAGAATTTATTCAAGAACCACATAGTTTTGAAATTCCTATCAATCATAATTTTGATGAAGAAGTGCAAGAGTTGGAAGAGCCAATAGGGCGAACTGCCGCTTTAGATACGGTGTTGATGCAAATGTTAAAGGATTTGAGGAAAACAATTGCAAAAGAAAAAAACTTGCCACCCTATGTTATTTTCCAAGATCCATCTTTAGAAGATATGGCAACACAGTACCCGATTTCTATGGAAGATATGGCAAAAATTTCGGGAGTGAGCATAGGCAAAGCCCAAAAATATGCTGCGCCTTTTATAAAATTGATTAGCAGATATGTTGATGAAAATGATATAGACCGCCCAACAGATTTTACTATAAAATCAGTAGCTAATAAATCGAAAATCAAAGTATCAATTATTCAATGCATTGATAAAAAAATGCCGCTTGAACATATCGCTAGGGTTAACCAACTTTCTTATTTGGAGTTAGTTGAAGAATTGGAAGCCATCGTAAATTCTGGCACTAAGGTTAATATTGATTATGCTATCGAAGAATCAATTGATGAATATGTGCGTGAAGATATTTACGATTATTTCAAACAGTCACAGACTGACTCTTTAGATACAGCCTTTAAGTCGTTAAAAGAAGATGATATTACGTACGAAGAAATTCAACTCATGCGAATAAAATTTCTTTCTGAAGAAGCCAATTAATTTCAACCAAAAAACAACACTATATATTATGTACATCCATCAGATTGAGTTTGCTACGCCGGAATACGACAGAACTATACAACTGAGAACGGAGGTTTTGCGTAAACCACTAAACTTAGAATTCACATTAGAGCAACTCGAAGAAGAATACAATCAAGTGCATTTCGGCGGATTTTTATATGATGGAAATTTAGTAGGATGTTTAGTACTTCAACCACTTGACCAAGTGCATATTAAAATGCGACAGGTGGCAGTACTGCCCGAATTGCAGTCGAAAGGAATCGGGCAAAAATTAGTAGCACATGCTGAATTATTTGCCAAATCGAATGGGTATAAAAAAATCACTTTGAACGCACGCGATACTGCTACAAAGTTCTATGAAAAATTAAATTACAAAATAGTAGGCGAGCCATTTGAAGAAGTATCTATCATACACTATAAAATGAAAAAAAATATCTAAAATCTATAAATTCCATTTGATATGAAAAAATTAGATTTATTACTTTCACAGTACGGCGAAAGCCACGAAAACGCAATCAACAAACTAATACATTGGTTCTGCGTTCCTTTAATTTTTATATCGCTTTATGGAATGTTACGTTTGGTTGTTTTTAACTCGGATTACCCTCAAATATTAAATTTAGGGACAGTTATATTAATAGCAGCACTAATATATTACATAAGACTTTCTGTGCCTATGTTTTTTGGATTTGTAGTATGGTCAGGCTTTGTGTGGTGGTTGAACGAAACACTTTTAAACAATTTAGGAAGCACCAACTTTATCAAATTAATAATTGGAATTTTTGTTTCAGCATGGATTGTTCAATTCATCGGGCATAAAATAG
>JAGOHC010000140.1 GCA_017996375.1 Saprospiraceae bacterium | reverse complement strand
TTATTGAAGAGGCTGCTGCCGACCACCAGCCATAAAATTTTTCCGTATGCTTTGCAATCCACCTTCGGGTGGATTTTTTTTGCCTGTGCAGCACCAGTTTTTGAATTTATTTTTTTTACAAAAACAAAGACGTACTTTTGTGCCCGATACACATACGAGCAATGACTCAAATACTAACCATCGTCATACCGGCATATAATGAGGCTGCTACAATACATCTCATTTTAGATAAAGTAAAGTCTGTCAGTCTGTTAAATAACATTGGCAAAGAAATTATCATTGTCAATGATTGTTCAAAAGATGATACAGAAGGCGCGATTCAACGATATTGCCAAGCTAACCCTAAACTACCAATACGTTACATTAGCCACGAAGTCAATCAAGGTAAAGGCGCAGCACTGCACACGGGCATACGCTTCGCAACGGGCGACTTTGTTATTATCCAGGATGCAGATTTAGAATACGACCCTGCTGAATACAACCTGTTACTAAAACCCGTGTTGGATGGGTTTGCTGACGTAGTTTATGGTTCGCGGTTCATGGGGGGCAACCCACACCGCATTTTGTTTTTTTGGCACTCAATCGGCAATCGCTTTCTGACGCATATTTCCAATGCGTTTAATAATTTAAACCTTACGGATATGGAAACTTGCTACAAGTTGTTTCGCAAGGAAATCATTCAACAACTATCGTTGAATGAAAAACGCTTTGGCTTTGAACCGGAAGTAACCGCAAAGATTGCCAAACTAAAAGGTGTTCGTATCTACGAGGTGGGTATTTCCTACTATGGGCGCACGTATGAAGAAGGTAAAAAAATAGGCTGGCGCGATGGCTTTCGAGCTATCTACTGCATCATGCGTTACGGTTTGTTTAAGTAGCTTTTGCCGAAAGGCAAAAAGGCTGCCCCGAAGGACAGCCGCATGAATTGATATATTTCATTATTTCAAGAAGCGTTGCTTTAGCAAATATGCTAAAAGATTCTTTTGTGTTTATTGTACTTTTTGGATAATTAACTCTTCTTCTTCGTTATTCAAAGTAAGTAATACCCGATATACACTTGGCGGCAACTTCTCCATATCAATTTGCAATGTATGACTGCCATTCTTTACTGTTTCCTTACCTTTTAGTTGCGTTTCGCCAGTAAAGGTAGCTACTGAGTAAGTAAGGTTGCCACTCTTTTGCACATCCAAATTAATAGTTAATGCCTTTGTGACTTCCACCTCACTCATGGATTTAATCGTAAAATTGTGTGGTGTGAAATTGCTGCGAATTTTTATGGCAGGCGAGTAATTGAACGAGCCATCCACATCAACTTGTTTCAAGCGATAGTATGCTTGCTTCGCACCAGACCTTGTGTCCAGAAAGCGATAAGTACGCAACTCAGTAGAATTACCTGCTGCTTCAATTAGTCCGGCACTTTCATACTTTACCCCATCCGTTGAACGTTCGATAATAAACATCAAGCTGTTTATTTCCGAAGCCGTACCCCACTCAAGCATATTGCCTATTTTGTGGTCTTCGGCACGTAGTGGTGCAGCATAAATAACACGAGCTTGTGTTATGGTGGAAACAAATAGGAGAGAAAAGAAAAAGAATATTCCAGTAAATTGGTAACTTTTGCTCATAGTAAGTATAATTTTTTAACTTCGATAAATTTTCTCATTTTACAATGAATTAGTTTCAGCTAAAAAACCGTACAAATCGTTTCTGCAAGTATAATAGGGTTAATAGTACGATGTTGTCATTTTTTTTAAAAAATGTGACATTGAAAACAGCTTAAATTTATAAAAATGTATTGATAATCAATTAGTCGTGATATATTATGTATAATTTTAATCATAATTTTTTACCATCTTAATGATAAACACCATGAAAAATTTACAATTTATGGCTTTCGTTGCCTTTGCTGCACTTACTATTTCTTCATGCAGTCCTTCCCTTAGTCCTTTTACCGAAAAACTGTACCAACAAAATAAATGGGACGATGACGAACTTAAACGCATCCAATTTTATTTGTCAAATGACGTGGTATTGCAGCGCAAGCGTACAGAAGGCTCTTCCAAAATTATTTCAGGCGAAATCAAAGTCATTAATGGCGAAGAGATAGAACAAGTAACCATCAAGCACGGCACGCCGGGCGTATTTCTTTTCCGCAAAGGCGATGATAAATTTGCCATTGGTTTTGAGTCGTCTAATACACGCTACTTAGTTTTTGGTCCTAACCCAAAACGAAGAGGCTACTACGTACTCATGGCAAGCGATTGGGACAACCGACAGGGTAAGATAGAGTATGACAGCAAAACGTTTTACACGATGAGCGAAAGTGTGTCTGCCATCTTATTAGTTGACTTAAAAAAAGCTACGCGCACCAGCGTAAAATCGCGCACCGCTAAAGGCAGAAAAATAGATAGATAGTAGCCTGTTTACTTTTTTGTAAATATTAAAAATATATTACTACTTTTGCTATGCTTGCGATATTGCGGAGGCTGTATTGCGAGTTAGTGTCCGTTCATTATTATAAAAAACTAAATATTATAGCAACAATGATTGTAGGTGTTCCGAAGGAAATTAAAAGTAGCGAAAACCGTGTAGCATTAACGCCCGCAGGTGTGATTGAGTTCAGCAAGCGCGGGCATACCGTTTATGTACAAACTGCGGCAGGTGAGGGGAGTGGCTTCAGCGACCAAGAGTATGCAAGCGCGGGTGCACAGCTATTGCCCACCATAGAGGAGGTGTATCAACGCTCCGAAATGATTTTGAAAGTAAAAGAACCTATCCAACAAGAGTATAACCTTATCCGCGCTGACCACTTAGTATTTACCTATTTTCA
The DNA here is from genome assembly GCA_017996375.1 of Saprospiraceae bacterium. Taxonomy (GTDB): domain Bacteria; phylum Bacteroidota; class Bacteroidia; order Chitinophagales; family Saprospiraceae; genus JAGOHC01. Next base: position 4,085 of record JAGOHC010000140.1, on the reverse strand, counting down.
TTTTGCCTCCAGCGAAGAATTAACACACGCCATGATAAAAAGTAAAGCCGTGTGTTTAGCCTACGAAACCGTAGAAATGCCGGATCGTTCCTTGCCATTATTAGTGCCTATGTCCGAAGTTGCTGGTCGAATGGCAATTCAGGAAGGAGCAAAATTTTTGGAGAAGCCAGTAAAAGGACGTGGCGTATTGTTGGGAGGCGTACCAGGGGTAGCTCCAGGAAAAGTACTGATATTAGGAGGAGGTATAGTAGGCACGCAAGCTGCAAAAATGGCAGCAGGATTAGGTGCATTGGTAACGATTTTAGACATAAGCCTGCCACGCCTACGCTACCTGTCAGATGTCATGCCACCGAATGTTATCACGATGTATTCCAATGAATATAATATCCGTAACCTGATAAAAACGCACGACCTGATAATAGGCGCAGTACTCATACCCGGTGCCAAAGCCCCTAACTTGATAACCCGAGCTATGCTCAAAGATATGCGCCCAGGAACTGTAGTAGTGGATGTGGCAGTTGACCAAGGCGGATGTATCGAAACATGTACGCCAACCACGCATGAAAATCCGACATTCATTATTGATGGTGTTGTACATTACTGCGTTGCCAATATGCCCGGTGCCGTACCTTATACTTCAACGTTGGCACTTACAAATGCTACGCTGCCGTATGCTTTGCAGTTGGCAAACAAAGGTTGGAAAAAAGCCTGTCAAGATAATAACGAGTTGCGCTTAGGGTTAAATGTCATCAAAGGAGATGTGGTATATAAAGGCGTAGCGGATGCCTTTAATCTACCGATGGTGGACGTACAGACATATTTAGCATAATAATAATGTGACGGATAAATACTGTTCACGTTAAATAAATAATCATTCATATTTTTTAACTATTTTAAAGACGGACTATGGCAAATAAAATTGTAGAAATCGAAGGCATCGGGCCAAAGTATGCCGAAGCACTTGGCAATGCTGGAATCAAAACTGTTCAAGCTTTATTAAAAGCGGGTGCAGACAAAAAAGGACGCAAAGCTATTGCGGAAAAAACAGGTATTAGTGATGATCATATCCTACGCTGGGTAAACATGGCAGACTTGTTCCGTATCAAAGGCGTTGCAGAAGAATTCTCTGACCTCTTGGAAAGAGCTGGCGTTGATACCGTAAAAGAATTGCGTAACCGCAAACCGGAAAATCTTCACGCTGCTTTGCTTAAAGCTAATAATGACTTCAAACTTGTCAGACGTGCACCAACAGATAAAGAAGTACAAAGTTGGGTGGCCCAAGCTAAAGAATTAGCACCAATGGTGACACACTAAGCGAATTACACCACTTGCACAAACCGTATCATTCGCAACGAGTGATACGGTTTTTTGTTATTTCAATGCAGCAATAGCAGATATTTCGATATTCACAAATTTGGGGAGATTAACAACTTCTACCAACTCACGAGCCGGAGCGGTTGCATCATCAAAATACTGTGCATACACTGCATTTATGCGAGCAAACAAATGCATATCTTTTACAAAAACTGAACATTTCAACACATCGTCATAGCCCAATCCGGCAGCAGCTAAAATAGCACCAATATTTTTTAACACCTGATGGGTTTCCGCTTCGATGTCGCTCATTACCAGCTCGCTGGTAGTAGGGTCGATGGCAATTTGCCCCGAGATGTACACGGTACCGTTATGGATAGTCGCTTGGTTGTAAGGTCCGATAGGTGCCGGCGCATTAGAAGTGTTGATAATATGTTTTGTCATGATAAAAAGTATTTTGATGATGACGCTAAAGTTGTACGCGCACAAAATTGGTGAAAAAATAATAAACTAGAACATTAAATAATCTAACATTGTACTTAATCTTGTCGGTGCAGTGTGGCTTTTTGTACGCCTTTTATCGGGAATGTTTCTACTGTAGGAATATCCTCGCCATTCACTTGTTGATTACCTGTTTTGCTAACGGCAACGTTATTTCCGAATACAATTTCGTATATCAAACTATCACCCACCAATGCCGTTGTAGAGAGTAGTTGCGTACCTTGTACCGTAAACCAACTGTATAATTTATCGCCGATAAAATAATGCTCCATACGAATGCTGTTTTGTTCATCCAATAAGTAATAACCCTTTGTGGCATCAAGCGTAAGCAAATGATAAAGGCGATTATCTTTTGCATCCTCCCCATAAATTATATTCCAAGTATAAATACTATCCTGCTGTGCAATACATAGTTGCATCGGTATAGTTTGTGTTTTGCCAGTGGCGTTATAAATGTGTAAATTACCGCGCCAATTACCCACCCACGTCGCCGGAAAGGAGAGCGTATCGGCAACATTTGGCATTGCTTGTAAGGTGATATGCAAAAAAATGAGAAGTAAAGCTGTAAAAATTCGCATTAGGTTTTTCTTCAAAAAAAATTATTCAGAAATAAATTAAACGGCTAAAGATAAACTTTAAAAATTATTACAAAAAAAAATACTGCCACCAAACAAACGGCGACAGTATTATATAAAAATCTTTTTAAATAGCAATCTTAATCGCGGGAACTTCCCATAAAGCGCAATACGAGATACAAGAATGTAACCAATGCTGACAATGCTGCTGCTACGTAAGTCATAGCCGCCCACTTGAGCGCATCTTTAGCACCGTCATACTCTGCGCCTTGCGCCACACCTGTTTGGTCTAACCAAGCTAACGCTCTGCGGCTCGCATCAAACTCAACAGGCAGCGTCACCATACTGAACAGCGTAGTTACACCAAACACGGCTATTGTTATCAGCAATAGTGTAGGGTTGCCCGAAGAGCCTGCCATACCTAAGGCAAAAATCATCAGGAATTGTTGTGCACCTGCGGCGACTTTTACAACGGGCACCATGGCGGAGCGAAACTTCAACATACTGTACCCGATGGCGTGCTGAACAGCGTGCCCACATTCGTGAGCAGCTACGGCGGCGGCGGCTACGTTGCGTCCTTGATATACATCAGGGCTTAACGACACCGTTTTGTTGAGGGGGTTGTAGTGATCGGATAGGAAGCCTTCGCCTTGCGTAATTTGCACATCATTGATATTATAATGTTTTAGCATGGCAGCAGCTACTTCTGCGCCACTCATGCCACTTCGCAATGGCACTTGACTGTATTGAGCGAACTTGCTTTTAAGCCTTCCACTTATAATCATGCCGATAACGGTCATCACACCACCTATCAGCATATAAACCATATATCCACTTGACATATTTACTTTTTTATTGTGAACGAATAATAGTTTTATTATTTTCTATTTTGATGCAATTTTTGCAAGAAGTAACAAATTTTGTTTAGAAATGTTTTGTTGCTTACGGCAAACGAAGACTCTATGGGGCAAATTATATAGTTTATTTTTTTAGATGGGTTTTTATCTGTAACTTTTACTTGAATTTTTTAAAATACTCGTCTATTTCCTGCTGCATTTCTAGACCTGCCAACTCAAAACAATCTAATAAGTCTTCAAAAGTACCTTCGCCGCCTAAGTAATTCCAAAATTCTTCGGCAACTTTCAACTCTTTGGGCAGGTCCAACATTCCTTTTAACGTCCAACGCTGATAAGGTTCGGGATAATAAGGATTATAAGGAATGGCAACGTAAGAATGAACTTTTGCACAAGGATCTTGGGCTAAAATAATTGCTATCCACTCTAATAAAGTTCTTTTGAAATCCTTAAAATTGCTGATGTTTGGTTTGGCGGTTTTTAGGTCAAAAAGATGAATTTCAGCGTCTTGTGTTTTCAAGTACAAATCAACTTTTACGGTTTTCAGTTTTTGCATGGTTCCCTTTTGACAAACTTTGCGTATGCGTTCTATCTCTTGGGCTTTATTGGGTGTTGTTCCCATTGAAAGTTCATTGATAATTTCTTGAATTTCTCTTTGTGCAAATTCGCTAATGTCACTACCTACTGCAAACTGCGCTTCGGCAGTTTTGAAATTGTCGGCAGATAAAGCAACTGCAACGGGCTCAAAAATAGAACTACCAAAAGTAGTATTCAAAGACTGAATAAATCAGAATAAAGCCATTCTATACTTACCCTACAAAGAAGGATGAAATGGAATATA
>JAGOHC010000139.1 GCA_017996375.1 Saprospiraceae bacterium | reverse complement strand
AATATTCTTATTCATTTTTGAAAGTCCAGTAGGAAGATTTTCGCTTCTGGAATTTTGCCCATTTTTCGATAACATTATTTGGAACAGTATAACCCGCTCCTTGCGCCACCAACAAGAAATGCCCTATGTAGCTGCTCACCCACGAGTCCGCATCGGGTGCACCCTGCCAATAGCCAAAGCCCCCTTCGCTTGTTTGGAAGGAGCGCAATTTTTCGATTGCTGCTTTGATATTGGTAACAGTTTGTGCTTTTCTTTTGTCATCCAAGCGCATTAGTTTATCCAAATAAAGTTGCGGAAATGCAGTGGAGGTAGTTTGCTCGGCGCATCCATGTGGATATTGCAATAGCCATTGTAAATGTTTACCCAAATTGATGGGTGGAATTGACGAAATTTCCAGTACATGGGTATTACTGCCGTCAGTTCCGAAATTAGTAAATGCTGCATTCCAAGCTTCGTTGGGCTGAATGATACTTTCCGTAACATTGGTAATATAAGGGTTAGGGTTGCGGATGGCAATCTCAATATCTTGTGTAGCAGTTTCCCCACCGCCGGAAGCTGTTATTTTAAACTTTGCTGTTCCGGTACGGTTAGGTATTTGTAAATCGAAATAAGCAACGGCATCGCCAATTTTTGCAAACGACATATTTTTTGATTTATCCCCGACAATATTTACCAATCCGCTTGTTTCTGTTACGCTGATATTTACAGACTTCACGCCTTCTTTCATCACAAAAACATTTATGGGGAGTTGCAATTTTTCGCCCGGACTAAGCACTCGCGGCAGTGTAGCCAAAGTCATAACCGCTTGTCGAACAGGTACTGTTTTTTCTGCGTTACCATAGCTACCATTATCGGCGGCAACCACCATAACTCGAACCGAACCTACATAATTCGGCATGGTGAGTTTATGGCTGGCTTTTTCACCTTTTTTTAAATAGAAAGGTCCTAAGTGCAATACAACCGGCTTGAAGCGATTTACCTTTTCGGCATTTTTGGCTTTCGGATAAAAACCGTCGCCACCAATACCTAATATACGCTCCAATTCAGCACCATAAGCACCCAATACGAAGTCGTACACATCCCAAGTTTTTACGCCTAACGCTTCGCGGGCATAGAAAGCATCCCAAGGATTGGGTGTTTTGAATCTCGTTATATCGAGTAATCCTTCATCAACAACAGCAATGGTATATGCCATTGGCTTTCCGTTTTTTTCGTTGACGCTCACTTGGAAATCGTGTTCTGGTTTCAGTTCACTTGGCATAGTAAGCTCAGGGGTGAGCCGCGTGTTAGGATCATCAATTTTTACTGGAACAACTCCGTACATCCGTATTGGCAAATCGTTTTTGGTTTGCCCGTGCGGTTGTAATAGGGATGCGTGTACATATACGGTAGGTGCCATTTCGGGCGTAGCTTTGAATCGGAAAGTGTTGTCACCTTTTTTAAAATCTACCCAGTAATGTTGTGTTACTTTTGTGCCATTTTCGATAGTGATTAATGCCCTTGCGTTTTCATTACTTGGTATTTGCAGCACTACTTCCTCGCTAATTTTATATTCTTTTTTGGAAGCAGTAAACGAAAGCATTGACGCATATTTTTTCTGCTCACGGTTTATACCCGCATTACCTTCATCATACCAAGGGTAGCCTGCATAGAAAAAATCACCGGTGCAGTGTCCCGAATTTTGGTCGCAAACACGCACTAAATATCTGCCCCATTGATCTACTTTGGTAGTCCATTGTGCAACGCCATTGCTGTTAGTTGTGAGTGTGGTTTGCTCTATTGCACCAAGCATGGTGGCTTCATTAAATTGTGAAATATTATCATACCCAACATCCCACCACCAACGCCAATCTACCTTATACAAGCCTACTGTTAGGCGTTTGTTTGATAACGGGTTGCCTTGTTTGTCAACTGCCATAACATCAATCTTTCCGTTTTTATCAATATCCATACGCTTTTCCCCGTAGCGGTCACTTGGCAAGCGAACACCGACATACGTGTTGTACGGATGATACATCATCGAAAAATTATCTGTACTGAAGTCGCCACCTTTTTCAAAAGCACGTGTTTTGAAATTTAGTTGCACCTTGCCCGGAACGGTAGTGGCGTTGTTTACTTTTGCGTGAACGCGCGCCGTGCCATTAGCATCCAAAACACCATCAAAAATGGTTTGTGGTTCAGGTTGGAAGGAGCGAGCGGGATCATCAAAAATCCAAGTTTTATCTTTTACATTATTAAATTCGGTTTTTACGGCTTTCGCTTGAATTTCAACTTTCGTTTTGATGCCATTTGCCGGTGAGCCATGCAGCCAGCTAACCTGTAAATTACCATTAATGCCTTCGTCAGCAGCAAGTTCTTTTCGGTTGCCGAAGTCTAAATTTATTTTCAAACGATTGGGTTTTATGGTTTCTACTTTTAGCGTTTTAGTGAATGTTGCGCCACCTACTTTTACCTTCGCCAACCAGTTACCAGTAGCTGCTGTTGCTGCTGTTGCTACCCATAGCGGATAGACGTTGTTTGTGTTTTTTGCAGTTGCTGTTTTGTAATAAAGATGCCCGCGTGCATCGTTCAGCTCGAAAGTAATTGGGTAGTTTTCGGGGAGTTTGTTTTCTTTGTCTTCTAAAATAAAATGCAGATATAGTGAGTCGCCCGGTCGCCAAACACCACGCTCGCCATAAATAAATCCTTTGACACCTCGTTGAATTACTTCGCCTTGCACATCATAACGCGCCAAAGAAAGCGTCTCAGCATCGTTCATGCGGACGTAGCCTTTTTGGTTGTTCACAGTTGCTACGGCAACTGCAGGTGGTCGTTGTAAAGTGGTCATTAACGTTCCATCGCTACACGTAGTGGCAGTACCGATGAGTTGATTTACATTATCGAAAAAATCAACTTTTACGCCACTTAATGATTTAGTAGATACGATGTCTGCGACAGCAACAAACACAGAGTTATCCTTCCCTAATTTGGCTGTTATGCCCAAATTAGATGCCATGATGTTGCGGCGTATCTGTCGTTCATCATTGAAGTATTCCGGTTCGCAGGGGTTGTCGCGGTCTTCCCAATTATAGCCTCCTTCGCCATAGTAATCATCATTATGGTATCCATAATAATTGTATCCGGTGATGCTGACAAATTCGCCATTGTCATCTTTTTGTTCCTCAAAAGCTGGTAGGAGATTTTTTTCTTGCTGGCTGTTTCCGCAGGACAATCCACTATATTCTTTCCGCATTGCCAAGCGTACTTGATACAAGGCAAATGGGTCTTTATCAATGAGCGTGGCGAGGTCAATACCATAGCGCGTCCAAGATGCTTTATTGGCAGTTGGATTGAGTTTATCTAACGATAATCTTTTTTGTAAAATTATTTTGCCAACGCGCTGCAATTCATACTCACCGTCTAAGGCATTTGTTTGTAAAAATTGTAAAATGTTGTTATTGTAAATTTTAATAATTTCGATGTCTGCATAATCGAGATTGACTGCCTCGAACGGGAAGATTAAACCCTCCGAATTAGGCAAAATCACGCCATCACCAACAAGGCGCAACTGTGGCTTCATATCTTCAAAAGTTACCGACCAACGGTTGGGTGCATTGAGTTGCGTGCTGTTGTAGTTGCGAACGGAAGGCTCTATTTGTACGGTATATTTTCCGTTGAGGCGTTGCGAGGGGTAGGCGCGTACATTATTGCCATCTGTAATAAATCGCATCTCTCCCGCATTTTGAATGGTAATTAGCCCGTTAAGGTCTTGTCCGGATAACAGCATATCTGAAAAATTCAACAAAATGTATTGTTCTTCACCCTGTATCACTTGGCTCTCTAATAGAGTGAATTTTCCAGCTTCTGGTAAGTTGATAATTTTTTCTCCGCGCTTGTTGGGGTTGATGCCTGCGCCATTCCATGCTATTTTTAGTGTTGATGCCGTATTTATTCGTTGAATATTTTTAATAGAAAAATTATGGGTCATACCGTTATCGGCATGAGACCATTGTATCGGCAATTTTTGTCCGTTGTAGGTTGCACTCAGTACTGGCTCAACTTGGTTGGCAGTAGCAACATCGGCAGTATAAAGTACACCGGTGTAATCTTGCTTTGTTGGCTCATTAAATACAGGTGTTTGCAATCCGGCAAAATTAATATCGAAGGACTGTATTTTTGTTGAAAAGTCGAACTCGAAACTGGCAGCTTCGGCGGGTACTTTTTCGTATAGTTTGGCGATATTCACTTTACCCACAAAAGCTTGACCGGAAGGCAAATACTCTTTTGGTTCAAAGCGAATGGTGCGGTCGTCTTCCCAAACTGCTTGTCCTTTTATATTGGGTTGAAAACTAATATATTGCGAAGCATCGCTGCCTATGGCATCGGATTTAATAACAGCTGAAGCAAATTGTACGCGGACGGGCGCGGTTTTGGATATATTGCCATTGGTGTAAGCATACACATAGTCGCGCATACTTGAAGGCATTTTTTTTGCACGATATTCTTTTTTGCAACTGACTGCTGTTAGAACAAATAAGAGGGCAGCGAGTAATGTGAAAGAATTGGTTCTCATTCGGATAAGTTGAATGCGTGATGGAAGAAATTATCAGGCGGATGCAAAAGCATTCAATCAAAGATGAGAAAAAAATGGGATATATAAGACAAAAGAATTTACTTATTTCATCAGACTTCTACTTCTTCGTCTTCTTCAACAAGCATCAAAATTCCTAATTCTTTTATGGCTCTTTCAGAAGCGGCTTGTTCTGCATTTTTTTTGTTAAAATCGTCGGCGGCGGCGAGTTTTTTGCCATCTACCATGACGGCAACTTTGAAGCGGTCGCGTTTCTCAAACTTGTATTTTGCTAATACTTTGTACGAAACAATTTTGCCGTTTTTTTGCCCCCACTCTAAGAGTTGGCTCTTATAATTATCATCATAAGATTCCAATTCGTGAATATCCAAGTAGTTGCGTAGTATGCGTTTGATAACGTAGTTGCTAGTTCTTTCGTAGCCAGCTTCCAAGTAAATTGCACCTACTAAAGCCTCTAAAGCATTGCCCAACATTGAGTTGCTCAAGCGCGTGTTGTTGTATTGTGAGAGGAATACATCCAACCCCATTTTGTCGGCAATTTTGTTGAGTGATTTGCGCTTGACTATTTTTGAGCGCATCTTTGTAAGGAAGCCTTCATCGCTATTCGGATATTTATTAAATAAATATTCGGCAACGATGGTACCCAAAACGGCATCGCCCAAATACTCTAATCGCTCGTTGTTTTGAAAAGCATATGGCTTCTCCACCGAACCAGAACGGTGGTAAAATGCCAACTTGAAAATGGAAATATTTGCAGGTGTAAACCCTAAAAGTGATTTAAGTTTACGTGCAAAAGACCTATCTGGTGACAGATAACAATTGTAAAATACGAATATTGGTCTCAAACTTTGCTATTTTTCGTAAAACGCATCAACAGCCTACATGACACAATGAGCATTGTAGCGATGTTTAAATTCAATTATAAATGTATATAGTTTGTTGCTTTTTGGTAGTGGCAGTTTTACGATAAGCTATTTTACGAAAGGCGGAAAACGCTGAGTTTTAATTTTTCGCTATTCGGGAATATCCTGATAGCATAACACAAAACTGCCAGTATATACGAATGTACAACTATTTAGTTACTGAAATACTATTGTATCAATAATTTCTTTATTATTTTTTTCTTTTGCTCTGTGTTTGTCACGAGCCAATATACGCCTTTAGGCAAATGGCTAATACTGATAGGATTATTCTGATTTGACAAAGTCTTTACAAAAACTAATTGTCCCATCGTGTTAAAAATATTTACCACAGCATTATTTTGATACAACATTGTATTTAATATAAACTCTCCGGTATTAGGGTTGGGTGAAATGGTAATACTATTATCATTAAAAACATCTTCTGCACCTAAAGTTGTACCCACTATAAAGTTGACAATATATGCACAGCCTTGTGCATCGGTTATGGTAATAGCATACTCATCGGCAGGTAGATTAGATAGTGCGCTGCCCGAAAAAGAATATGGTGCAACACCTCCTGTAACAAATAATTCAACCGCACCATCGGCAGCATCGGGAGAAGATTCGTTAGTAACAACTGCCGTTGCGGAAAGCGGAACAAAAGAATGTGTTAGTGGGGAAATTTGGTAAAAACAACCCGCCATATCCGTAACGGATACGCCATAGGTGCTGCCCGATGCAACATCAGCATTATTGCCGTCAATATTTGTAACACCCATCCAAGAATAATCATACGGAGGTTGTCCACCAACGGCAGTTGCTACAACGTGTAGAATACCATCGCATGAAATATTCTGTGTGTTTATTTCGATGTTTGAAATTGCTTCGCAGCTAACACTTACAGCTGTTGTACTGGAACACCCATTCGGCGTAGTAACAGTTACACTATATTCGCCGCAAGTTGTAGTTGTCGGATTTTGCTGTATTGAAGTAAATCCGTTTGGTCCCGACCAAGTAAATGTGGCATTTGTTCCATCTGTGATTGCCTGCAAAGTTACTGGTGCATTTTGACAATTTACATTTCCTCCTGTGGCCTGCAATATAGGTACAAGCGTATCTGATGTAATAATGACTGTCCCAAGATTGGAAAGACATTGATGTTGGTCATACACCGAGTAAGTGTACCAGCCAGGTGTGGTGAATGTAGCTGTTTGGGTATTCGACAGCCCATTTGACCAAAACACTGCATACGGTGGGACACCTCCTTCAATTTGAATACTCGCCGCGCCAGAGTGAAAACAGTTGATTTCCATTTGATTTGATAACGAAACAATCAATTGTGAGGGCTGTTGGATGTTGGCGACGGCGGTGGTGGTTGCTCCAACTGCATCGGTAATTATACAAGAATAGATGCCTGCCGGAACATCCGAAATATTTTGTGTAGTAGCCCCATTCGACCATAAGTAGGTATATGGT
>JAGOHC010000138.1 GCA_017996375.1 Saprospiraceae bacterium | reverse complement strand
TCGGTTATGCTCTTTATAGACACCGGTATAACCCGACTCGTTTGAAGATTTCCGCAAGCGACTCGCAACGGTGCGTGAACGCCAAACCAAATTTTCGATACGACAATCTAACTTGTCGCCATTTTTTGCGCTCACTAAATTATTGGTGTCCGTTTTGCCTTTCGGCAAAAATTTCTCAGCTAACAACTTGTGCAGATAAATCGTTTCCACTTTAAAATCTCCGGACGATTTTTTCCAAGTTTTTTGAAACACTACACAGCCACTTGAGTGCCTCCGTAAATTATCAATAAATTTTACACTTCTCAGGTAATCATCCGTAGTGAGATACTCATAAGTTTGGTCATCTATTTTCACTACGTCATCTGCGTTTTTTAGCTTAATTTTGTAAATCATAAAACTGCGTTAAATACTCGTAAAAAGGAATTAAATAAAAAGTCTCCCAAAGGATAAAACCTTTCAGCTTCTTGTCTATTAGTTGGCATTTTTGTTAATTACTCGAACATGCTTTTACAAAAGCGACGAACAAAGGGTGTGGGTATTCCGGCGTGCTCTTTAGTTCTGGATGAAACTGCACTCCTACAAACCAGCGATGATTTTTTAACTCAATTACTTCTACTAAGTCTGTATCTGGGTTTGTTCCAGAGGCAATCATACCAGCATTGGATAACTGCTCCAAATAAGCATTATTGAGTTCGTAACGGTGTCTGTGGCGTTCAGTAATTACCTTCTCTTTATATGCGCTAAATGCAAATGTGTTGGGTTTGAGTTTACAGGTGTAGCTCCCTAAGCGCATGGTGCCTCCCTTGTTAGTTATCTCTCTCTGTGATCCTAAAATATGAATTACTGGAGTTGAAGTCTTGGGGTTCACTTCCGTTGAAGCTGCGTCTGGCAAAGATAATACATTTTTTGCAAATTCTACAACTGCACACTGCATACCCAAACAAATTCCGAAAAAAGGAATATTATTTTCTCGTACATAGCGTATCGCATTTATTTTCCCTTCAATACCCCGTTCACCAAATCCGGGCGCCACCAACAACCCATCGAAAGATTGCAACACTTCCCCTAAGTCTTTGTAACTCATTTCCAACTGTTCGGAGTGGATGGGCACAACTTCTACCTTGCAATCATTGACTGCACCTGCGTGGATGAAGGATTCGTAAATTGACTTATACGCATCCTGTAATTCGTTATATTTTCCGACTAATGCTATGCGTACTCGCTTGGTGGGGTTTTTTAATTTCTTCAGGAATTTATTCCAAGAAGTTAAATTGGGTGCGCGATTGTCTTTTAACCGCAATTTAGAAATCACAACTGCATCTAACTTCTCTTCCAGTAACAACAATGGAACGTCATATATTGTTTCGGCATCAATAGATTCTATTACGGAAGAAACCTCAACATTGCAAAAAAGAGCAATCTTGCGCTTCAATTCCATACTCAAAGGCAACTCTGTTCGGCACACTAATATATCGGGCTGAATACCTAATGATAATAACTCTTTGACGGAGTGTTGGGTTGGTTTTGTTTTTAGTTCTTTAGCAGCTTTTAGATATGGAATTAATGTGAGGTGTATTACTAAACAATTATCTTTACCTAATTCCCAGCGCAATTGTCGGAGCGATTCGAGGTAAGGTAATGATTCGATGTCGCCAACCGTGCCGCCAAGTTCGGTGATGATAACATCGTAATTTTCTTCCGTTTGCCCTAACAGCAAAACATTTCTTTTTATTTCATCGGTAATGTGCGGAATTATCTGAACAGTTTGCCCCAAATAATCTCCTTTGCGTTCTTTATTTATAACGGTTTGATAAATTCGTCCGGTGGTGATGTTGTTGGCTTGAGAGGTGGGTTGGTTCAAAAAACGTTCGTAATGCCCTAAATCTAAGTCGGTCTCTGCTCCGTCATTGGTAACGTAACATTCGCCGTGTTCATATGGGTTCAATGTGCCGGGGTCAATATTGATATATGGGTCAAATTTTTGGATAGTAACTTTGAAGCCTCTGGCTTGTAGGAGTTTTGCGAGCGATGCTGCAACAATACCTTTACCTAATGAGGACGTAACGCCCCCCGTAACGAAAATATATTTGCTCATTGTGTTTGTAGAAGTGGTTTGATATAAACTTGTTACGGATTGTAAAAGTATTACAAATTTTCAAACTACGTGTAAGTTTATTCAACAATATTATATCCGTTCAAGAATGAGCGAATGTCCATACGTTTTTTATTTTCTAGCTGAATTTCTAATAAATGAACGTACCCGTCTGCACATGCAACTTTCATATAAGTTTTTTGGTCGCTAAAATATTTTCCACAAGGGAAATTATGCTGTGCTATTTCGACTTGTGCTACAAACACTTTTAATGCTTGTTGATGCAGGGTTGTCCATGCTGTTGGCACAGGGCTTAATCCTCTCACAAAATTGACAATCTTTTGCGCCGATTGTTCAAAATTTATCTCACAGGTTTCTCTGAAAATTTTCGGCGCTGTGGAGGCTTGGCTTTCATCTTGCGGAAAAGGATGCGCTTTATTTTGTTCTATTGCCTCTATCGTTTTTAGCGCAATTTCTGCCCCTAAATGCTTCAGCTTTTCATACATCGTACCGAAGTTATCCGAAGGTAAAATGGGGGTTTTTGCCTGCAACAGCAAATCGCCCGTATCAACTTCATGCTTTAAGAAAAAGGATGTGACACCTGTTTCCGTTTCACCGTTAATGATAGCCCAATTTATTGGTGCTGCGCCACGGTATTTTGGCAGCAATGAGCCATGAATGTTGAATGTTCCTTTTTGAGGCATTGCCCAAACAATTTCGGGCAGCATTCTAAATGCCACAACTATTTGTATATCAGCACGATACGATTCTAATTCTATAATAAAATCAGGGTTTTTTAATTTTTCAGGCTGTAAAACAGGTATAAGCTGCGAAAGTGCAAATTGTTTTACTGGCGACTGAATGAGTTGCTTTTTATCGCGTCCACCCAATTTGTCCGTAGCGGTTACAACGGCGACAATATTTTTTCCGGCGGCAACAAGCTCCTGTAAAGTGGTTACTGCAAACTCTGGTGTTCCAAAAAAAATAATCCGCATTTTAAAACGTTGCTTCTATAATTTTACTGATTGTTTTAGAATCGCCCATCGTGTAGTAGTGTAACACGGGTACACCTTTGGCTTTCAATTCTTTTGATTGGGCGATGCACCATTCAATACCGATTTCTTTCACGGCTGCGTCATCTTTGGCTTGCTGTACTTCTTTCACTAAATCACTTGGAAAATCAATATAAAATGAACGCGGAATTGATGATAGTTGCACTTTTTTGGTGATAGGTTTTAAGCCCGGAATGATGGGTACAACTATACCCATATTTTTACAATCCTCAACATATTTGAAATAGTGTTGGTTATCAAAAAACATTTGAGTAACGATATAGTCTGCTCCAGCATCAATTTTGGCCTTTGTATAAGTGAGATCACTTTCAATATTGGGTGCTTCGAAATGCTTTTCGGGGTATCCGGCAATTCCTATACAAAAGTTTGTTTTTTCGCCATTGACGATATTACTATCCAAATATTTTCCACTGTTCATATCATTTAACTGCTTTACTAAATCTAAAGCATATTCGTGTCCTTCGTGTTCGGGTATAAATTTTCCGTCAAATTTTAGTGCATCGCCACGCAATGCCAATACATTATTTACATTCAAAAAATTCAAATCTATCAACGCATTTTCGGTATCCTCCTTGGTAAAACCTCCACAGATTAAATGTGGAACAGCATCTACACCGTAGCGGTGCATGATGGCGGCACAAATACCTACCGTTCCTGGACGTTTGCGGATAGCTGTTTTTTCGTAATAACCACTTGGTCGTCTTTTATAAACAAACTCTTCACGATGATACGTTACATCAATAAACGGGGGCTTGAACTCCATAAGTGGATCGAGAGAATCAAAAATGGCTTGCATACTACCTCCTTTAAGCGGTGGCAATATCTCGAAAGAAATGAGCGTTTTGCTTTGCGCTTTTGCAATATAGTCCGTTACTTTCATAAACTTTAGTGTTCCGTTTTGGTAATCTTTTTTTAATTTGGTGTGCAAAGGTACAAAACAATTCAACTAAACTCAAGTGTAGCGTAGTGATAGATGAAACGGGGCAATTTTTTTGCTTGATTAAAATTTTATATAGAAAGATACTTTATTCATCAATTTTACATCATGGATTCTAATTGAATTTTACATTTTTGCGTTATGCAAAACTTTAAAACGCCATAAAAAAAACTGCATTTTCACCTCGTTGCTTTTACTTGCCTAATTATTAACTGCTCAAACGATTTTATAAAATAAAAAGGGACTTTTTTGTAGAGTTTGGGGTTATAAATTCGTTAAGTAAACGATAAAGAATGTATTACAATGATTCAAGGTAATTATTAATTTACGAAAAGTGATAATTATTTGCGCAGGAACAACCACGATGCTTGGCAAGATGAAAAAATTAGTATTCCAATTAGTGTTGCAGTAAATTACGAATGAACCAGTTTACTATAATTTGCAACAAAAAAAGAGAACAAAATTTGCTCTCTTTTTTTTGAACACCCGGGGTGTTTTTATATAGCTTATTGCCCTAAATAGGATTTTAATGAATTTCGATTGTAGGATTTTCGCAATCTGCGGATGGCACGTTCTTTAATCTGGCGCACACGCTCGCGTGTAAGGTCGTACATCTCTCCAATTTCTTCAAGGGTTAAGGGTTTGTAACCATTTAATCCGTAATACGCTGACAATACTTCTACTTCGCGTGGTGCAAGTATGGATAAACCTTGCTGCACTTCTTCTTTTAGTGATTGTTCCATCAAATGGAAATCGGGACCCAAACTGTCTTCAGAAGAAATCAAATCTAACATAGTGGTATCGCCATCTTCACCCGTAATTGGGGCGTCTACCGATACGTGGCGTGTATTACCACGCAACATATTGGCAATTTCTTTTGGTGTCATGTCTAAAATCTCAGCTAACTCCTCATTGGTTGGTTCACGTTCAAATTCTTGAACAAATGAGAGGAATGCCTCATTAACTTTATTGTATGAGCCAACTTTATTTAGCGGTAAGCGCACGATGCGCGAATGTTCTACGATAGATTGTAGGATGGATTGACGAATCCACCACACGGCATAAGAAATAAATTTGAAGCCTTTGGTTTCGTCAAAACGGCGAGCCGCCTTCATCAAACCCACATTACCTTCGTTGATTAAATCACTCAAAGAAAGCCCTTGATTTTGATATTGTTTTGCCACCGAAACCACAAAACGCAAGTTGGAGCGTGTCAGTTTCTCTAAAGCCTCATGGCTACCTTCGCGAATTTTGCGTGCGAGAGTTGCCTCCTCGTCTGCACTCAACATCGGAATCTTGCCAATATCATTAAGATATTTGTCTAAAGCAAGGCTTTCTCTGACGGTTATCGTATTTCCAATTTTTAACTGCCGCATAAAGAATATAAAAGATTTAAGGTATGGGATAAAAATTTGTCAAGATTTACTATATGTACGTTTACACACCAAAAAGGTTGCCATATAAAATAATTATAAATATGACGAAACTGTTTAGAAGATAAACGCGCTACAATTTACTATTATTAGTAATACGACAATTAATTTGCCGCTTTAGTTCCAATTTTTGTAGATTATTTTAATAAAAAAATGCCGCTCTACAAATAGAGCAGCATCCTGAAATATTAAATAATCCAATTATTAAAATGGACAACCTTGACACGGGTCAATCTTTGGATTTTCGTTAGGTTTTGATATTCGCGCTTGCTCTTCTTTCACGCAGCCTTTGCATCCTAACACACGGAATTCCGTTCTGCGGTTCAGCTGATGTTCTTTTTCGCTACACGGAATATTATTTTTACAATTATTCACTGGTAGTGACTCGCCGTAGCCAACCGGCACTAAACGATCTCTTTCGATGCCTTTGTCAACTAACCAACGCACCACAGAATCAGCACGGCGTTGCGATAGGCGCTGATTGTATTTGTTTGTACCACGAGCATCTGTATGAGAAGCGATTTCAATGATTAAGTCTTTGTTGTCATTCAACATATTTAACAACTTATCTAATTCAGTTTTAGCTTCATCACGAATATAGGATTGATTGAAATCATAATATATATGTAGCAAATAAGCCAATGGCTCGCCGATGCGTGTCGGTGTAGGGCTTACATCAAACGTTGAATTGCTTTTTGTACCTTCCGTTGGTTTGCCCAACTCAGCACCATCTTTAGGAGTAGTGCCATTGTTTATATTTGTTGTAACTACTGCCGGTGTTCCTGCTACTGACGGAGTCAGAATTGGTTGCAACTCTAAGGTCACTTTTAGCGGTCCGGCATTTGCTACATTTTTTGTACAGAGGCTATCAATCGAAGCAGAAAGGTAGTTTTCCTTATTACCTTTTATTTTATAACAGCATTTGTCATCTAATTTAAACATAAACCTGCCCAAGGAATCTGAAACGACTGTCGCTATCGTAGAATCAACAACACAATCAGACGAACTTAGTACTACATTAGCATTTGCCAATGGTAGCCCTGTGCCTTGGTCAAATACTATACCATCCACGACAAATTCTGTTGACTTAGATAAAGGAATTTCAATTTTTAGCAACGTGTCTAAATTAGTAATACCTTTGGTACAAGCCTCTTTTTGGTTATTGCGATATTCCTCAAACATTGCCGTAAAAGAGCAACAGTTTTCTAATTTCAAATCTGCAAACACCTTTCCGTCTGTGCCGGATGTAAGCGTATCCTTATTGCAAGTGCTAACTACTTTTGCGCCTGAGATTGGCAGTTTTGTGTTTTCGTCGTAAACGTATATTTCGATAGGGATGGCTGTTTTTTTGAAACTATAAATATCATCACGACCTACACCACCAGCTCTATCTGAAGAAAAGTGTCCATTATTACCAGATTCATTAAGTACCAATCCGAAATCATCGGAGATGCTGTTCAATGGCGCGCCTACGTTTACGGGGTCTGTCCATTCCTCTTCAGTTTTCGGCATGGTATAATAT
>JAGOHC010000137.1 GCA_017996375.1 Saprospiraceae bacterium | reverse complement strand
GTTGTGGCAAGTACAAATGCTGCGGGTATCGCTTGCTCGGATGTGATTGAATTTCAAAATCCTTGCAATAACCCAATGGATAGTTGCCATATTTATGACCTTATCGCCGATGATGTACATTGTGCAGAAGGTCAAGTTTTTGCTACTATCAATTTCGAACATAACAATACGCCATCTGAAAATTTCGTTGTAGTTGCGAATAATGCAAATATAGGAACATACAATTACAACCAATTGCCCTTACAAGTACATTTCACGCCGGGTCCAAATCAAAATCAAGTCATTCGTGTTTTAGGTGCAAATAGCACATCAAATACTTATTGCTCAGATGTTGTCGAATTTCCGAATCCATGTAGTACCAACCCAATCGATTCTTGCCAAATTTATGATCTGGTTGTGGAAGAAATCCACTGTGTAAATGGAACGGTACAAGCAGTTATAGATTTTCAGTATGAAAACACAACAACGGGCAGCTTTGTCGTTTTGGCAAACAATGCAAATGTAGGTGTCTATAATTATTCTCAGCTACCCGTGCAGATTTCGTTTCCAGCAAATGGCAATACAAATCAGGTTGTCAGAGTGTTGGGGGCAAATAGTTCGGTTGGTAATTACTGCACAGATGTTGTTGAGTTTCCAAATCCTTGCAACGTTGTTGTGGACACTTGCGATATTTATGATTTAACTGCAACAGTATCCGATTGTAATAGCGAGGGACTATTTTATGTCACCTTAAATTTTGCACATAATAACGTAAGCAATTTGTTTGATGTACGTGGCAACGGACAATATTACGGTACTTTCGGTTACAACACACTACCCATACATTTAGGGCCCTTTGCAGGGAATGGTACAACAAATTATGAGTTTATTGTTCGTGACCATGAAACGGAAAGTTGTCATGATGTTGTTGAGATTGGTACGGTAGATTGCACCTCCTCAACTGATGATATACCGAGTGAAATTGGTGCCGTTATAGTGGGTCAAAATAATATAAATTTAATTGTAAAATCACCAATTAATTATTTGATTACGAATGCTTTAGGTCAAATTTTGGATTACAAAGAAATAAATAATAGTACGCAAATAAATTTGTACAATTTTGAAAAAGGTTTGTATGTATTTGCCATTCAAGCAAAAAATTCAAATAAGTGGTTTTATAAAAAATTAATTGTTGCGAATTAATTATAAAAATGACAATCAAATAAATATTTTGTATAAAAAAAATTTAGTAGTACTTACCGGAGCCGGAATGAGTGCAGAAAGTGGTATTGCAACTTTCCGCGACAAGGATGGTTTGTGGGAAGGACACAATGTCATGGAAGTTGCAAGTCCGCAAGGTTGGCGAGCTAATCCCTCTTTGGTTTTAAATTTTTACAACCAACGAAGACGGCAACTCTTAAATGTAAAACCCAATGCTGCACATTTTGCTTTGGCGGAGTTAGAAGGAAAATATAAGGTCAGCATTATCACTCAAAATGTTGATGACTTGCATGAAAGAGCTGGCAGCAGTAATATAATTCATTTGCATGGCGAATTACTAAAATCGAGAAGTAGCAAATATGAAAATTTGGTTTACATTCAAATTGAGGATATTAATTTAGGCGATTACTGCGAAAAAGGATACCAACTCCGCCCACACATTGTGTGGTTTGACGAGATGGTTCCAATGCTCGAAATAGCTGCAAATATTTGTGCCAATGCTGATATTGTTATAGTTATCGGCTCATCCATGCAGGTATATCCAGCAGCGGGTTTAGTGGGTAACGTACCCAAAGATATTCCGATATATTATATTGACCCAAATCCGACAAAGAATTACGAAATGAATCAGTTAAAAAACCTAACTGTTATTGCAAAAAAGGCCACGGAAGGAATGAAAGGTTTATTGGAAATTCTTTAAAAAAGAGAAAGCTGTACCCGTTGTGTACAGCCTTCAAACAAACAAGAAAACTTAAACTATTCTTAAACAAAAATGTTTTTTTCAATAAATAAGAGTTCAAATATATAATCTATTTTTAATATTTCAAATAACAGATGATTAAAATTTCTAAAGTTATCGAATTACTTGAAAATATTGCTCCGTCACAATACGCAGAATCCTACGATAATGCCCGATTACTTGTTGGCAACAGAGAAAATACCGTTTCCGGCGTATTGATTTCATTAGATGTAACAGATGCTGTAATTGAGGAAGCCGAAAAATTAGGTTGTAATTTGATAATTGCCCACCACCCTATTATTTTCTCAGGATTAAAAACTTTGACAGGTGCAACACACGTTGAGCGTGTTGTAATTAAAGCTATTAAAAAAGATATTGCACTCTATGCTATTCATACAAATTTAGACAATGTAATTTACAATGGTGTGAACGAAAAAATTGCTCAAATGCTCTCGCTAAAAAATCTGAAAATATTGTTACCAAAAAAAGAGATGCTCCAAGCAACTGTAATATTCGATGGTGAAAAGTCAGCTATCGAATTCAAAAATCAGCTCCAGAAATTATTTGAAGTTGATTGGACAAGTCTTTCAACATTCTCAACAATAGGCGTATATCAAGATTCAAATTCAACGCAAGCGCAAATAAATTGTAGTTTCGTTTTCCCAAGCCATTTGCAACAAGCACTACTCAAAGTAGTAAGCACATTCCAATCAGAAAAAAAAATTTCACATTTAGTAATTCAGCCAACTGAATTACCTTTGGCGACAGTAGGCTCTGGCATGATTGGCTCATTAGAAGAACCAATGGATACGAAAGACGTTTTACATTCGCTAAAAAAAGTAATGAAAGCTAATTGCGTAAAACATACAAAAATAGTGAAGAAAAAAATCCAAACTATTGCAGTTTGTGGTGGCGCAGGTAGTTTTTTGTTGCAACATGCAATCCGAGCTGGAGCAGAGCTTTTCATAAGCTCCGATTTTAAATATCACGAGTTTTTTAATGCAGACAATAATATTGTAATTGCCGACATTGGGCATTACGAAAGCGAGCAATATACAGGAGAAATAATATTTGATATTATTTCAAAAAAATTTACTACTTTTGCGGTTTATTTAACAGAAGTAAATACAAATCCAATCCAATATATAATATGAAGCCACAAGATTTATCAATTTCAGATAAGTTGAAGCAACTTTATGAGTTACAAATTGCCGATTCTGAATTAGACGAAATCCACGTTTTAAAAGGTGAACTTCCGATGGAAGTTAGCGACCTCGAAGACGAAATTGCAGGATTAGACACGCGCATCCAAAAATTGGAATCGCAAGTTAAGGAAATGGAAGGCGACGCTCTTAAACATTCCGCTAACATTAAGGATTCTGATGCAAATATTAAAAAGTACGAAAAACAACTTGAAACTGTTAAGAATAATCGTGAGTATGATGCATTAACTAAAGAGTTGGAAATGCAAAAATTGGAAATCCAACTTTCCGAGAAAAAATCTAAGGAGCTAAAAGTGCTAATTGTAACTAAGCAAGAAACCTTAGATAATGCAAAAAAGCGATTAGAACTCAAGCAGAAAGATTTGAACACCAAAAAAGTTGAGTTGTCAAAAATTATTGAAAAAACTGAAAAAGACGAAGAGCGCCTAACTAAAAAAGCAGATAAGGTGCGTAAAAATATTGAAGATCGTTTGCTCAAAGCATATACAAAGATTCGCACACGCTACCGCAACGGATTAGCAGTAGTGCCAATCACACGCGATTCCTGTGGTGGATGTTTCAATAAAATTCCACACCAGCTTAAACTTGAAATCGGGATACGCAAAAAAATTGTTGCTTGCGAGCATTGCGGGCGCGTTCTCATAGACGATGAAATTGTCAGAGAAATTGCCGGCGATAATGCAATCGTAGCCGTTGCCAGCAAAAAAGCAATTGCCTTAGAAGATTAAAAAAAGCCTCGTGTGCAAATACACGAGGCTTTTTTTAATTTATTGATAATTCTTCAAAATATTATTTTAAAATTTTGGGCAGTCTATTTTTATTTTTTTAATTTTACTGTCATTTTTATTACAAATACAAAACAATATTTAGCATGAAAAAATTATGTTTACTGTTTGCTTTTGCATTTACTCTCTCGTTTGTAGATGCTCAACAAAGATTGTGTCTTTTAGAAGAGTTTACGCAAGCATCTTGTGGACCTTGTGCAGCTCAAAACCCTGCATTAAATACTCTTTTATCAGCTAACACAGCAAAAGTTGTTTCAATTAAGTATCAAACTGATTGGCCTGGAGCTGACCCAATGAATGCTCAAAACCCCGGAGAAGTTGCAACGCGTGTTTCTTATTATGGAGTTACAGGAGTTCCTAATATTGAGTTTGATGGCAATGTTATTGGTAATGGTGCGCCAAACCAATTAAGCCAAAGTGGCATCAATAGCCGTTATGCAGTTGCCTCTCCATATAACATTGATTTGACTCATACCCTTAGTGCAGATTACGATTCTATTTTTATAAGCTGTACCGTAACTTGTGTTGCTGATAATGCTTCAGGTGCAGCAAATAGTTTGAAGCTGCATATAGCTATGATTGAAAGAGAAATATTATTTACATCGGCTCCAGGTACAAATGGTGAAACGGAATTTTATAATGTTATGCGTAAAATGTACCCAAATGCCAGTGGAACACAAATGGCTGATACATGGACTGCTGGTCAATCACAGACAGTAACATTTGCAGCGGCATTACCTGCTTATATTTATAATAAAAGTGAAGTAGGTGTTGTAGCATTTATTCAGGATAACTCAAATAAAAATATTAAGCAAGCAGGATATAGCGAACCAATACCATTATTAAATGATGCTGAAACAACTTCCGTTTCTGGTTTGCCAGGTTTAACTTGCGTTGAAACAGTTACACCAGTTGTTGTATTAAAAAATGTTGGTTCTAATAACTTAACTTCTGCAACAATCGAAACTAAAATAAATGGCGTTGTTGCTGGTAATAAAGTATGGACAGGTGACTTACAAAGCGGTGCAACTGCTAACGTGACGCTTGACCCAGCTACTTTAGTAAATGGTACAAATAATTTTGCTATTGAAGTTACCAATGTAAATGGGATAGTTGATGAAAACTTAGGTTTACCAACTACTATTTCTACTTTATCACCATTTAATGCAATTGATGTACCTGTAAATCAAGGGTTTCAATCGGCAACATTCCCACCAACAAATATGATGATTGCCAACCCAGATGCAGGATCAACTTGGTCGCGTTCAACAGCTGGGATAACGGGAAATGCTGGCTCTGCTAAAATGGATTTCTATAATAGCCCAAGCGGACAAATTGATGATTTATACCTGCCAAATGTAAGTATTCCGGCAACAGCAGATTATGCGTATATCACTTTTTCAAGAGCACACGCAAGATACAATACTACTTTTGCTGATCAACTGTCATTGCAACTATCACCTGACTGTGGCGCAACTTGGGAAACTGTTTGGCAAAAAGAGGGTAATGATTTGGCTACTACATCTCCTACTACATCTGCATATACACCTTCAGCTTCTCATTGGGTGGTTGATTCCGTAGCTATAAATGGCTTTATCGGATTAACAGATGTTATGGTTCGTTTCCATGCGCTTTCAGATTATGGCAATAATGCTTATGTTGATAATGTTGTAATTTCTACAAACTTAACATTGAGCGTAATTGACAATGAGATTGCCAATACAATCAAAGTTTTCCCTAATCCTACTTCAGGATTTCTTTCTATCGAAAGAGGAAAATATATACTTCAAGCAGTAGAAGTTTTAGACATTACTGGAAAGGTTGTTAAAACTTTCAACAACGTTCAAAACAACCTAAATATCAATGATTTGACTAACGGCACATACTTCTTACGTTTTACTACACAAGATGGTGTTGCAGCAAAAAGAATAATCGTTCAGCATTAATCTGAATATATTCCATACAAAAATGGCGGGCAAAATTTGTCCGCCATTTTTGTTTTTAATCACATCAATTACATTAAATCAGTAATTATATTAACAACCTCAAACATCTGTCTAAACTATCTTGCCAATGAGTAATTTCTATACCAAATTCCGCTTTAATTTTTGACTTATCCAGTACACTAAATGGTGGTCGTTGTGCTGGAGTTGGATAGCTTTCTGTATTTATTGGAAGTACCTTACACGATAAATTTCGCATATTCATAATGGCTGTAGCAAAATCGAACCAAGATGTGACACCCTCGTTGCTATAATGATATATTCCATAAGCTCTAAAATTTGCATCTGCAAATAATTTATTTATACACGATAATATTGTCGTGGCTAAATCTCTTGCATAAGTGGGTGTACCAATCTGGTCAATCACCACCGAAAGTTGCTCACGTTCTCTTCCTAATCGTAACATAGTTTTCACAAAATTGTGCCCAAAAGAAGAATAAACCCACGATGTGCGAAAAATAATAGTTCTTTCACAGTTTTTCAAAGCCGCCAAATCACCAGCTAATTTCGACTTTGCATAAACACTTTTGGGGGATGTTTTATCTGTTTCAACCAATGGCCTGTTGAGTATATTATGATAAACATAATCAGACGAAATGTGTAAGAGGATAGCGCCAAAATGTGTACATGCCAACGCCAAATTTTTTACTCCAGTTATATTTATTGCCTTACATTTTGTTGAATCTGATTCGGCTTTATCCACAGCTGTATATGCTGCACAATTAATAACGACATCAATATTATTTTTTTCAAAAAATGCAAACACGCGCTTTTTACTCACAATATTGAGTGTTTCAAAATCAGAGAACAAAAAAGTAAAGTGCTCATATTGTTTGTAAATATTTTGCAATTCACTGCCTAATTGTCCGTTTGCACCAGTTACTAAAATTACTTTTTCAGACATATACAGTTATTTTATACCTATGAATAATATTTTTGATATGTAACATTAAAATATATTATAATTATTTATATTTGTTTATAAATAACCTATTCGCCTTATGAAAAAAATTACCTTTCTTTATTTTACTATTTTGGTGCAAACATTATTCGCACAAAATGAAAAAGTTTTGGATGTCGGTGCCGCAATCAATCTTAGAATTGACATTGGGGGCAGCCAAAGTACCAATTATAC
>JAGOHC010000136.1 GCA_017996375.1 Saprospiraceae bacterium | reverse complement strand
GGGCATCAGTTTCAAGCTGGCAGATATGGTAACTAAAATACAAGCGGCAGAGATGCTCACGCGCAAAGCGGCGGAGCTAAAAAACAAAGGTGAGTACATGACTAAAGTTGCTGCCATGGCAAAATATTACGCCTCCGAAGTAGCCGTAGAAGTTGCTACCGATGCCATTCAGGTACATGGCGGCTATGGTTATACAAAAGATTTTCCGGTAGAAAAATTCTTCCGCGATTCAAAGCTATGCACCATCGGCGAAGGCACTTCCGAAATACAGAAGCTGGTCATCTCGCGCGAGCTATTGCGTGGGAAGTAGTGTATATGAAAAATAATCACTACTAAAAAAATCACCCGAAGTTGCTGTGCAGTAGCTTCG
The DNA here is from genome assembly GCA_017996375.1 of Saprospiraceae bacterium. Taxonomy (GTDB): domain Bacteria; phylum Bacteroidota; class Bacteroidia; order Chitinophagales; family Saprospiraceae; genus JAGOHC01. Next base: position 6,884 of record JAGOHC010000136.1, on the reverse strand, counting down.
GGTGGTGCGTTACTGAAGATTATTCGATACTGATTATTTCATAATCTTTGTATTCTTCTTCATAATCTTCTTGCAGCAAAACTTTTAAAAAATCATTCTGGTAAATAGATATATTAAATGAACCCGGAATATCCCCTCTTTCAAGTACCAAATGATTTTTTTGTTCATCAATAAATTCTATTGCTCTAAAATATTTAACTTTAGGTCTATCCTCATTAAATTGATACATGTGGTTATAAACGTTAATTTTCTCAATAGCACCAAATTTAGGAGTAATTATTACATTAGTTTTATATCTCTCAAAATCAATCTTAAGTGGTTCTTGAGAAGAATAAATGTTAACTTCTTGAACACTATCTGTATCAACCAAGTATAATGGTGTTTGGGAGAAGGTAAATTCTAACTGAATGAAAATTTGTTTTGTTTTAAAAAAAGTGAGCAAACAATATTTGCCTGATTCTAATATCCCGATTGACCCATGGAATACCCTGCCCTTACTAATAAAAATTTGCCCTAATCTACAATTTAGCAACAACCTTAAACTGCTTACTACTTCCGATGATATTACCTGATGAATCATTTTTATTCAAATCTAATTTTAAATGTATAACCAGTCTGTTCGTTCTTAATACCGAGCAAATTCATTGTCAATACTACAAACAATTGTACGTACATTTACATCTCCTGCACACGAATTTACATTAGGTTTCCCAAATAAGAAAGTAATTTGTAATGTTTAACATCTGCACTACACAAAAAAAGGCAATGGGAAAGCCCCACTGCCTTTTTGATTTTTATTTCCTAAAAATGATTAATCAATACTGTAGCGCAACCCGGCATAGCCTCTGAAATTGTGCACCGGTGCGTAAATTTGTGTAGCATCGAAGTACGGACTATACGGGTCGTCATAAGCGATGATAGCGTGCTTTTGGTGATAGTTAGTCAAGTTTTCACCACCCACATACACTTCAAAATTAGGGCGGAACTGCTTGGTGATTTGTGCATTAATCAATACGTATGGCTTGGAGTATGCCGGAAAATGCGACGCAGTGTGGTCTGGAATATGTGAATTATCCGGCAGGCGTTGCGTACCCACTAATTGTATGTTGGTATTAAATCGCCAGCCTTTGTTTGGCGTTTCGTAGTCAAGCGTTATCAACCCTTTATGAATAGGTACTAACGGCTGTCGGCGCAGGTCACCTTTGTAAGTAGTTTTCACATCTGTCCATTTGTATGCTAATTTAATATCCAAATTATCCCAAACGGTATAAGTCACGGTAGCGATAGCGGAGTTGGAGTATGATTTTCCGTCTAAGTTATAAAACTGCAACTCGCGGATGTTACTCTCTCTATCCATCACAATTTGGTTGATGAATTGTGTATGATAAAAATCCAATACAAAGCTACCGTTGCGCTTCCAAAGCTCGAAGTTGTGGGTATAGTTTGCGCCGGCATTCCAAGCATCTTCAATACTCAGCTTTTCGTTCAAACGAACAATTTTATTGCTGACCAATGCACCTAAATTTTCGGCAAATGCATTGGCTGTACGATAACCTCTTCCAGCGGAAAAACGCACAACGCGGTCATCTGTAAAGTTCATTTTAACATTAATGCGCGGCGAAATTAACAAACCATAAAGGTTATGATAATCGGCACGCAACCCACCAATAATTCCGATACTTTTGTAAAAAGCATCTGAGGTGAGTGGCTCGTAATTCCAAGTATATTCACCAAAAACGCCGGGCACTGATTCCGTGCGCTGATATTTTGTGTCATTTACTTGCTCTTGTAATTTGTCGTATTGATAACTTGCGCCGTAGGCAATTTTGTGGTCAGTAGTACCTATTATCGTATTATAAATTAAGTTAATATATGCACTTTCCTGTTCACCCTCGTAGCGGTTGTTGCCAAAATATAAATTCATGCGTTGAAACGTGGTGCTGTATTGCGACCCAACCGAGCGATATGGCTCAGTAAAACCTTTGTAACCTGTTTTACCAAATATCTCTACGCGATTGGTATGTGTAGAAATTAAAAAAGGATTATTAACAGCCTTGAGTTGCCCGCCGTTGCGTCTGTCATCAATGGCATGAATATTCAGGTTGCTGCATATTTTTTCGCTTTCGTAAAACAAGCGATACATACCATTGAGTTGCTGGCGGTTCAGTTCATCCTTAAATTTATCATTATTTATATCATAGTTATTCTGAACCGTACTGCCGTGCAACAATACGCCACTACTCCATTTTTCATTAAACTTTTTGTTAAGATGAACATTTGCTTCGTAACGTCCAGCAGTGCCTGCGAATAAATTGACAAACAATTTTTTATCGAGATGTGGTTTCTGCAACTCAATATTCACCTGTCCGGCAATAGATTGATACCCGTTTACAACCGAGCCACTGCCTTTGGTTATCTGCACGCTTTCCAGCCATGTACCGGGTATGTAGTCCATTGCAAATAAGGTACTTAACCCTCCCAACGAGGGGCGATTTTCGAGTAACATTTGCGTATAAATACCACGCAATCCGAGCATCTGTACTTCCTTCGCTCCAGTAATAGCATCGGTATAGGCAACATCTACGGTAGCGTTGGTCTCGAAACTTTCAGACAAATTGCAACATGCCGCTTTGCGAAATTCCTTGCTACCAATAGATTCGATATTGCGTGTTTGAAGCGTAGAAGTATAATTATCGCGCTGCCGAGAAACGATTTCAACCTCGTCTAACTGTTGGATACCATCAATGGTGATATCAACATTATCGTCATCGGGGTCAATGGTAACGGTGGCAGGGTTATAGCCAATGTAAGTAATTTGCAAATCGGCAGGCAGTTGCACACGGGCAATAATAAAATTGCCATTAAGGTCGGTCATAGTGCCGATTTGTGTGCCTTTCCATACAACCGTTGCGCCAATGAGCGGTTCTTTGTTTTCGTCTAGCACCTTTCCGGTAACGGTAAGTTGTGCAAATATAGTTTGTGCGAAGCACAGGAATATAATAGCTATAAAAAATTGAATTTTCATGGTAAAGTATAATGTGATGATGAATGAATAGAGTAAACGGTTTTACTCAAAACACAAAAAAACTCGTGTACCAATGTCATACCATTAGTACATCATTTACCAGAAAATTCTAACAAAGGAAAGATTGAATATACGGAAGTAGGGTTTTGCCGTAAGGTTGAATATACCTATGAGGCGGTGGGCGATTTTTTAGTGGTGCAGTCGCCTTCTGCGAATGTAAAGGGATATATTCAAATGCCGAAAAAGCCAATGCAGGAATATCTGCAATAAAAACGAAAGCAGCAAAACTATAACTTGATGCACTTTCAAACGGTGTGTGTAGCTTTAAATATTTATTCGCTTTTTTGGTGCATTTATGCGGGTCGCTATCGTCGGTTTTATGGCAAGTTTGCGCTGCCCTTTGGCAACAACTCGGCAACGCTACTGTGGATTCTTTTTTGCCGCAGGCATCCTCCAATTCAAAAAGCGAAACGGATAAACTATCCTTACACAAACAGTACAACGTATGCACATTGATGCCCATCGTGGAAACGAGCAACACGGCAATTAAAGTACTTACAATGATATGTTTATACAACACTTTCAAAATAAAAATTATTTTTGCAAAGGTATGCCTTTTCTGTATGCAAAGTTGTTAATTAAGGGTTAAAATGCGTTTTTCTACCATCGATTTTGAAAAAAAGTATCCTTCCAAGCTCATTTTGCTTGGAGAATATGCTGTATTGTATGGGTCGGAAGCATTGGCGGTGCCTAATTTTGATTTTTACGGCAGTTGGCAATTCGCTGATTCAACTCATAGTTTGTTGCCCTTTTTTACTTATTCGCAACAACTGAGTGAAAGACAAATGCTCTTTTCCGACCTGCAGCTTTCCGACTTCGGTGCTTTTTTATCTGCCAATGGTGCGTTCGTTTCTAATATCCCTTGCGGATATGGCTTGGGTAGTTCGGGTACGTTGTGTGCGGCAGTATATGATGCATTTAGTAGTGTAACTTCACATGATGATTTGACTTTGCTCAAAAAGCAATTAGCACAACTCGAATCGTTTTTTCATGGTAACAGCTCTGGTATTGACCCATTAGTGAGTTATTTGCAACAACCGATACTGTTTACAAATTCGGAAATACGCATCGCTCCGCCAACAATTATGGATGTTGTTTTTGATAAAAAAATATTTACATTACTTGATTCGCAGCAGCCACGCCTCGCCCATGAGTGGATTGCGTTGTTTCATACAAAAATGACTGACTCAAAATTTGCAACGCCGTTTGCAGAAAAATTAGTTCCCGCTGTTTCTGATGCCATACATTATCTTTTGCAACAATCATACGAGCACTTTTTTAGGGCAGTTGGCAACATTAGCCAATTTCAGTATGAGTATATGCGTGAGTGGATTCCGACAACGCTCCAAAGGCAATGGAAGCAAGGATTGGATTCGGGCGATTACTTCATTAAACTTTGTGGCGCAGGAGGTGGTGGCTATTTTTTAATGTGTAGAATACCAGAAGTTTCTTCTGCAAAAATTGGCTCATAGAAAAAGCTACCCGAAGCTATCTATTGGCAGCTTCGGGTAGTTTTTTTTATTAACTTTTTCGGATTAATTCAACTTAAACTTTATAGGGGCAACCATACGCGTATTGACAGGCTTGCCATTTTTTGTGCCAGGCTGCCACTTGCCCATCTGCTTCAAATTTTCGGCAACACGCAAGGCTTCTTTTTCAAAATCAACTAAAGGATCGTCATTCTTCCATTTATCCTTATCTTTTGCAAGTGTACTTATTTTACTGATTTGCCCATCTTTATCCACCACAAATAGTACATATACCATTGCCTCAAGTTTATGGGCAGGGTATTTTATATTGCTCATAAGGTTATTCATCACGGTAGCCTGCGTACAAATATCCTGTTGCTCATTCGTACCTTGATTGCAACTGGGAGCTTTTGGCAACCTATCAACGCGCTCGTAAATAGGGTCGCCATTTACATCTTTCTGGTACTTAAAATTATTCTTAACAATTTTTACATCTTCCTTAAATGTCTCAGTATCAACAATAACAACAGTATCAATTACTTCCATTCCATTGGCTTCAAATTTGATAAATTCATCTGAAGACATTTTATTCAACCACCCCCAATTATGTAAATCTATATCATCTTGAAGAGTTATGTTTGTCTGCGCCGTGATGCGTTCCTGCAGAAGTAGTATGGCTACAACGGCAATTGGTAGTGATAAGGCATATTTTAAAAATGCCCGTTGCGAAGATTTTTTCTTGGTCATCATAATAATTCTATTTTTTAATTGTGATGTGATAAAATGGTTTCCTAATATTGATTGTAATGGAATTTGTGTATGGCGAAGTAGTAGTGTGCCGTACAGTTCCACATTATTATTTACTTTAATAGCCTCCTCATCGGCGAGGTATTCATGTACTTGACTTAATAATAATTTGAACAAGTAAATACACGGGCTGAACCATAGCGGAATCCGCAAAATTTCTATCAACAAAACATCTAAGGTATGATGCTGCTCTACGTGAGCCTGCTCGTGCCGCACAATGGTTTGTCGCTCAGATACTTCCAACGCAATTTGTTTACTCAAAAAGATGGTGTTAGCAAACGAAAACGGCGGATGTTTATGGTTAGTAAAGGCAATTTTGATGTCACCCATCGATGATATATCACTATTGCTTCGCAAACGATAAATTTTGTATAAGTTTACCAACAAAAAAAATAGCTGTACGATACAACCCGTGAGATATATCCAAAAAAACCATCCAAACACTTGCGTAGTTTTTGTTATCGGTGTTGCTTGCGCCGTGACGATAATCGGTTTCAACCAAACTGATGCCATTCCATAAATTGCCGGAGCTGTTTGAGGCAGTTGTATTAGCGGTGCAATTAATCCTAATCCAATGGCTGAAAGCAAATACATTCTGCGAATGTGGAAATGCGTTTCTTTGCTGAACAACCACCAATAGACTAACAAAAATACACTCCAATAAATATGTAATTTTATAATGTAGGTTAGCATAATAAAAGGTGTTTAAGATTATTTATTCTTTTTTAATAATTTCTCTAACTCCTTGATATTCAATTCTTTTTCGTTTACCAAAAATGAAACCAAGCGCTGCGGCGAGCCGTCAAAATAATCTCTGATAAATGACTTTAACGACTTTTTGCTGTACGATGATTTGCTTACTAACGCGAAATACTCGTAGGTTTTGCCATACGCCTTGTGGCTGACAAATTCTTTTTTTTCAAGAATACGAACAATAGTTGAAACGCTCGAATGTGGTGGCTTAGGTTCGGGCATTTGTTGAATAATATCACTCACCGTACACCGCTCAAGCTCCCATATGTAGTGCATAATTTCTTCTTCTAATTTTGTTAATTTTATCATAATCGTAATAATTAGTTTTATAACGTAATATTACGTTAAATATTTTAATTTTACAAATTATATTTACTTTATCTGAAAATATTATTTCAAAAAATAATTAATCACCTTTGTAAAACATTCTTCAGTAAAGAAAATATTATGAAAAAAATTGCGATTGGTGCTGACCACGCCGGATTTGAACGCAAAGTTTCCGTAGGGCAACATTTGACAGCTATCGGTTACAGCGTTTTGGATGTAGGTACGCACAGCCCCGACTCTGTGGATTATCCGGAGTTCGGGCATTTAGTGGCTAATGCAATAGAAAGCGGGCAAGCTGAGATGGGCATTACGCTTTGCGGAAGTGGCAATGGCATTGCTATTGCTGCCAATAAACATCCAGGCATACGGGCGGCATTATGCTGGACACCCGAAATAGCTGCGCTGGCTCGCCGCCATAACAACGCGAACGTACTGTCTATTCC
>JAGOHC010000135.1 GCA_017996375.1 Saprospiraceae bacterium | reverse complement strand
ATTTAATACATCCAACATTTCGAGAAAAGACATTTCCTCGTTCAGATTATCTAACTGATAAGTTTCAAAACCGCCTTGAAAGCGGCCTCCTTGTCGCCAAATTTTTAATGTCAGTTTCATATTTTAACTATGGTTATATTTCTTAGTGTATATCTGAAAATTATTTCTTTGAATTATTTTTCAGAAGTAGAATGTTGCCGCCAAAGAAAGATTTTTCAATGGTTGTATATTTTGTAAGTGGTTCTTTTTCGCTCCCGAAAATATAATAATAATCAAATTTACCGGTAGTATCTAATGTAGGGCTATAAGGTTCTAATTGAATTGATTTCAAACCTTGTTCTTCAATATGATAGCTAAATGAGGGGCGAAACCATCCTCCGGCATAAAAGGTTATAGCATCGTCTTTGCATTTTTTCTTTAAAAAACTGAGCACTTCAAATGTATTCACATCATACCACCATTCTGCATAACTTTTCAGGTTACAACTACGGATAAGATGATTGATTGGGAATATTATTGCTACAGCAATCATAACACCATAAATATACTTATTTATACGCTTGAAGCATGCAAATAAATTGACGAAGTTGAGCATGATAATTGGGTAAAGAAACAATGCTGTTCTGTCTATCGGATATTGATTGCCCAGTAATTTGAATTGTGCAACGATACTGAATGTTGTTATCCAAAATATTAAACATATATATAATGACAATCTATTTTTAGCTTTCTGCTGAATAACCAATATTGCAGAGGCTACTAATAATAAAGCTGTTAGGATTTCAAAAACTGCCAAAGTATTGCTTGAAAAATATCCCTGTCCGTATATTGATTTTTGTATAAGCGACCGTATAGTGTCCTGCCAAAATCCGGCTTTGCCGTAGTAGGCAATTTGGTTATCCTTTAGGATAGATTTTATCGGGAAATATATCAGCCCAAATAAAACTACTGCTGCTGTAATAAGTGTTGCAATTTGTTTGGCGAAAGCCTTCAAGTTTTTTGATTGGTATAAATCTGCTAAACTAAACCCGCCTAAAAGGGTACATATTGCTAAAAAATAATGCAATGATCCGAACTGGGCATATACACATAAAATTGCTGCAAATAAACAAAGTACCAAATTTTTGTAGCGATTATTTGTGATGTACAATGCGCCGTAATACATACTTACCATTATTAATGAAACGGTCATACCATAGCCACGTGCACAGGCAAAAAAATCTAACAGGTAAGGACTCCCTACCATTATTGCCATTAATGCAATGCATTCTACTGTGTTATCAATGAACTTTTCGGCAAACCGAAATACGATATATCCATATAACAAAAAGGATAATATATTCGGCAAACGCCCCAACAAAAAATTTAAACCAAACAGTTCATACAAGCCTTTTACGGCTAAGGTATTTAAGATGTGGTTATTCGTATAAGAACTAGTGTACATGACGATATCCCAAACACGCTCTTTTGCCAAAATTTGTAGTGTGTAGGACTCATCGCAGGTGACTTGCAAGGTTGCGCTTTTGACAACAATAAACGTAAGTACGCCCAAATAAATGAACAGTTGAAAAACATTGCTAATCAACGTAATATTTCTTTGAGACATCTTTTTTGCTAACGATTACTTATAACTTCGCGACACCATTTTCACACTATTGTATTCTAATTTTTCCTTATGTAGTGTTTCGGGTTGCCCATCTCCATTAAACTGCCAAGCTGCCACAAATGCAAAATCCTTGTCGTTACGCTCGGCTTCGCCTTCGGGCGTTTGGTGTTCTTCGCGGAAGTGTCCGCCACACGATTCCTCGCGCTGCAGCGCATCTTGGCACATTAACTCGCCCAGCTCCATGAAATCTGCAACACGTAATGCTTTTTCTAATTCAGGATTGAAATCATCTGCATCGCCGGGCACATAAACATCTGACCAAAATTCTTTTCGCAGTTTTTGAATTTCGATTATAGCTGATTGCAATCCTTCTTTGTTGCGAGCCATACCGCACTTGTCCCACATAATTTTTCCTAAACGACGGTGCATACTTTCTACAGAGTGGTTACCTTTTATATTCATTAATTTATTAATACGTGCCTTTACATCCTGCTCTACTTCTGCAAACGCTGGGTGATCGGTACTGATTTTAGGTGTTCTGATTTCATCGGCAAGGTATGTACCTATAGTGTATGGAATAACATAATATCCATCCGCCAACCCTTGCATTAACGCTGAAGCCCCAAGGCGGTTTGCGCCGTGGTCTGAGAAGTTGGCTTCACCTAAAGCAAATAAGCCTGGTACGGAAGTCATCAAATTATAATCTACCCACAAGCCACCCATTGTGTAGTGTACAGCGGGATAAATCCGCATCGGCACTTTGTAAGGATTTTCGCCGGTGATTTTTTCATAAATTTGAAACAGGTTTCCGTAGCGTTCACTGATGGTATGCTCGCCGAGGCGATTAATAGCATTAGCAAAATCTAAATATACTGCCAACTTCGTTGCGCCGACTCCAAATCCGGCATCGCAACGCTCTTTAGCTGCACGGCTGGCTATATCACGTGGCACCAAATTACCATAAGCCGGATAGCGCCGTTCTAAGAAATAATCTCTGTCTTCTTCTTTTATATCTAAAGGATTTTTATTGCAATCTTCTTGTCTTTTTGGCACCCACACACGACCGTCATTGCGGAGTGATTCCGACATCAGCGTCAACTTAGATTGATAATCGCCCGAAACAGGTATGCAAGTTGGATGTATTTGTGTATAACAAGGGTTGCCAAAAAATGCACCTCTGCGATGCGACCGCCACGTAGCAGTTACATTACACAACATGGCATTTGTTGATAAATAGAATACGTTACCATAACCGCCTGTACAAAGCAAAACTGCATGAGCACTGTGTCGCTCTATTGCACCGGTGACTAAGTTGCGTACAATAATTCCTCTCGCTTTGCCGTCAATGACAACAACATCTAACATTTCATGGCGGTTGTAGAGTTGTATGCCGCCATCATGAACCTTACGAGATAGTGCTTGGTATGCACCTATTAATAATTGTTGTCCGGTTTGTCCACGAGCATAAAATGTACGAGATACCTGCACACCTCCAAAAGAGCGCGTTTCTAACAAGCCACCATATTCACGTGCAAAGGGTACGCCTTGCGCCACACATTGGTCAATGATGCCCGTACTAACTTCCGCTAGACGGTGTACATTGGCTTCGCGTGCGCGATAGTCGCCTCCTTTTATAGTATCATAAAAAAGTCGTTCAACGCTGTCACCATCGTTTGCATAGTTTTTTGCAGCGTTAATACCTCCCTGTGCCGCAATACTGTGTGCGCGGCGAGGGCTATCGTGAAAAGTGAATACTTTAACATTATAACCTAATTCGGCTAAAGATGCCGCTGCGGAAGAACCCGCCAAGCCACTACCAACTACGATAATATCTAACTTGCGTTTGTTGTGCGGCGCAACTATCGGACAGGTAGATTTGTAATTTGTCCAAATATTATGCACATCGCCTTTAGGTACTTTGCTGTCTATCATATTATTTTCCATAAATATTTTTCAAAGAGGAATTTTTAAATTTAAAAATACGTATATGCATATCTGAAATATGCTTTTTTTTACTTGAAAAAGTAATAATATATAGGTATGATGGCGAATGCTGCTGGTATGAGTATAGCATAGCCCCACCCTATTGCTTTGATGATGGGTGTATATTTACGGTGGTTAATTCCTAATGTTTGGAAAGCACTCGCAAACCCATGACTGAGGTGAAAATATAGTGCCACCATTGAGATTATATAGACTATAACTATCCATAACTCTTTGAATGACTCGTTTACTTTAAAGTATAAATCTTGAATATCCGGATAACCCTCATAGCTAACTAAGGGTAGTTGGTGTCGCTTCATAGCCCACCAAAAATCTCCCATGTGTATACCCAAAAATACAAAAAGTAACACACCCAACATCCCCATATTGCGCGATGACCAAGTACTTTCTTTAGATTGCACAGCATACTTTCCGCCTTTTGCAGCGCGGTTATTCTTCCAAAGAATCATACCTTGGATGGCATGTAATAATATGAAAAAATACAGCCCATACGATATAAACTTGATGAGTGGGTTGCTCGTCATAAATTTGGAATAGATGTTAAACGCCTCACCGTTATCGTCTTTCAATAATTGCAAATTCCCTGCAAGATGTACCACTAAAAAAAGTATCAAAAATAACCCCGTTAAGCTCATGATCACTTTCTGACCAATGGAGGATGTGAAAAATTTTGAAAACCAATTCATGTTGTAAAGTGTAATTGTTTAATTTGACTTCGTACCTGCAAATTTATCAAAATGAAAATATTTATATGATGTTATAAGTACAAAATTTATAATTTAGAATCATTCTATGTCAAAACGAATGTTTTTTGCTGTTTTTAAAAACATAACCTTTTATTTCTCGTATCATAGCCCTACCTTTGCGCCGCAGTTTTATTCAAAAATTAATACTATTTATATATATGGCTTTAAAATGTGGAATTGTCGGTTTGCCAAACGTCGGTAAATCAACATTGTTCAATGCACTTACTTCCGCTAAAGCGTTGGCTGCCAATTATCCGTTTGCAGCTAAAGACCCCAATGTAGGCATTGTGACTGTCCCTGACCGACGCTTAGATATTCTTACCGAGTTGACTGGCACACGTAGCACTGTACCTACTACCATCGAAATTGTAGATATTGCCGGATTGATAAAAGGTGCGAGCAAAGGCGAAGGTTTGGGCAATCAATTTTTGGCAAACATCCGCGAGGTAAATGCCATTGTTCATGTGTTGCGCTGTTTTGAAGATGATAACATTGTTCATGTGGACGGCAGCGTGAACCCGACACGCGACAAAGAGATTATTGACTACGAACTTATTTTTAAAGATTTAGAAACCGTTGAAAAAGCAATAGAAAAATACAAAAAACAAGCTAAGAGTGGCAACAAGGATGATGCTCGCTTGACAGAAATTGCAGAGTCGCTCAAAGTACACCTCGAAGCCGGAAAATCTGCTCGTACATTTAATTGGGATGATGAATCGGAGGCGATGTTTCGACAGTTTTTTTTACTTACTGCCAAGCCGGTTTTGTACGTATGTAATGTTGACGAAGCTGCTGCCATTAATGGAAATAAGTATGTAGAAGAAGTACGAAAATTAGTGCAACCCGAAAATGCTGAAGTGATTGTGGTATGTGCAGGCATCGAAGCAGAAATTGCTGAATTGGATTCATTGGAAGAGCGTGCAGAATTTTTGGAGAGTATGGGACTGCCGGAATCCGGTACCGCAAAGTTAATCCATGCTTGTTATAAACTTTTAGATTTGATAACCTACTTCACCGCAGGCGAAAAAGAGGTTCGCGCTTGGACGATTCGCAAAGGAACGAAAGCACCTGGTGCAGCTGGCGTGATACACTCTGATTTTGAACGTGGATTCATCCGAGCTGAAGTTATAAAATTTGACGATTACGAAAAATACAGGTCAGAAGCAGCTATAAAAGAAGCCGGAAAAATGAATGTTGAAGGAAAAGATTATGTAGTAGCAGACGGCGATGTGATGCATTTCCGCTTTAACGTTTAAACGAAAATTATTTACACAATGGAAGAATTAATTGTAAAAGACAGCAATGGAAATATCTTGAAAGATGGTGATTCAGTTACCCTCATCAAAGACTTAAAAGTGAAGGGATCTTCGGTGGTACTCAAGCGTGGTGCGAAGATAAAAATTCGTCTAACCGACGACCCTGATGAGGTAGATTGCAAAACCGACAAAGGTGCCTTCGTTCTCCGAACGGAGTTCTTAAAAAAGGTGTAAGGTTTATAAAAACTTTCAATACGTTTTGGTCATGTTTTCGGGAATACAAATAATGAAATCTGCTTTATTTTTGTACTCATCCGAAAGCGTATCAACCGAATTTTGCTCAACTGAAGTGATAGTAATTATGTCCAAACGTGGTTTCAATTTTTTCAGATACCAAATAATACCTTCGTGGTAATCGGAGTGATAACTGCCGTTAAAATGTAGCAGCACATTTCCTTTTTGATAATTTGTGGCTATAAAATGCGCCATTGTAGCATCCTTGACGGCTTGAGCTTTTACAATATCTGAGTTGCCCTCTCCGTGTGCGCCCATCATGTCAGCCATATTTTTATAACAATTAACAGTCAAGTCAATCTCAATCGGTAGCGGAGCAATATAGCTTTTCGCCTCATCAGTCAATCCGTTTAGCGATTCAATGCCTTGCTTATGCACCATCGAAGCATATCGGCGCGGAACGTTAGTTGCTATGAAGGCAAGCTGATTTTCTTTAGCAAAATTAAGCAGGGGTTTATAATCTGTTTTATAATTATTCCACAGGCGGCACTCATCTTCAAAACTTTTTTCAGAAATATTATTCTGAAAAAACTCATTTATAATCAACTGGTTATCCGCTTCAAACATCTCTGCGCCAAGCTGTAGTTGTTCTTTTTTTTGTTCAAAAATATCTTGCGTTACCGTCAATTCTAACCAATGCGCGATAGGGTTATTGTGCAATTCGCCAAAGAAGACAACATCATTTTTGAGCAGTTGCTTGAGCATTTTTTCGTAGGTAATTTCTTTACCTTCTGCATCAAAAATCTTGTAAGCCATGCGATGTTGAGCAGTTAAATTAAACGCTGTCATCATTATTATTATACAAACCAAACTATTAAATTTATGTAACATAAAATTCTAAATTTGTGGTAAGTTAAAACACCTGTTTGAGCAAAAGTACAATTTAGTTTTAATATGATTAAGCCAAAGTTAAAAACCGACATACAAACTATCAAATCGAAAATTTGTGGAAACAACCAAAGAAGTCCTATCTTTGGTAATAAGTATTGATTCACAAAAATAACTCTATCACTTTACTTATGGAAACATACTATTACTATCTAAAAGCATTACACATTGTTGGTTTTGTGGCATGGTTTGCTGGACTGTTCTACTTGGTACGCATATTTGTATATCACGCAGAGGCTGCCGAAAAGCCTCAACCCGACTGCGATATTCTCTCCAAACAATTCGGCATCATGGAGCAGCGCGTATATAAAATTATCTGTAATCCGGCAATGATGATAACTTTCACAGCAGGATTTTGTATGCTCTATCTTCAACCAGAGTGGTTAAAAATGGGCTGGATGCATATTAAACTTACCTTGCTATTTTTACTATTGGGGTATCATTTGTATTGCAAGCGCATTATCAAAAAATTTGCTTCCGGCGATGTGGCATTCAACTCTTTTCAATTCCGATTACTCAATGA
>JAGOHC010000013.1 GCA_017996375.1 Saprospiraceae bacterium | reverse complement strand
GCGCAACATACCGATTACTGCTCCTAATGCAAAGCGTTTAGCCTCTTTGTTGCTATCACGGATTCTCGCCAATAGTGCATCTACGTGTTTCTCCAAACCGGCAGCGTCGGGCATATTTGAGAGTATTTGCGTATAGCGTTTTACAGATTCATAAAGTGGTGGCAAATAATTATATTCAGGGTCGCTTAAATCTACTTTAGCGAAATAATTTTCTGCAAAATAATCAAACTCGGTGTTGTACATATTTTGCTTTTCGCTGATGAGATATTCTTCGTACATATCCAAAGCGGCTATTTTTGCCAAAGTTGGGTTTGCATTTTTCAACGAGTCCAAAAATTTATTTTTATCTGCTTGTACTTGAAAAAGTGTGGTTGCCACTTCTTTTATAGTGTTTGTATCGGATGCATTTTGCAGGCGTTGTATGGCTGCCATCGTTCTGCTGATGTATCCGCGAACAGTACCTGCGGTAGCTTCGTACCCTGTGTTGATGGGCGAATTTTCAACTTTGGAAGAACGTATATTAGAACAGTCGGCTTTGAGTACAACGTTGTCTTCTTTACCTAAAATAATAGGCTTTACGCGTTGCTTATCTAAGCCAATATAATAGAACTGGTGTGCCGATTTCGGGAGCGTTACTTTAAATGTAGAAATGGTATCGGTAATTTGTGTTGCCAAAACTGCTTTATAATCGGCAAATGCGATGCCATCAAATTTGTAAACAAAAATGCTATCGTTGGTGCGACAGGCAAAGCTGCAATCAACCGTTATGTTGCTGCGGGTTTGTGCATCAATAAAATTTGCGATTAACAAATTGACTATTGCAAGAATTATCTTTATGCGTTGCATTGCGTTTTTTTATTGTTAAAATAACTTTGAAGCCTTTTTTTATACTTTATAGAATGGTAATTTAACCACCTTTGCAGGCATTGTTTTTGCTCCCGTTACTATCTGAATAATTGTGCCAATTTTGCTATATGGTGTTTTTACATACCCCATGCCAATTGGTTTATCTAATGTAGGCGATTGTGTGCCGGAGGTTACAACACCTATTTCCTCACCTTGTTCATTTTGAATAACGTACCCGTGTCGCGGAACGCGGCGATCATCCAACTCAAATGCTATCAACTTGCGGTTAACGCCTTCTCTGCGCTGCTTTGCAAATATTTCACTACTCATAAACTTGCCTTTATCAGCTTTGGTAATCCAACCCAATCCTGCTTCTATTGGCGAGGTGTTATCGTCAATATCATTGCCATAGAGGCAGTATCCCATTTCGAGGCGAAGGGTATCGCGTGCGCCAAGACCGCAAGGTTGTATGTCGTATTCAGCACCAGCTTTGATGATGGCGTTCCACAGATCCGCCAAATCTAAGTTGTTGGCATACACTTCAAAACCACCCGAACCAGTATAGCCTGTTGCAGAGATGAGTACATTATCAATACCTGCGAGCGTTCCTTTTTTGAATGTATAATAAGGTATGGTATTTAACTCAATATTTGTCAGTTTTTGTAGGGTATGAATGGCATTGCGCCCTTGCACCGCCAACAAACCTGTGCGCTCAGAGATGTTGATAAGTTGACAATCGTATTCGGCGTTGTGGTGTTCAATCCAATTCCAGTCTTTTTCCATATTAGAAGCGTTTACAACTAACATATAGGCTTGTTCGCCATCTGAGCAATAATCTTCGGGCAGGCGATAAACGAGGAGGTCGTCCACGATGCCTCCTGTTGTATTTGGCATACAAGAATAATGGGCATCGCCAATTTCTAACTTTGTTACGTCATTACTTGTGATATTTTGTACCAAGTCAGTTGCTTTCGCTCCACGAACAATGAACTCGCCCATGTGCGATACATCAAACAGCCCTACGCTTTGCCGAACGGCTGCGTGTTCGTCTTTGATACCTTTGTATGAAATAGGCATATTATATCCGGCAAATGGTGCCATGCGTGCGCCAAGAGCAATGTGGATTTCGGTGAGTGGTGTGGTTTTCAATGTGAACGATTTTATATTTTGACTGAATGATTTTGCTACACAAAGGTAAAAAATTATTAGGAGGTTTTGTATAATACGCTGAAAGGTTGGATCGGCGTTTTATTAATTGAATTTGTTTGCCAAACTAAACGGCTACTGCTACGTATTTGTATTTATTTTTTGGATTATCTAATTTTTCTTTTTTATGCATTTGTCTAATTTGGAATGGTTCCGTAGGTTTTTACCCGCTTTAGCTTGGACGCTCCTCACGTTTTTGCTATCTATTTCGCCTTCGCCGCAACTTCCTGAGGCGGGCTTTATATCCCCTGATAAATTAGGGCATTTATTTTTTTATGCTTTGATGTTTTATCTGTGGTGGTATGGCTGCTTCATAAGTGGATTTATCCATTCAAATAATCGAGTGTTCATATATGTGTGCATCGCCGTTTTTTGCTGCGGGTTTGGTGTTTTGATGGAGTATATACAGTTTACATATTTTCCGCATCGTAATTTTGAAACAGCTGATATGCTTTCTAATACGCTTGGTGTTCTTGCAGCATTGGGTTATGCTTTTTTTTGTAAAAAATAATTTCCACATTCTTAATTTTCTTCTTTTTATAAATCATTGTTTTTCAATAGTTTATTCTTCTTAGTTTTCCACAACATTTGTTTATTACATCGTGTATAAGTGTGCAGTTTATCAACTGTTATTAACTATTACTAATTTCATATATTAAATATATCCATACATTGTATATAACAAGGTTTTTGTTCAACTTTATTTTTGCGTTATCCTCATTGTTAACTATTTGTAGTGTTGTAATATTTTATCATCCACATTCTGTTTATAATGTGTACAGTTACTTCATAATGAATATATTATAGCACCCATTGTTTGTGTATAACATGCCATTATTTGCTTATAACACATTAAATAAATTTAATATACAAAAGATACTCACATACCAACAGCACTAATGATGATAAGGTTATTTTAAATTATTTTTATTCTTTATTATAATAAGTCATTACTGCCGAGCTTTTTGGTTTTTTAAAAATCCGTTCTACCTTTGCCAACATCAACGTTAAGCAATTTTTTTAAATCATTTCGGTATGGATACATTTTTTCCTGTGGTTGGACATTCTGCTCCTGTACGTGCAGTGCGCGTTTGGTTGTGGTTAGGTTTGGTGTTAGTGCTCGGGCAAATAGCCATTGGCGGCATCACTCGCCTGACGGGTTCGGGATTATCCATCACTAAATGGGAAATCGTAATTGGAGCAATTCCTCCACTCAACGATGCAGATTGGCAACACGCTTTTGATTTATACCGCAATACACCACAGTATCACAAAATCAACAAAGGCATGAGCCTCACTGATTTTAAGTTTATTTATTTTTGGGAATATTTTCATCGCTTATGGGCACGCAGCATGGGGTTAATTTTTTTGTTTCCGTATTTGTACTTTCGCTTTCGCGGACGAATACCCGCATGGTTAAACAAACGGCTGTTTGTGGTGATACTGATTGCTGCGTTGGCAGCTGCTTTTGGTTGGATTATGGTGGCAAGTGGATTGATACATCGCCCTTGGGTGAATGCGTACAAACTGAGTATTCATTTAGGCATTGGGTTTACACTTTTTGCTTATTTGTTGTGGACAATATTGATGTGTTATCCGTTGCAAAAAACGGTTATCCACAATAACCTGTTGAAAACCATTGCATTAGTAATAATCGTTATATTATGTTGTCAGATTTTTTTTGGTGGTTTGATGTCTGGTATGAAAGCAGCTTTGTTGTATCCTACTTTTCCGGATATGAATGGAATGTATATTCCGTATATGCTTTTTGATAGTAGTAATTGGACATGGCAAAACTTTGAACATTACGACACGCATCCTTTTGCGCCTACATTGATTCAATTTTTACATCGTACTACGGCATATATTTTGACAATCATTGGGTTATACTTTTATGTAAAATCAAATATGTTAAAATCTCATGCAATTTACAAAAAGTCGATTTTATTGTTTGTTGTCATATTAAGTGTGCAAATCCTTTTAGGAATTTTTACGATATTATACAGTAGAGGATCAATACCTATTTGGTTGGGTGTGGCACATCAAATTGGCGGATTACTATTGCTGTCATCAATGTTACTAACGTATTATCAACAAGTATATGCAAAAAAATGATTCTTGTGTTAATAACCGTGTTGGTAAGTCGCTTTTTCCACATAGTTATAAACAGGCTTCAAGGCTTTCTTTTAGGTATTGGATCGTACATATCGTGGTTTGAAAAAGGATGGCATCGCCCAATGCGCTTTAGCCCTAACCAAGTACCTTTTATGATGCCCCATTCCATGATTGCCTCTATCATATACTGCGAGCAGGTGGGGCGATACCTACAACTTGGCGGCAGTAGTGGTGAAATTATTAATTTATAAAATCGAATTGGTAAAATGACGATTCGCCGTATCCAAAACTCTATCATATTAGCAAACTGTTTTTACAAATGTACAAAAAAAGTAGCCTGATACATTTTTCAATTTGCACAGACTACTTCGTACATTTATTGCTCAAACTTTTTAATTAATCGTTTGATTCGTCATCATCTTCAGTGGTAACTTTTGCTTTAACGCCGCCACTTGATACTTTGTCTTTTATCTTCACTTCTATCTCGGCAGCTAATTCAGGATTATCGGCTAAAAACTGTTTGGCAGCATCGCGCCCTTGTGCAATTTTTGCTCCTCCGTAGCTGTACCACGCACCGCTTTTTTGTATAATATCCAATTCGCTTCCGAGGTCAATAATTTCGCCATTTTTAGAAATACCTTCGCCGAACATAATGTCAAATTCAGCATTCTTAAAGGGTGGTGCAACTTTATTTTTTACTACTTTCACTTTTACATGGTTTCCCGTAAAATTGCCCTCTTTATCTTTTACACCTTGTCCGTTACGGCGAATATCCAAACGGACGGACGCATAAAACTTCAGTGCATTACCGCCGGTTGTGGTTTCGGGATTGCCGAACATCACACCAATTTTTTCGCGTAACTGATTGATGAAAATGCAGCAACAACCCGTTCTACCAATGGTGGCAGTAAGTTTACGCATAGCTTGACTCATGAGGCGAGCCTGTAAGCCCATTTTTGAATCGCCCATTTCGCCTTCAATTTCACTTTTAGGTACTAAGGCAGCAACGGAGTCAATCACGATAACATCAATAGCACCGGAGCGGATTAGGTTTTCAGTAATTTCGAGTGCCTGTTCGCCGAAGTCGGGTTGTGAAATAAGCAAGTTCTCCATATCTACACCTAAGGCTTCTGCATAGGTGCGGTCAAAAGCGTGTTCGGCATCAATGAAGGCAGCGATACCGCCTTTGCGTTGGCATTCAGCGATAGCATGAATGGCTAAGGTTGTTTTACCAGACGATTCAGGACCGAATATTTCGATAATGCGCCCGCGCGGAAACCCACCGATGCCCAATGCAATATCTAAACCCAGCGAGCCAGATGGTATTATATCTACATCCACAACAGGCTTGTCGCCAAGGCGCATGATAGTGCCTTTACCAAATTGCTTATCGAGGCGTTCGACGGTTTGTGCAATTACTTTTTGTTTAGCTTCTCTATCTTTAAAAGTTGTCATTATTGTAAGTTGTTTGAAAAATTGAGAAATAAATGTCGCCGCAAATATAAACAAATTATTTTTTTTAAAAATATTTATAACACAAATTATTTTAAATAATTTTAAAACAAAGTTATTCTGCTTTTTTGAGTTGAATGGCATCTAATGCTTTTTCACGAATCAAAGCATTAAACGCTGGAATATCCGACTGCAATAAGTTTTTCCATTTTGCCAATACTGCGTCAATATCTCGAATAAAATCATTTTTGTACAACACCGCTTGGTCAGTTGGCGGATAGTCGCCGTAACGCGTAATTGCATTGAGGTGTGCCAATTTATTATTCAAACGAATGGGAAAGTTGATAGGATCTTGCCCACTGCGATTTTTTGTTTGATACAATGTTTCTTCAATGTTTGTCATAACGGAATCAATCGCCGTAGCGCGTTCCACAATAATTTGTAAAGTAGTATCTTCTTTTGCGCGTGCTTTCCAGAGTTGGAGTTGTTGTTGCACATCGCGTATATCCGTAATTGCTGTATGTGTTTCGCTAAGTTTCTTGTTCACCTCTTGCGTAAAATCAAACTGTGCTTTCAGGTCTGCATCTGTTGCTTGCGACATCGGGTTTTTTAATATGGCAAACGATTGCTCTTGGGTTTCGCCATTGATGCTCAGGCGCACGCGATAGTTGCCTGGCAATGCTTGCGGACCACTCAAACTGCCCCACCATAACACCATACCATCAAAACTTTTTGCACCATCGTAAGTTGTATTCCACCGAAACAGGTTGCAAGAATCCTTTACGGTAAATTTATCCTTATCTTTTTTTGCCTTTACGGCGAATGTTTTTATAACGGTAGTATCTGATAGATATTCCAATGTAATGTTTGCAGTAGAGTCAACTTTATTTATATAAAAAAAAGTTTCGACAGGCTCGCCGCGATACACATTTTGTGGTTGGTACAAATGAAATGGTTTGTTTGCCAACTCGTTTTTCGATTGGTGCAATACCGTTAAATTATCAATTATCCAAATACCGCGCCCTTGCGTGGAAGCTATCAAGTTTTTATCCTTCACCAGCAAATCTGTAATGGGCACTTGTGGCATATTAAGTTGAAAACGCTCCCAATGGTCGCCATCATCCCACGATAAGTACATCCCGTTTTCCGTACCGGCATAGAGTAACCCTTCTCTGTCACTATCACTGCGGATAGCTCTCGTAAAATGGTTGTCGGCAATACCACTAACGATTTTCTTCCACGTTTTACCATAATCTTTTGTGCGATACAAATATGGTTTATTATCACCTGATTTATACGCCGTTGCTGCTATATATGCCCACCCTTTATGTTGCGTGTCAAGGTCAATGCAGTTAATCATCAACCATTCCGGAAAATCATTTTTTGGTGTAATATTCGTCCATGTTTTGCCACTATCTTTAGTGATATACAATAACCCATCATCGGAGCCTGTCCAAATTACACCTTCTTCGTTAGGTGCTTCGGCGGCGGCAAATATGGTGCAATACACCTCTACACCAGTGTTATCTTTTGTGATAGGCCCGCCTGATGCTTTTAGCTTGCTGCTGTCATTGCGTGTGAGGTCGGGGCTGATAACCTCCCAGCTTTGCCCTTCGTTGTACGTAACGTGTAGGTTGTTGGAGCAGGCGTATAATTTCTTTTTATTATGAGGAGAAAAGAATATCGGAAAATTCCACTGAAAGCGATAAAGGCAATCTTCGGCACCATGCCCAATAGGATTATCAGGATACGGATTGATGGCGCGTTCTTGCTTAGTGATATGATCTTTGCGCGTGAGATAGCCACCATAACTGCCGGCATAGACAATATCATAATTTAGCGGGTCAACGGCGATGTGAGCACTTTCGCCACCGGCGGTTACTTCCCAATCGCGCTCGCCGCCATACGAAGTATGCGTGATCCGAAGCGTGCTATTATCCTGTTGTGCTACATAGATGCGATACGGGTAATAATTATCAGTTGTCAGGCGATAAAATTGTGCCGTCGGCTGATTCATATACGTACTCCAATTATCGCCGCCGTCATACGTAATTTGTGCGCCACCGTCATCGCCAATTACCATGCGATTGGCATCTTCGGGTGCAATCCAAATATCGTGGTGGTCGCCATGCGGCGTATTTATTTCTTTAAACGTGACACCGCCATCGCTTGATTTATGAAATTCTACATTCAACACATATACTACATCAGCATTTTTTGTGTCGGCTTCTACGCGCGAAAAATACCACGCACGTTGGCGCAGTTTGCGCTCTTCGTTGGTGCGTTTCCAAGTAGCACCACCATTGTCGGAACGGAACAAGCCACCGTTTTCAGATTCTACCATTGCCCACACGCGCTCTGGTTTTACGGGCGAAGCGGACACGGTAATTATTCCTTTTATGCCTTTTGGCAAACCTTCGTTGTTGGTGAGTTCTTTCCATGTTGCGCCGCCGTCTGTTGTCTTCCAAATACTACACCCATCGCCACCACTCGAAAAGCTGTACGGCGTGCGCCGAAACCGCCACATGGTAGCATACAAAATACGCGGATTGGTGGGGTCGAAGCAGAGGTCGGCTGCCCCAACGGCATCATTGATAAACAATATTTTCTCCCATGTTTTTCCACCATCGGTGGTGCGATAAATGCCGCGCTCGGCGTTGTCTTTAAAGGCATCGCCCATAGCAGCTACATATACAATGTCGGGGGTTTGCGGATGGATACGGATGCGAGCAATATGGCGCGTTTTTTCTAAGCCGACAAATTTCCATGTGGTGCCGTTATCATCTGTTTTCCAAACGCCATTGCCGGAGGAGACGTTGCCACGCAAGGTGCTTTCACCACCACCAACATAAATGATGTTGTTATCGGATGTACTAACGCTAACCGCACCGATAGAACCGCCAAAGTAGCTGTCGCTGATATTTTGCCACCGCGCTCCGCCATCGGTAGTGCGCCAAACGCCACCGCCAGTAGCACCCATGTAATAGAGTAGTGGTTTGTTGGGTACGCCAACAACGGCTGCTGAACGCCCACCGCGATAGGGACCAATGTTGCGCCATTTTACAGCCGAATAAACCTTGGGGTCAATGCCAGTTTGTGCAACGATAAATGTGCTGAGGAAGAGTGTGACACAAAAAGCTAAAATGGGTTTAATCTTGTATTGCATACGCATCTGAATTTATAGCTGATTAATCTTGCGCTAATTTTAGGTAATCAAAAGTAGAGCAAAAATTATAAATAGCCGTAAAATTTATAACCTTATTTTGTTGCGTAGTAATATGTTAATTGTGTATATTTGGATGTTAGGGGCAATCTTATGACGACAGAGCTGATCTAAAAACTAATAAGGTAAAATGACACCATTAAAACTACATAGCGGCAATATTATAGACATCTTTTCGGCAAACACTGAAACAGAAATTAAATTGCCGTACGTGGACAACGGAATTAGTGCAGGCTTCCCTTCACCCGCATTGGATTTTATTGACCTGACAATAGACCTTAACAAACATCTTATTAAAAACCCATCTGCAACCTTTTACGGGCGCGTAAAAGGCGTATCGCTCATAAATGCCGGAATCAGCGATGGCGATTTGTTGGTAATTGACCGAAGCATAGAGCCAACGAATGGCAAAATTGCCGTTTGTTATATTGACGGAGAATTTACAGCTAAACGAATTAAAATTTTTAAAAAAGAAGTTTGGCTTATTCCTGAAAATGAAAATTACAAACCTATCAAAGTAACGGATGACAACAATTTCTTGATTTGGGGAGTTGTTACTCACGTTATCAAAAACGTTTAAAATGTTTGCGTTAATTGACTGCAACAACTTCTACGCATCGTGCGAAAGGGTTTTTCGTCCAGACTTGAATGGAAAGCCCGTTGTCGTGCTGTCAAATAATGATGGTTGCGTCATTGCGCGAAGCAACGAAGCAAAAGCCCTTGGTATTCCGATGGGTGCACCCGCTTTTGAGTATCAAAAACTTTTTCAGCAACATAATGTGCAAGTATTTTCTGCAAACTTCGCTTTGTATGGCGATATGAGTAATCGTGTAATGACTATACTTTCGGACTATTCGCCCGAAATGGAAATTTACAGTATTGACGAATGTTTTTTAAAACTAAAAGGCTTTGACAAATATTTCAATTTGCAAAACTATGGCGAAGAAATGCGTTACAAAGTAACGAAGTGGACAGGAATACCAATCAGTATAGGAGTTGCGCCAACAAAAGCTCTTTCTAAATTAGCCAACCAAATTGCAAAAAAATTCCCTCAAGAAACAAAAGGTGTTTACATCATTGATACCGAAGAAAAACGCATAAAAGCCTTAAAATGGCTAAAAATACAAGATGTTTGGGGGATTGGCAGACAACATACCAAGCGCCTGAACGCTCAGAATGTTTTTACAGCCTTTGACTTCACGCAACTTTCAGACGATTGGGTAAGAAAAAATTTAACCGTTGTGGGTCTTCGCCTTAAGCACGACTTACAAGGTATTCCAACACTTGATCTTGAAGAAATACAGTCGAAAAAAAACATTGCCACAACAAGAAGTTTTGAAACCAACTATACTGAATTTGAGCAGCTAAACGAGCGTGTTTCTACGTTTGCAAGCTCGTGCGCAGAAAAATTACGCAAACAAAAATCCTGTTGCAGCTCACTAATGGTTTTCATTCATTCAAACGGACACCGGAAAGATTTACCGCAATACAGCAGAAACATTGTTGTAAAACTTCCATTTCCGACAAATTCAAGTATTGAATTGGCAGCCTTTGCTACACAAGCCCTGAAACGAATTTTCAAGCCGGGTTTTCACTACAAAAAAGCAGGTGTAATTGTGCAGGATTTTACGCCCGAAGAGGTTACTCAAACCACACTTTTTGAAAGTAGAAATGAGCGACACATTCCGCTAATGCAAGCTATTGACAAAATGAACCTGCAATTTGGGCAACAAAAAATCCGCCTTGCTTCGCAAGACCAAAAACGTGTTTGGAAAATGAAACAGGAAAAATTGTCGCCACGATACACCACAAAATTAAGCGACATCATAACCATAAATGTTTAACTATGTGTTTCTATTCCAAACAATCCAAATCAGCGAAGGAGTTAAAACATCGGTTTAATGCAAATTTCAAAGATGAGCATTTGTTTCGACCGACTATTTATTATGGGTTTCAATTTCCGAAAACACCAATTATCACAAACAAGCAGACTGACGAAATACAACTTTTTAATTGGGGCTTAATTCCATTTTGGGCGAAGGATGATACAATTAAGAAAAACACATTGAATGCAAGATTTGAAACGATAAATGAAAAGCCAAGTTTTAGGAATATAATAAATAACCGTTGCTTAGTGCTTGCAGATGGATTTTATGAGTGGAAATGGTTAGACGAAAAAGGCAAACAAAAACAAAAATATGAACTGACTTTACCCGACAATGAAACGTTTGCTTTTGGCGGCCTATGGAGTGAGTGGCTTGATAAATCAACAGGCGAACTTGTTTACACCTACACCATCCTGACAATAGCGGCAAACGAACTTATGAGCAGAATACACAACACTAAAAAGCGTATGCCTATAATTGTTTCGGCAAGTAACGAAAAAAGATGGCTAAATGGACACGAATTGATAATGCAAAATGACAGACTTATTGCAACTGAAATATAAAACACCTGCCAACATCTCATACCCACCACACCAACCGCCGATACTTTCTAACCCAACCGCACCACAATCATTTTGCGCTATCATGCTTTAATGTAAAGTGAAGTAACTATATTTGCGAGGCTATCATTTTTAAGTAAACAAACATTATCATTGTAGTTATGCAACCAGATACGCTCATACCGGAATTGATACAAAAAGAATTGGAACGCCAGCGCCACGGCATTGAGTTAATTGCTTCCGAAAACTTCACCAGCCAAGCAGTGATGGATGCAATGGGTTCCTGCCTTACCAACAAGTACGCCGAAGGCTATCCGCGCAAGCGTTATTACGGTGGTTGTGAGGTGGTAGATGAAGTAGAACAACTTGCTATAGACCGCCTCCGCACACTTTTTGGGGCTGCTTATGCTAATGTACAACCACACTCTGGCGCGCAAGCCAATGCTGCCATATTTTTAGCGTGTCTGCAACCCGGGGATAAAATATTAGGCTTCGATCTTTCGCATGGCGGGCATCTCTCGCATGGCTCGCCGGTCAATTATTCTGGCAAAGTTTATTCACCCATATTCTACGGCGTTGAGCCGGATACTGGCAAAATTGATATGGACAAAGTAGAAGCCATCGCTTTGCGCGAACAACCAAAATTAATTATCTGCGGCGCATCGGCATACTCGCGTGATTGGGATTATGCCCGCTTCCGCGAAATTGCCGATAAGGTAGGGGCACTCTTACTTGCCGATATTGCCCACCCAGCCGGTATGATTGCCACCAAGCTCCTCACAGACCCAATGCCATACTGCGATATCGTTTCTTCTACCACACACAAAACCTTGCGCGGTCCACGTGGCGGTATTATTATGATGGGTAAGGATAAGGATAATCCTTGGGGTCGTACCACGCAAAAAGGTGACCCAATTAAGATGTCGGCTATCCTGAATAGTGGCGTATTTCCGGGTATGCAAGGCGGACCTTTGGAGCACGTTATTGCTGCTAAAGCTGTTGCCTTCCATGAAGCACTACAACCAGAGTTTAAAACACATACGCTACAAGTGCGTGATAATGCTCGCGCTATGGCCGAGGCATTTATTGCCAAGGGATATAAGATAATATCGGGCGGTACGGATAATCATTTGATGTTGATAGATTTGCGTTCTAAAAATGTTACGGGCAAACAGGCGGAGCAGGCATTAGTGCGTGCTGATATTACGGTGAACAAAAACATGGTGCCTTTCGATACGCACTCGCCGATGGTAACTTCGGGCATTCGCATTGGTACGCCAGCCATTACCTCGCGCGGCTTCGGCGTTGCCGATTGCCTCAAGGTGGTAGATTGGATTGATGCTATTGTGATGGATATTGATAACGAAACGCTCATCGCACAAACGCGCCAAGCAGTGAATCGCTACATGAAAAATTTTCCGTTATACCAATAAGTGAATGAGGTGACATATTATAAAAAATGTCAGGTGTAAACAACCTACACCTGACGGTAATGAGATTAGTCAGCCTCTACTCTGAATGATATTTGGCAGATACATCCGTAGGTAGAAACCTTGCCGTTTTTAACGTGTGCTTTGATGTCTTTTACGTACACAGAATCCACATTGCGGATGGATTTGGACACTTCCGTAACAGCATTTTCGATGGCGTCTTCGATGCTTTTTTCTGAAGTCGCAATTACTTCAATTACTTTAACTATTGGCATATAAAAAAGTGTTGAGTTTTTTTTGGTCGCTCAAACCATTTATGATAAATCTAATTTACAAAATTGTGTTTTACGTTAGACGTTATTTTTTCTTTTTGGTAAAACATTTTTCAATTCCTGATATAAAAACACTATGCAACGCACAGATATAAGTACACTCGGCGAGTTTGGTTTGATAAACCATCTCACCAAAAACAACCCTCCTAAAAACACGTCTTCACTATTGGGCATTGGCGATGATGCTGCCGTGATTGACAACGCTAATTTGCTTACCGTTGTTTCAACAGATATGTTGGTGGAAGGTATCCACTTCGATTTAGCTTATTCGCCCCTCAAACATTTGGGGTATAAAGCGGTAGCGGTAAACCTCTCGGATATTTATGCCATGAATGCACAGCCCAAACAAATTACCGTTTCGATGGCGTTATCAAATCGCTTTTCGGTGGAGGCTTTGGAGGAGTTGTACGAAGGTATTTATGCCGCGTGTACGCGCTATGGCGTGGACGTTGTGGGCGGCGATACTACTTCCTCAAACCGAGGATTGATACTTTCTATTACCGCCATCGGGCAGGCAGAGCGAGAAAAACTCGTGTACCGCAACGGAGCAAAAGTTGGTGACTTGCTATGTGTCAGTGGCGATCTGGGCGCAGCGTATTTAGGCTTACAAATTCTCGAAAGAGAAAAACAGTTGTTTATAGATAACCCTAACATTCAACCCGATTTGGAGAATCAGCAATACTTAGTGGGGCGGCAACTCAAGCCCGAGCCTCGCCGCGATATTATCGAGCTGTTTGAAAAAGTGCAGCTTGTGCCTACTGCTATGATTGATATTTCGGATGGCCTATCTTCGGAGTTGATGCACCTGTGTAAGCAATCCGGCGTGGGGGCAATTTTAGAAGAAAGTGGTGTACCCATTCATCCTGATGCAGCGTTGATGGCGATAAAATTTCAGCTCGACCCTATCACTTGCGCGTTGAGTGGCGGCGAAGATTACGAATTGTTATTTACTATTGCTCCGCAAGATATTGAAAAGGTGAAATACCTGCCCGACATATACATCGCCGGCGAAATTGTGCCCGCTGCAGATGGTATTCATTTGCATACGAAGGGAGGAAACAGACATCGCCTTTCGGCTCAGGGCTGGAACCATTTCGAATAATAATTTATCATAAAACTGCCAAGACTTCATCTTTTTTGAAATCTTTTTCGTAAAAGGTATTTTCAGGAATAATAAGAATTGCTTTTTTATTTATCAAACCCATTATGAAGATTTTAATTATTGGTGGTGGTAATATGGGGCTGACGTATGCTCAAAGTTTTACACGCTCACATATTACTACTAAAGAAGATATGATGATTTTAGCACGCAACGCTTCGCGTGCTGATGAGCTTGCCACGAAGGATGTTGGTGCAACATTTTATGCTCCGCAAGATTGCATCAAGCAAGCCGATTTAGTTATTCTGGCGGTAAAGCCGCAAGATGCAACTGCACTTTTTGATACGATACGACCTTATACGGATTCGCAACAAGTCTTTCTTTCAATTATGGCGGGGATAAAAATGCAGACGATTGCAGAAGCTTTAGGTTCAAAAAAAATTATTCGCGCCATGCCTAATCTGCCTTCTCAAATTGGGATGGGTATGACTGCCTTTACCTCATCTGACGAGGTGACGCGCATCGAATTGGTGATGGTACAAAACCTATTGAATACCACAGGCAAAACGGTGTACGTAGAAAAAGAAGCTGCCATTGATGCTGCTACTGCCATATCGGGTAGCGGTCCTGCTTATGTTTTCTTTTTTATGCAAGCACTCATCGCGGCAGCGCGGCAGATGGGTTTTTCGCAATCGGAAGCGGAGTTGCTGGTAAGCCAAACATTTAAAGGTGCGGTGGATTTGTACGAAAAATCAAACTTCTCTTGTGAGCAGTGGATTCAGAAAGTTGCCTCTAAAGGCGGAACAACCGAAGCCGCACTTCGCACGTTTCGGCAAACGGAGGTGTTTGAAGATATTATGAATGGCGCAAAAGCCGCCCTGCATCGTGCCATAGAGTTGGGGCGAGGTTAGCACATTCTCGGTTTATAAATTCTATTTTATGTTGATAGCAATACATCCCAAACTGCCTATGCGCGATAAGCAAATTACACGAAGTTTTTACGAAGGTGCTTTAGGTTTTACGGTTAGTGGTGATTACGATGATTATTTAATTGTCAAAAAAAATAATATTGAGCTTCATTTCTTTACTTTTGCAACACTAAACCCTCGCAATAATTACGCGCAAATATATATTCGCACCGATGCTATTGAGCAGTTGTACCAATCTTATATTGATGCGGGGCTGGCGATTCATTTGGCAGGAAACGTGCAAGCCAAACCTTGGGGGCAGCGGGAATTTTCGTTGCTCGACCCCGACCACAATTTATTGACTTTCGGGCAGAGCCTTTGAAATGTATATAGGAACATTTAATTTTTATTTTGTGATTGGTATAATTGGAGGTATGAACCTAAAAAACAGTTTAGTTATACCAATTTTTAGATGACAAAATATAAAGCCCCATTATTAATCAACGCGCTTCATCAACACAAACTTTAATCAAAAACCTTGCTGCAAGTATAAAATAATAAAACATAGCATCAGTTATTTGAAGCTATGTATAGTTTTGAGCATACTTTTTGCATGATAAAATTCCAAAATTAATAATATGATTGTACTAAAATTCGGAGGCTCATCCGTAGGCACACCCGAGCGTATTAAAGGGATTATTACTATCTTAAAAGAATATTATTCGCGCGGCGAACACTTTACGGTGGTTTGCTCTGCTTTTAGTGGTGTCACAGATTTACTTTTAGATATGGCAGATAAAGCCTCCAAAGGCGATGCAGCATACAAAGAACTGTTAAAACCTGTACACGACCGCCACCTTGCAGCAGTCCAAGAGCTTCTGAAAGAACATTCAGCAAAAGCCAAAGCAATGCTGGATGAAAATTTTGATACTTTGTCTGGTTTGCTCAACGGAATATTTCTTTTACGCGAAGCATCCCCGCGCACCCTCGACCACGTTGTTAGCTTTGGCGAACGCAATTCAAACCTATTAATAGCTTATGCCTTACAAGAAAGTGGCATCGCGGCAGCGTATTTGGACGCTCGAAAAGTTATACGAACAGATGCAAACTTTGGCTCTGCAAAAGTTGATTTTGATGTCACAAATTCAGCTATCGAAATATATTACCAAAAGCACCCGGAAGTACAGGTAGTGACGGGTTTCATCGGCGCAACTACTGACGGCACTACTACTACACTTGGACGTGGCGGCTCTGACTACACGGCGGCTATTTTAGGCGCTGCCCTTAATGCTTCGGTTATAGAAATTTGGACGGATGTGGATGGCGTACTTACAGCCGACCCACGAAAGGTGAAAAAAGCATTTACGATACCCGTAATGACCTATGGCGAAGCGATGGAGCTTTCGCACTTCGGTGCGAAAGTAATTTACCCACCCACCATACAGCCTGCCCTGGCAAAGAAGATTCCGTTATATATTAAAAATACATTCAACCCAACTTTTGTTGGTACGCTCATTAATGAAGTAGGCAACCCTAATGGCCATGCCGTTCGTGGTATTTCTTCTATCAACCACATTGCTTTGCT
This sequence comes from Saprospiraceae bacterium, assembly GCA_017996375.1. Classification (GTDB taxonomy): domain Bacteria; phylum Bacteroidota; class Bacteroidia; order Chitinophagales; family Saprospiraceae; genus JAGOHC01. The sequence continues at coordinate 18,262 of JAGOHC010000013.1, read as the reverse complement.
GACTTTGCAAGGCAGCGGTTTGGTGGGTGTGCCGGGTTCGGCTGCACGTTTGTTCAACTCCTTAGCGCAAGCAGATATTAATGTTATTCTTATTACACAGGGCTCATCCGAACATTCCATCAGCTTTGCTGTAACGCCCTCTCTGGCAGAAAAAGCACGACAAACGGTAACGAATGCTTTTAGGAGTGAAATGGACAAAGGATTATTGGACAGTGTGAAGGTGGAAAACGATTTGTCGGTTATCGCTATTGTGGGTGAAGGGATGCGCTATCGCTCTGGTGTTTCTGGCGATTTATTCACGGCATTAGGAAATAACGGTATCAACATTAGTGCGATTGCACAAGGTTCATCAGAGTTGAATATCTCGGTGGTGGTTTCGCGCTATGATGAAGCAAAGGCATTAAATGCGCTGCATGAGTCTTTCTTTTTATCTGATACGCGCGTGTTAAATGTATTTATGATTGGTGTGGGACTTATCGGTAGTACATTGTTACGACAAATACATACACAGTCACATTTTTTGAAATCGAAACGTTCTTTAGAGATAAAATTCATCGGGTTAGCCAACACAAAAAGGATGGTTTTCGATGATGATGGTATTGACATTGCTAACTGGGAGGCAATCTTGGACAACACCACTATCAATACCGACATCGCCGGATTTATTTATAAAATGCGTGAGTTTAATTTGTCGAATACGATTTTTGTGGACAATACAGCAAACGAACAGTTGGCTAATTTTTACGAACAGATTTTGGATAATAATATCTCGATTTCTACACCGAACAAAATTGCCACATCATCTTCCTACTTGCAATATAATCGTTTGAAAACGATTGCAGAAAAACGAGGCGTACCATTTATGTACGAAACAAATGTGGGTGCGGGGCTTCCTGTAATCTCTACGCTGAAAGACCTCATTAATAGCGGAGATCAGATTATAAAAATTGAAGGTGTACTTTCTGGAACATTATCTTTTGTTTTTAATAATTTCAAGAAAGGTACTTCCTTTTGCGACATACTTTTGGAAGCGCATAAGTTAGGTTATACCGAACCTGACCCACGCATTGATTTGAGTGGGTTGGATGTGCGCCGCAAAATTCTCATTCTAGCACGCGAAGCTGGCTATGCTTTGGAGGCGGATGACATTGTTATTGAATCTTTTTTACCGGAGGAGTGTCAAAATGCAACTTCGGTGGATGATTTTTTCGTAGCATTAAAAAAGACAGATAAGTACTTTGATGCGATACTTGAAAAGGCGGATGCTGCTGGAAAAGTACTCCGCATGATTGCTACTTTGGATAACGGTAAGGCTAGCATCGGCTTATGCGAAGTAGATGCCACCAATCCGTTTTTTGCGTTAAGCGGAAGTGATAATATGATTGTTTTTACGACAGAACGATACAAAGAACGTCCTTTGGTTGTACGTGGACCCGGAGCAGGTGCTGAGGTGACCGCTGCTGGTGTATTTGCTGAAATTATAACTATCGGAAATATGCTATAAGTTGCAGATAATCAAGTTGTTATATTAACAAGAAAACATAATGATATTTAATTTATGAGTACCGGTATAAAAGTTTTTGCTCCAGCAACCATTGCAAACGTTGCTTGTGGATTTGATATTCTCGGCTTTGCTATTGAACAGCCGGGCGATGAAATTATTGCAAAATTAAGTGATAAACCCGGTGTGCATATTACAAGAATAACGGGTGATGGCGGCAAACTACCATACGAAGCGGCTCATAATACTGCTGGTGTTGCAGCTCAGAAAGTGTTAGATTTTTTAGGTGAAAAGCGAGGTGTAGAAATGGAGATTCACAAAAAAATGCCCTTTGGGAGTGGCTTGGGGAGTAGTGCTGCAAGTGCTGTTGCGGGTGCTTTTATCGTAAACGAGTTGCTAAAACATCCATTAGAAAAGCGACAATTATTACCGTTTGCAGTACAAGGCGAAGCTATTGCGAGTGGCTCTGTTCATGCCGATAATGTTGCGCCCTGTTTATTGGGCGGCATGGTGTTGGTGCGTGATAACGCAACATTGGATGTGCACCGAATTCCATCGCCAAAAGGCTTGTATGTGGCCGTTGTATATCCGCATTTGTCAATACTTACTAAAGACGCGCGCGCTATATTGAAATCTGAAATTACATTAAAACAACATATTCAACAAAATGCTAATTTGGGCGGACTACTTGTTGGTTTGTTTCGTGGCGATATTGAGCTTATTAGCAGAAGCCTTCAAGATGTGATTATTGAACCTCAACGCGCTCTTATGATTACTGGGTTTGATGATGTAAAGGAAGCCGCGCTTGAATCTGGTGCTTTGGGTTGTAGTATTTCGGGTGCCGGCCCTTCAGTTTTTGCTCTTTGTAAAAACACCTTAGATGCAGAAACCGTTGGCATGGCAATGCAAAAAGCGTTTTTGCAACATAATATTAATGCTGATTTATACCTGTCACCGATTAATCATGAGGGTGTGCGCTTGTTGTAATTTTGAGCAAGGCTATGCCATTAACCTAAAACTATATTCTATAATATGAAATTATACAGCACTAAAAACCCTTCACAATATGTCAGTTTAAAAGAAGCTATTTTCAAAGGATTGCCTGATGACAACGGGCTTTTTATGCCTTGGATGCTACCCAAATTATCTGATGATTTTATCCAGCAGTTGCCTTTTTATACTTTCCCTCAGCTATCATTTGAAGTTGCCAAAACCTTAATACAAGACACAATTCCTGATAACGACCTCCGGAATATTATTGATACTGCGATCAATTTTCCTGCCCCCATTGAACAACTTGATGCAAATACTTTTATTTTGGAGTTGTTTCATGGACCATCATTAGCATTTAAAGATTTTGGCGCTCGTTTTATGGCAGAAACCATGAGTTATTTTTTAAAAAATGACAATAAAAAACTAACTATCTTGGTGGCGACATCGGGTGATACTGGCGGAGCGGTTGCCTCAGGTTTTTATAAGACAGAAGGTATTGAAGTAATTATTCTTTACCCTTCAGGGAAAGTAAGCTTGTTGCAAGAAAAACAACTAACTACACTTGGACATAATATTACAGCATTAGAAGTACAGGGTAGTTTTGATGATTGCCAAGCACTAGTGAAGCAAGCCTTTCTGGATAGTGAGTTGCATAAGGCGTACAATCTCAGTTCAGCAAACTCTATTAATATTGCTCGTTTAATTCCTCAAACTTTTTATTATTTTGAAGGATATAAACAGGTGGTTTCTCAAACAAAATTGCCTGTCGTTTTTTCTGTGCCAAGCGGTAACTTTGGTAACCTTACCGCTGGATTATTTGCACAACAAATGGGCTTGCCTGTTTGTCAATTTATTGCTGCAACTAATGCCAATGATGTTGTTCCACAGTATTTGAATACTGGAAAATATGCTCCTCGTCCTTCGATAGCTACCCTTTCCAATGCAATGGATGTTGGCAACCCTTCAAATTTTGTACGCATTTTAGACTTGTATTGTTCCACGTGGAACATTGTTGGTGATAAAATAAAAGGATATGCTTTTTCGGATGCACAGACACGGGCTGCCATCAAAGCAGTTTATGAACAATTTAATTATGTAATGGATCCACATGGAGCGGTTGGCTATTTGGCACTTCAGGCATATCAAAAATCGAATCCAGATACTGCAGGTGTTGTTTTTGAAACTGCACACCCATCAAAATTTATTGATGTCGTAGAAAACACGCTAAATCGCAAGATTGATATTCCGCCAACGTTAGCAGCTTTAACTGACAAGCAAAAAGATGCAGTTCTTATTTCAACTACGTATTCTGATTTTAAGAAATGGTTATTAGAAAGAAGGTAAATGTTCCACGTGGAACATAAAAAAAAGCCTTAGCATTTATTTGCTAAGGCTTTTTTTATTATTGGTGTTTTTTTAAAAAAGTTTCCATAATACTATTGAACTCATCAGGTTTTTCCATCATCGGCGCATGACCGCATTCGTTTACAAAAAACAACTCTGAATGAGGAATCAATTCGTGAAATTTCTCGCCAACAAATGGTGGTGTCACGTTATCTTGTTTTCCCCAAATGAGTAAGGTTGGGCATTTTATTAAGTGTAATTTATCTGATAGGTTTTGCCTTACGGCTGACTTGGATGTCGCCACAACGCGTATCGCTTTGCCTCTATCATTTACAATATCGAAAACTTCATTAATAAGTTCTTCCGTAGCAGTTTTAGGATTATAAAAGGTGTCTTCCGTTTTTTTCTTGATATAATCAAAATCGCCGCGGCGTGGAAATGATGATCCCATCGCACTTTCAAACAAACCCGAACTTCCTGTAAGGGTGATTGTATTTACACGCTCCTGTTGCTGTAAAGCATACAAAATAGTGATATGCCCGCCCAGAGAATTTCCTACAAGGTTAACACCTTTGAAATTCTTATAAAACACAAACTCTTCAACATGTTGCACCAAGCGCCCTACCGATACTTCAATAATTGGCAACTCCAAGATAGGAAGCATCGGTACGACCACATTATATTTGTCGCCAAAATGATTGATGATACCCTGAAAATTACTCAAAGCCCCAAACAAACCATGCAATAACATCAACACAGGCCCCTCTCCTCCGGTTTCTATATATTTAAAATGTTTTTCAGCTTTAATTATATAATTCATATTAAATTAATTTATATATAAATAATTATATATACAATGTGTTTAGTTCACTCAAAAATAGCAAAAAAATAATACTCGTGATAAAATAAAAAATAGCCTTGCGCCGAAATATGCTTGACCCAAGGCTACTTGTATGTAGAAACATTTTTTTATACTTCGTGATGTTGCGTTTCGGCTTGATGCGCCGCCATAAGTTTCTGTTGGATATCATGTGGCACGGCAGCATATTCAATAAATTTCAGACTAAACTTTGCCTTCCCTTGCGTAATGGAACGCAATGTTGATGAATATTGATGCAGCTCCGCCAAAGGCGCTTTTGCAATAATCTTCTGGTAATGCCCTTCCGAATCCATGCCTAAAATAATGGCTCTGCGCGTTTGCAGGTCGCCCATTACATCGCCCATTACATCACCCGAACAAAGTATATCTACTTCATATATTGGTTCTAACAGTTGTGGTGCGGCTTCGTGGAAGCCTTCGCGAAATGCCATCATGCCAGCTAATTGAAATGCCATATCATTTGAATCTACGGGGTGCATTTTGCCATCGTAGATACAGATGCGAATATCCCTACATGGTGAACCCGTTAAGGGACCTTCTTCCATTTTGGACATGATGCCTTTTTTGATAGCACTCGAAAAGCGGGTATCAATAGATCCGCCGACAATGCACCACAGGTACACCAATTTTCCGCCCCATTTCAATTCGTCCGTTTCAACATTCTTTACCGTTAAGTCGCTTGGGTTGGGCATTCCGTCATGGTAGGGTTCTATACGAAGGTGCACCTCTGCAAATTGCCCTGCACCGCCACTTTGTTTTTTATGACGATACTGCGTGTTTGCCATTTTGGTAATCGTTTCGCGGTACGGAATACGTGGGTCAATAAATTCCATCGTAACACCATATACTTGCTCTACCCGATGGCGCGTGATATCTAAATGTAACTGCCCTTGCCCATGCAATAAAATTTGCTTTAGTTCGGCAGAATGTTCTACCACCAAAGTAGGGTCTTCTTCCTGAATAGCATGAAGTGCTTTTGCCAACTTTTCGAGGTCAGCTTTACTTGGAGGTTGTACCGCCGTGCGGATGCGTGCGGTAGGGAATTTTATCGGTTCAATTTTGCGCTCTGCTCCTTTTCCACTTAACGTATTGTTTGTATGCGAATTTTTCAACTTTACAGTAACGCCGATATCACCGGCACGCAACTCATTGACTACTTCGCGGTTTTTCCCGTTGGCGACAAATATTTGTGATAGTCTTTCTACCGTACCGTTATCGCCATTTGTTAATTCGTCACCCGCTTTTAGTACACCTGAATATACTTTAAAGTAAGATACATTGCCGATGCGCGGTTCTGAAATTGTTTTATAAATAAATACTTTTGTGGATCCTTTGCTGTCGCTGGGTAATGAGCCACCTCCCACCAACGGTGCAGCAGGTCGGTCTGCTGGTGAGGGCGCAATGTCATTGATGAATCCCATGATGCGTCCGCTACCCATATTGTTGGAAGAAGATGCACAAAATACTGGAAATATCTGTTGGTTAGCTAATGCAGTACGCAAGCCAGCGGATAGCTCTGCTTCCGAAAGGTTGCCTTCTTCAAAATATTTTTCCATGAGTGCTTCGTCGTTCTCAGCAGCAGCTTCTACTAATGCGCGATGCAGAGCATCGGTCTTTGCCATTTCGCTTGCCGGAATGGGCTGCTTCTCAGGCTTACCGCCACCGGCAGGGAAGACATACATCACCATACGCAATGCGTCAATGATGCTGTTAAAGCCATTCCCTTGATTATATGGATATTGAATTGCTAAAACGTGATTGCCAAAACGGGTACGCGCTTGCTCAAGGGTGGTTTCAAAATCTGCCTTTTCGTGGTCGAGATGATTCACAACAAAGATTGTCGGTGTCTTGAATGTTTCGATATACTCCCAGATGATTTCTGTGCCAACTTCTACGCCACTTTTTGCATTGAGCATCATCACAGCGGTATCGGCAACTTTCAGAGAAGAAATAACTTCGCCGATAAAATCATCGAAGCCCGGCGTATCAATAATATTAATTTTGTTATCGCGCCAAGTTCCATGCAACAAAGAGCTGAAGATGGAGTTGCCTCGCTCCTGTTCGATGTCTGCATAATCGGATTGTGTGTTTTTATCTGTAACCGACCCTCGTCTCGAAATAGCTTTCATTTCGTAAAGCATAGTTTCGGCGAAGGTCGTTTTCCCAGCACCTGGATGACCGAGCAAAACGATGTTGCGAATGTTTTTAGTATCGTGCGCCATAATACACCTGCATTTTATAAGTGAAAAAATATAGTTCGAATTATAGTTAAAATTGGATGTGTTAATATCATCCCTTTGCCTAACTCAACTATTATCGAATGAATTTACGGATAATCAATCACTTTACAAAAGATTAATCTGATATCGCAAAAAATATTTTTTCGTTTTGCCTCTTACAAAAAGAAATCACCCTAACTTTTCTTTCAAGTAAATAGCCGTAGGCGAATTTTTGCTTTTCGCCATCTCTTCGGGCGTACCTTCAAACACCAAGTTGCCACCGACATTGCCACCTTCCGGACCGAGTTCTATTACCCAATCGGCACATTTTATCACCTCCAAATTATGCTCTACCACCAATACTGTATGCCCTCTTTCTACCAATGCTTGTAGCGCATCCAACAGCCGTTGAACATCATGAAAATGTAAGCCCGTAGTTGGTTCATCAAAGATGAAAAAGATACGCTCATCTGATTTTTCTTTTGTTAAAAACGAAGCTAATTTTACGCGCTGCGCCTCACCGCCAGATAGTGTGCTGCTCGATTGCCCCAGCTTTACATACCCCAATCCGACATCGTGAAGTGGCTTCATGCGGTTGATAATTTCTTTCTCCTTTTCAAAAAACACTAAGGCATCATCAACGCTCATATTCAAAATTTCTGAAATATCTTTTTCCTTATATTGCACCTCCAATATTTCTGAACGGAAACGTTTGCCCTTACATTCTTCGCACTCCAAGCGGATGTCTGCCAAAAATTGCATCTCTACAACTTGCTCGCCATCGCCCTTACAGGTTTCGCACCGCCCGCCTTCTACATTAAAAGAAAAATGCCCCGACTTATATCCGCGTATTTTGGATAGCTGTTGGCTCGCCATCAAATCGCGGATGTAATCATACGCCTTTACGTATGTTATTGGGTTGGAGCGCGATGATTTTCCGATAGGACTTTGGTTAATCATCTCTACTTGTGTAAGCAGCGAAATGCTGCCCTCCAACTCGTTGGTTTTTGCCTTTTTATCCGTTTCACGCGCTTCAAAGTAGCGTGCCAACGCCGGATGCAGTAGCTGCTTTACTAAGGTAGTTTTTCCCGATCCGCTTACTCCGCATATTACTGTCATCGTATTAAGCGGAAAGTTTACCGTAATATTTTTAAGGTTGTGCAAATTTGCTTGTGGCAGCGTAATATAACTTATTGCCTTACGGCGAACGCGAGGTACGGCAATCGCCATACGCCCACTCATGTAGCCGGTAGTCAGGCTGTCTTTTGCTAACTTAAAAATATTTTTATACGCTCCCGCAAACACTACTTCGCCACCATGAATACCTGCGTGCGGACCAATATCCACCAAATAGTCAGCATTTTTAATAATATCTTCTTCGTGTTCTACAACGATAACGGTGTTGCCCAAATCACGTAGCGATTTTAGCACCGCAACCAGTCGCTCCGAATCGCGCGGATGTAAGCCAACGCTTGGTTCATCCAAAATATACATCGAAGCCGTCAGGTTGCTACCCAACATACGTGTCAGGTTAATGCGTTGTGTTTCGCCACCACTGAGTGTAGATGAAATGCGACTTAAGGTCAGGTAGCTCAAGCCTAATTTTAGCATAAAGGATAACCTGTTATTTATTTCAATCAACAAGCGGCGAGCGATGTGTTGGTCGTGCTCCGAAAGGGTAAGTGCTTCAAACCATTTTGCCAAGGTTTCGATTGGCATTTCTACCAAGTCACTTATTTGGGTTGAGTTTATTTTTACATACGTAGCTTCTTGGCTAAGGCGCGAACCTTGACACTCCGGACAGGTAGTTTTGCCTCTGTATCTCGACAGCATTACGCGGTTTTGTATTTTGTACAAGTTTGCTTCTAAGTCTGCAAAATAAGCATCAATACCGTTGAAATATTGGTTGCCCGCCCACAGTAATTTGCGCTGTGCTTTTGTCAAATTTTGATATGGTGTGTGTAACGGAAAATCAAAGCGATGCGCGTGTTGCAATAATTCCGCAAGCCATTGGTTGCCTTTCTCTCCATTCCAACAGGCAATAGCACCTTCATATACCGATTTTAATTTATTAGGTATTACTTTGTTTTCGTCAATGCCCATCACCTTGCCGTAGCCTTCGCATTTTTTACATGCACCAAGCGAGTTGTTGAAATTGAAAAGTTGTGGCGTTGGTTCTACAAACAGAATACCATCTAATTCAAAGCGATTATTAAACAGCTGTTTAGTTGGTTTCCCTTTCTCCTTCAATACTGTAATGACACATTCGCCTTCACTTTCGTAAAACGCCGTCTGTACAGAATCAGCCATGCGCTTTGTGTTTTCGGCATCATTTTTATTTACCACAAAACGATCAATCAACACCTGTAAGTCTAATTGCGCTGCATCACCTACAAATGCTTCCGCCGAAAAATGCTGCGCCCCCAACTCCTCAATAGGAACTAACTCTCCTTGTAGCAACACACGCGAATAACCTTTTTGTAACAGCAAGTTTAACTCTTGCGTAAGTGTTCTGTTAGTATGTTTTGTATGGATTGGTATGGTGAGTAAAACCTTTGTACCTTCGTTTAGCGCATTGATAAAATCAATGACATCGCTTACCTCGTGCTTCTTGACAATATTGCCCGAAATGGGCGAAAACGTTTTGCCGATACGCGCATACAACAAGCGCAAGAAGTCATATACTTCGGTCAGTGTGCCTACTGTGGAGCGGGCATTACCCGTTGTCACTTTTTGCTCAATGGCGATAGCCGGACAAATGCCTTTGATAACATCCACTTCGGGTTTCTTCATGCGCATCAAAAATTGTCGCGCATAAGAAGATAAACTTTCGACATAGCGGCGTTGTCCTTCGGCAAAAAGTGTATCCATCGTTATTGAGGATTTGCCCGAACCCGACACACCTGTTACGACTACGAGTTTGTTTTTTGGAATGGTTAAATCAATATTTTTTAAGTTGTTTGCGCGTGCGCCTTTTATGAAAATATCTTGATACATCCTGTATGTTTATGAACTAACAAAGGTACACATTTTGTCGTTTTTTAACTTCATTAATTGCCTAACTTGCCTATTGCCCATTCGTTTTCTTTTCCTGATTGTCAGCAAGTATCAAATTTTTTACAAATTATATTTCCGCTATTCCGAACAAAAGCCGTTTCTTTGCACATGGAAAAAAGAAATACAACCGACAGTTCAAAATTTACGGGAGAAGCCCTCACTTTCGATGACGTACTCCTGCTCCCGTCCTACTCCGAAGTGCTTCCGCGTGAAGTGGATATTTCAACCCAACTAACACGCCAGATTCGTATAAACGTGCCTATCGTTTCCGCAGCGATGGACACTATCACCGATGGGAACTTAGCAATAGCTATTGCCCAACAGGGTGGAATGGGTATCATTCATAAAAATATGTCTATACAGCAACAAGCCGAGCAAGTGCGCTTTGTGAAACGTTCGGAAAGTGGCATGATACTCGACCCTGTTACGCTCTCTGCTGATGCAACGGTTGGCGATGCACTACAAGCTATGCGAAAATACCGTATCGGGGGCATACCCATTATTAACCATTCACATCGCCTCATCGGGATATTGACTAACCGCGATTTGCGCTTCGAGGAATCGCCAGATAAATCGGTAAGTGAAGTGATGACTACTACAAATTTAGTAACTGCACCCGTTGGCACAACCCTACAGCAGGCACGAAATATTTTACAAAAACATAAGATAGAAAAACTCCCTGTAGTAGATGAAAGCGGTAAGCTCGTCGGGTTGATTACTTACAAAGATTTGATGAAACTCCATGACTATCCCAATGCTTGTAAAGACAACTACGGGCGATTGGTTGCCGGAGCAGCCGTCGGCATCACGCGGGACACAATGGAGCGCATTGATGCTTTAGTGCAAGTAGGCGTAGATGTTGTTTGTGTAGATACAGCACACGGACATTCACAAGGTGTGTTGGATACCATTCGAACCATCAAAAAAACATTTCCGGAGCTTTCTGTGATTGGCGGCAATGTCGCCACCGGTGAGGGTGCAAAGGCATTGGTAGCTGCTGGCGTAGACGGCGTAAAAGTAGGCGTAGGTCCGGGTAGTATTTGTACTACGCGCATTGTTGCAGGTGTAGGTGTGCCGCAGTTATCTGCCATCCATCAAGCAGCAACGGCTATTGCCGGAAGCGGTGTACCGATTATCGGCGATGGTGGTGTGCGCTATACGGGCGATATTGCCAAAGCGATTGCTGCCGGCGCAAGTTGCGTCATGGCAGGCTCGCTATTTGCCGGTACGGAAGAAGCGCCTGGCGAAACAATTATTATGGAAGGCAGGAAGTTCAAAGTATATCGCGGTATGGGTTCGTTGGGGGCAATGGAGTTGGGGTCAAAAGATCGCTACTTTCAGGATGTAGAGGATGATATAAAAAAGTTAGTACCCGAAGGCATCGAAGGGCGAGTACCTTATAAAGGAACATTAGCAGAAGTCATGATACAATACATCGGTGGGTTGCGGGCAAGCATGGGCTACTGCGGTGCCGCCAATATTGAAGAGTTGCAATATGCAAAGTTTGTAAAAATTACGGCTGCTGGTATCACAGAAAGCCATCCACATAATATCACTATCACGAAAGAGTCACCTAATTATTCGAGGAGATAGTTCAGCAAAAAAAAGTATTTGTTTATAAACAGGTATTCGAATTTGATTTGACAAAAAAAACAGTCCGACATTTTGTGTCGGACTGTTTTGCTGAAAAGAAAAATTAATCTTACCTGTTTTTTATTTTATCACGCTGACTGTTTGTGCTAAAGTACCATAATTTGTGCGTGCTTGCAAATAGTAGATGCCGTTCGGCAAATCGCGTGTATTAAAGAGCAATACTTGTTGTGTACCGTCAAACTCGTGGCTAAATACTCGTTGCCCGTGTGTATTATACATCGAAATCAACACCTTACCGGTATGTGTTTCTGGTAATACTACGTGCAATTGATTACTTGTCGGATTAGGATAAACGGCTAATTGTTGCAGATCAATATCTTTTACATCTAACACAACGCTGTTATCAATTTTTGTATTAAATTGCGAAGGCGGAATCCAACCACCGTCGCCATCACTCACCGTAAAGGTAAAGTTGTCAAACAGGTTATTACTACCATCATGGCGGTATGCTAAGTTGCTTGCCTGAATTGTGCTTTGGCGGAATACATCACCTACCTGCATCGGAGATCCTACAAATAATAACTCGCCGTGTTGCGGTAGCGTCATTACACGAAACTCCAATTCTTCGGGTGTGTTTTCTGTATCACTTACGCTAAGGAACTCGGTAGTAATTGTTCTTGTAGCACCTGATGGCAACGGCATGGTATCGTTAATAACGAATGTTGGTGCAGATACATTAATATCGGCACAGAACTCCAATGACCACTCCTCTAATGCGCCGCCACCACCACCGGCAGTATCGTCATGGATGCGGAGCTTCCATGTACCTTGTGTATTTTGCCCGTTAAAATCGGAAAGGTTCCCTTGCGGACGATGCTTCTGCCCATCAGTTGGTGGGCAAGGTATTGCTGATGGTGCTTCATCATCCAGCTGTAAATTGAAGTTGCTGAGGTTGCCGCATACGTCATAAAATAATTTCACGATAGTTCCGGCAGGGCTGATTAAATCTGCTTCTATATCACCGATGTAATCGTGTCCGCCACGAATACGCGAAACGTTCATATCGCTAATATTACCACTTACGGTGATATCTAAATTTGATTCGACAGTTACTTCTGCTCCGGCAGTAATATTAATAGGGACATCAATACTCGAAAGCGTGTTACACGCCACTGTTACAGTATGGAAAGTTGAAATAGCTGATGATTCGTTAGTGGAACACAAATTATGCGGCAACACTCTCCAATAATAAAGTGTATTTTCATCTAAGTTGACATTCGGCACGTATGCACCTACAGTCAATCCGGTTTTGTTTACCACTAAAGTATTTGGGGCAAACGAAGGGTTAGTAGCAACTTGTACCGTGTAATTATCGGCGTATGGAGAAGGTACCCAAGTGAATGTTGGCAAAGTAGTGAGGTTGGTTGCGCCATTTGCTGGCTGCTGTAGTTGCAATGCAGAAAAATCTTTTGATACAGTATAAATAGTTACCTCGCGTATTGCTGTATCTGCATTGACGGCAACACCTCTTATCTGGAGGTTAAATGTGTCTGTTCCATTATAATCGTTGAGGTCAATAGTTAATGTACTAGTTTGTCCGGGTTGTACTGGATTGGGATTGAACGTTACCGTTGAGCCTAGCGGCAATTCGCTGGAAAGCACATCGAAAGTTATTGGGGAATTATACCCTAACAGCGCACTTGTTTGTATGGCTGAAGTAGCGTTATCGGGTAAGCATATACCTTGTACATGCGGAGAAACATCTACGGTGTAGCCCGGTGTTGTAGGTGGAATTATTGTAAAGTTAGCATTAGAAATATCAAAGAAAATACTGCTTGCTGCTTTTACCTTAATGCGTGCTTGCGAAGTAACTATATTTGGTACGGTGACAAATTCTGACCCGTCATTTTGCGTGTTGGCAATTAAGGTGTCCGGATAAGTAAGCCCGCCATCATGCGAAAGCATAATAGTAACATACTGACAGTTTACCGGCGATAGGTTGGTGTTTGCTACATCCCAAGTTATCTCGGTGTATTTACCAACCTCCCACGTAAGGGCAGCATTAGGTTTTGTTACCAAAAATGGTCCGGCTTGTGCTGTTGCTTTGAACTCCAAAGTTTCCCACACTACTCCTCCCGAAGTCGGTACATTATCACGAACGATGAAGTTAAAAGTCAGGTTGCGTGTTTGCATAGGTAGCACTTCCTTGTTATCCGATGCGTTATTGATGATAGTTTGCATTTTTGGGAAAACCCTTGTTGGATTGCTGCTCGGATAAATAGAGCGGAAAATAGGTGCATCGCCTACCGGGGAGCCAATATCGCTGATTGGACCTAAATCCATTTGATCCCAAGTATATGTTAGCGGGTCGCCATCCATATCAGTAGCGGAGCCTGTTAGTTCAAAAGGTGTGCCTATCGGAATAAAAAAGTCATTGTTGTACGGAAGCGTAGCTGTTGGAAAAGTGTTGGTTGTTTCAATAATTTGCGGACAAGTATTTCCGGGCCCGTTACGTGTATACTCTATCATCTCCTTCAACGACTGTCCGTGATAGTAGTCATCGGAAAAGTTTTGAATATTTTGGTTTCCGCATATACCTGCATACGAAAGTATCGTGCTACCACTACCCGGTTCGGCAGCTGAGCCGGAGGCATGTTGGTCTTCAGCACCCGGGCAGTTATTAAATGTATGTCCACCACTAAATTGGTGACCAATTTCGTGAGCAGCCACTTGTATAGCGGAGCTTTGTAGCGCACTTACTGAATTTCCCCAGATACATGTTACACCATTCCCTTTACTAATAAAACAAGCTTGTCCGGCGGCAACGCCAGCAACACCATCATTACAGCCACCTGTCAAACAGTGTCCAATATCATAAGACGCAAAGCCAACAAGATTGTTCATGATAGAGCCATTTACGCCTACAATTTGTAATCCGGCACTCCCATTCGTATAGGGATCAGATTGTGGGCTCAGATGAATAAGTTCTTCTTCTTGAGCAATCAAATCGAAACGCATTGATATATCGCGCATGAGGGGCGTATTGAGTGTGTTGGTAAAAGTCACAAATGCGGACATTACACTAGCTACGGTGCCGCCAAATGAGTTTGCAAACTCGCCGGTACAGCCTAATGCGAAGCGATATACACGCAATGGCACTGGCACGCCAGCTTTATTTAGGGTGTTGGGTGACGATGTACTTGCGGCTACTTGCTCGCGGAAGGCTGTGCGTTGTGCGCGTTCATCTTCGGTTGGGTCGTCTAATAATTTTACCATTCGTTCTAACGAAGTTATTTCGTGACTGTTCAGACGAGAGACTACGTAGTAATCAACGGTTTGTAAAGATACAGGTTCAATAATGGCTGCACCTTCGGGCATACCCATCAACATAGCATGAAAACCCAACTCGGTGTATCCGAAGCGCGTAGTGATGTTGGGGTGCTGTATGCTTCGTGCAGCATAGGTGCGAAGCTGTCGCCAACGTGCGGCAAGTGATGCCTCCATAATGGGCGATTCGACTACTGTAAATTCGTCAAAAGTACCGTCTGGTAGTGGAAGGGTGATGATTAGCGGGTTGCTTATCGCTTCCGGCGTGAACTCCATTGGTGCTGTTTTGAGCGCTTGTTTTATGTCGTTTAACAATAAGTGATAAAACTGCACATTTTGCGGTATTGTTTCGGTAATGGATGCAGTAGCTTCTACAGCTTGCTCTGCACTTACTGGTTGCCAAAAGTTGTTGGATTGTGCAACGAGTAATGTGGAACATAATAAACTGCCGAGAATGGTAAACAGTATTCGCATAAAATAAATATTTTAATTTTTTTTGTATAAAAATAACGGGTAGTCAAAGATACAACGCAAAAAGACTTTTTATATTTATTTCGTATGCAAAAAAGCACTTTGAAAGCATAAAAAAGGGCATCTCGGAAAATAAATTTCCGAGATGCCCTTCATTTCCGCGAAAAATATTTTAGAAATTATAATTAAAACCTATACGAAAATCTATGGGTTGTGCAACAGAGTTAGCTGTATTTTTACCGAAATCATAATATAAACCAATTTCATATCCTACACCTCCGGGTGCGCCGCTTGTATAGCCTAAGCCTAATATTTGGCTCATATAACCGGTAGTAAATATCTGCAATTTTGAAGGGTCGTTAGGGTTGACGTATATATTGCCGTTGTTATCATAATATGACCGGTCCGTGCGATACCCCAACTCTCCGTGTACGAATAAGAAATTCAGAAATTTGTATCGTACAAACGAGCCTGCCGACCACGAAATAGGCGCTGCGCGATAAATTTTTCCGCCATCGGCTATCTTCAGTGAATTTACATCAAAGGCAACGCGAGGACCCACAGAAAGGTTATCCAATATTTTATACCCTACCATCGGCGATAAGCCAAAAACAAATAAAGAACTGTTTGAACTAATTTGACCCCCAAGGTTGATGCCGCCGCCATACCACAAGCGGTGTTTCAAGCCACCACTTTCATCGAAGTATTCGGTTGTTTCCTCCTCCTTGCTTTTTTTACTTTTCTTTTTTACTTGTGCGTAGAGGGGTTGTGTGGCTAATAGTGCCAGTGTGAGTATTGTGCAAAATAACACCTTGATTTTCATAATATTATGTTAATTTATGTTTTACAATTAAGTTTATTGTACCATTATCGCATTGCAGGTTGCACAATGTTTGTTTTTGCTGCGCTCAAACACTACATCTATGCGCCCCAACGCTAACCCTGCCCAGCCTACCTGATGGATGATAACCGGCTGCCGTTGTTGGTTCATCACAATATCCGGCTGCGGCATAAACGTATGCGTATGTCCGCCCAAAATTAAGTCAATATTTTCAGATTGTTGCGCTAAGGTAACATCCGAAACTTTGGCGTTGTCATATTTGTATCCCAAATGCGACAAACAAATCACGTAGTCGCACTTTTTATCGTGGCGCAACATGGCTGCTGTTTTGTTTGCTGCAGCAACGGGGTCAGTATATTCTACTCCTTTCCAATTTGCCGTAGGCACTAACCCATTTAGATCTATACCTACGCCGATAACGCCAATTTTCACACCTTGTTTTTTTATAACGATATGCGGTTGTATGTGTGTATGCAACGCCGAATCTTTTACGATATAATTGCAATTCAAAATCGGGAAATTAGCGTGTGGCAGTTGTTTCACAAAACCATCTATGCCATTGTCAAAATCGTGATTGCCCATAGTGGCGGCATCATAACCCATTGCCGACATGAGTTTCATTTCCAACTCGCCGCCAAAAAAGTTAAAATATGGCGTACCCTGAAAAATATCGCCTGCATCAAGCAATAATACATTTTTCGCTTCCCGCCGAATAGCAGCAATCAACTCGGCACGGCGTGCGGCCCCTCCCTTTCCCTGAAACGGTCCGCCATCCATCGGAAACGGCTCAATGCGACTATGCACATCGTTGGTGTGCAGTATAGTTAGCGGCACCAAGTCGTAATCGTTCGCAAACGCTTGCAAAGGCAAGGCATGAGCCCCCGTAAGTGCTGTTGCCCACCCTAATTGTTGTATAAATGTTCTTCTGTTCATGCCGCTTTTTTATTGTGTAAGCATCGTAATGCGCCCTTCAATATTACCGATTAGTTGTTTATGTGTTCTAAAATATTGTATCAACATATTGCGCAGGAGTATGCCCAAATCAGTGCGATTGAGGGGTATCAAAAAGCTGCATTTATCTCCACCATTAGCGACATAATCCGGCAACACAACGGTATATTTTTTTTGTAAATCAAGCGGTTGATTGTGTATGAAAATATTGACACATTTCCCGTCTTTTATTGCTACCCGCAACGATTTACTCATGGGCCAACCACCGCCTGCGATTGTTGCATCAAGTAGTTGTTGCAATGTTGCGCCTTCTAATTCCATCACTATTACTCTATTATCAAACGGCAGTAATTCGTATATTTTACCTATGGTAATGTTGCCTTTCGGCAGATACGGTACACGCAAGCCTCCCCAATTTAAAAGCGTAGCATCGAGAGGTTTAGGAAATCGCTCTTGCGCCATGGTTTGTATGGCATCGGCTACGGCATTGCCCAACGCCGATTCGGGTTTGCCCAACTGCAACTCTGCCGGAGTATACCCAACTACTTCGCTGATTTTTGAAGTGAGTTGTTTGGTATATGGGTCAATGAGTGTTGCAATAGCCAAATTTGCCGTTGCTGTCGAATCAACTTTGTAGGATATTCCTTTGTTAGAGGCAACAAACGTCTTTTGCGAACATGCTGCCAGCAACAGCGTAAAAAAAAGGATATAGCAATATTTCATAACTGCAACGTTAGTAATGGTATTACATAAAACCGGCAGCTTCACTCTTAATAGCTAATAATGCTTTGTCTAACGCAGATGCGTTTTCTTCGGCATCATTCAGTAAGGCTACCGCTAATTCGGAGGCATTGGCTTGTGGGTCTATACCATCTGCAATATAGGATATTTTATTGACCGTGTAATCGCGGGCTGCTTTTAGTATTTGCCACAACGACTCCGATACATACACTTGTTGCGAAATGTTGTATTCAAACTCATGCTGTATGGCTACTAGTAGTGCTATTTTTAGCTGATGTGCCGTCATGCCTGTTTCGCGTAAGCGCAAAATTAGGTTAGGCACGGCAATGCGCTCACACAACACG
>JAGOHC010000134.1 GCA_017996375.1 Saprospiraceae bacterium | reverse complement strand
GATTAATTGCTCAACAAAGTGATTACGTTTTGATGAGCTGACTGAATCGCACTACTGCGATTATTTGAGCTTTGACCTGATGCTGTATATTTGCTGTGAATTTCACTTACAGCATTTGCAACAGTAAGGTTTTCGCTCTTAAGTTTTTGATACACGCCTTTGTAGTAGACGTTAGTCATGTAGCTAACCAAAGACTGGTTTTGGGGTACTGTTGTTGAAGTACCCTGCTGAAGTCCTAGTTTTTGAGCACGCACCATTTCACTCTGCAAGCGATCCATTGCTACTTGCCGAGTTACGAAATTTTGAGCACTCACATTGCTACTCACCAACATTAGCACAAAAAGCGCACATGCTGAGAGCAGGCCCTTTAAGAAATGTGATTTCATCATGAGATTTAAAAATTTTAATATTGGCAGTCCGACGCGATTGAGTTAGGATACCCTTTCGCCATCTTCATACCATTGGTTATAAAAATAGATTATTAAAAACTAAATGATTGGAAGTACGTTCAGCCGCCTGAACATTCTTCAAGTTTTTAAACTTATTTATCGTGGAAAGCATCTTTGACACGCGATAAGAAAGTATTTAATCTTACCGGTAAAATCTTCAACCTAAGTGGTTGAAATTAATTTGTGGAGAAATTGCCTTTCACGAGATTACGCACCCAACCCCTTTGGTTAGGAGACCTAATTTGTTGTTCAAGAAAATAAATAAAAACAATAATATTACTATATAAAACATGGCAAACGCCATAGGTTTTTCGTACTGCGTGAGTGGAAATAGGAACTAATCGGTAGAAGGGAAATGGGAATTTGGCTAATTTCAATCCAACACAATGTAGTTTTAGGGTGTAATTTGTGGGCTCAACATTCCTTGTATCTCAAAACCTAAGCAAAGGTACAAAGATTTAAAAAATATTATATACCCAAAAAATGGTATTTTAAGCAATTATAGTTTTGTTTTTCATATATATTTTTTCAATTTCTGTGCCAATATTAGTATTTTCTTAACAAATTCGATAATTATACTAATTTAATTACTTTTTATGACAAACGCAAGCTTCTCGAAAATTATTTGCTGATTCTGCCTTTCCACTTGTATTCTTTCTTTAGGTTTGCCCAAACTCCTATACTACTTATGTAAACAATGTGCAGCAGTTGTGCTGGAAATATATTTTGCATTAATTCATTTCGCTTAAAAAAATTACAAATTGATAGCAACGAGAAATAATCCGCTATTGATTTACATAAAAAAAGATATAGGAATAATTTCCAATATATAGGATATAAAAAACCTGCAACAAAAAACACAACGATTGCTAAACATATTAATAATACATTAAATGTTAAAAACAGCATCGGTAAATCCTTAAACTGATTTGACTTGCTTGCCCAGCGCATTCGTTGTTGCCAAAAATCTGCGAAGGTGGGTTGCGCCAAAGTTTTTACTGTAGCTTGTGGCGATTTCAAGAAACCTATTTGTTGCGGAAAGCATTTTGCCAACTTATGCATTAAAAACATATCATCGCCAGAGGCAATGTGTCCGGTACCCTGATAGCCACCAACAGCATCAAACGCTTTTTTTGTGAAAGCAAAATTTGCTCCGTTGCATATAAATATTTTTTGGGTAGCAATGCCCGCACATGTAACCCCCATCATGCCTAACATATCCAAAGATTGAAATTTTTCAAATATGTTTTTTTCGTTATAAAAATTAACTGGTGCCGCTATACAAACAACACCACGTTGTTCAAAATACAATACGATGTTACGCAACCATTCGGGAGGCACAATGCAATCTGCATCGGTGGTAACGATAATATCACCCGAAGCATTTTGTATGCCGATATGTAGTGCTAATTTTTTTTTTGTTAAGTCACTTGTTCCAATAAAATCTTTGCTGTGCAATAATTTCACATTAGCATTTTTTTTTATAAATGCTTCAATAATAGGCACAGTGTCATCGTCTGAAAAATCATTTACAACAATCACTTCAAATAGCATAGCTGGGTAATGCTGTTGAGAAATAGATGCTAAACAATTTTGGATATTTACAGCCTCATTGCGAGCTGGAACAATAACTGAAATTTTTGTGGAAGGCTTAAGGTCGGGGGGGTAGCTTATTGTAGGATATCGTAAGAAATGAACGCTGAAGTATCGGATGACACAAATGTAAATAAAGCCTATTAATAATACAAATATTACGAGCAAAATTTTCATAAAATCATGCACCTGCTAAAAAGTTTGCAAGTTATTTTTAGTATAAATTTGTTTCTCAAAACATACGCTATTTTCGATACCCGTGTATTGCCCGTAGTTTGCAATTCGGTGATAATTACATGATTGATACAGATGCACAGCGGCAGCTTGTCGGATACCTGTTTCCAAAATACTGCGGGTAAACCCCAACTCTATCGCCCAATCTTCCAAAGCCGAAAGTATCAATTTTGCATACCCCAAATTGCGAAACGTAGGTAACACATACATCCTTTTTATTTCTACCGTTTGTGCGTCAAAGGGCTTATAAGCACCACAAGCAACTGCCTCATTTTCAGAATATAATATTACAACATTTTTAATGGCATCAACTTTATTATATTGGTCATAAAATGCGTGTTCATCACCATCTACGATTGTTAAATATTCATCTAACAATTTCACCAAGGCAGCAAAATCTTTGTGGCTCGAATCGGTGCGAATTATCGTGTTGATAGGTTTTACCATTTCCTAACACTCATTTTGTTTTTTCTATGTCTGAATTACACCTACGTTAAACTTCTCTATCGGTGCATGATTTGCTGCTTCAATACCCATTGAAACTACCTTGCGTGTATCATGAGGGTTGATGATAGCATCCACCCACAAACGCGCCGCAGCATAATACGGTGTTGTTTGTGTTTCGTACTTTTGTTTTATATTATCTATTAATGCTAGCTCTTCTTCAGCAGTTGGTTTTTGACCTTTTGCCTCCAATGTTGCTACCTGAATTTGTGCCAAAACTTTAGCGGCTTGCGTTCCGCCCATCACGGCAATTTTTGCTGTAGGCCACGCCACAATCAAGCGCGGATCGTAGGCTTTTCCGCACATTGCGTAGTTGCCCGCACCATACGAATTTCCGGCAACAATGCTAAACTTCGGCACGGTAGAATTAGCAACTGCATTGACCATTTTCGCGCCGTCCTTGATGATTCCGCCATGCTCAGAGCGCATTCCTACCATAAATCCTGTGACATCGTGTATAAACAGTAATGGTATTTTTTTCTGATTGCAGTTTAAGATAAAGCGTGTTGCCTTATCTGCCGAATCTGAATAAATCACACCACCTATTTGGGTTTCACCTTTTTTAGTTTTTACTATTTGGCGATTATTTGCCACAATACCAACTGCCCAACCATCGATGCGTGCGTATGCACAAATTATCGTTTTTCCGTAACCTTCTTTATACTCAACTACCTCAGAATCATCCACTAAACCTTTTATTAATGCTAATGAATCATACGGCTTCACACCTCCCTCCGGAAACAATGAAAAAATATCCTTATAATCACCCTTTGGAGGTTGTGGTTTAATTCTGTCAAATCCTGCCGCTTCTTTTTTGCCGAATTTACTTACTAATTTTCTAATTGTTTCTAAACAAGTTTTGTCATCAGGAACTTTATAATCTGTGACACCAGAAATTTCGCTGTGCGTCACTGCTCCACCTAAGGTTTCCTTGTCCACGTCTTCTCCGATGGCGGCTTTTACCAAGTATGGTCCTGCTAAAAAAACTGAACCCTGACCATCAACAATGAGTGCTTCATCAGACATAATTGGCAGATATGCGCCGCCGGCAACACAACTCCCCATAATGGCTGCAATTTGTGGAACACCCATACTCGACAGTTTTGCATTATTCCTAAATATACGACCAAAATGTTCCTTATCGGGAAATATCTCATCCTGCATCGGAAGAAAAACACCTGCACTATCTACCAAATAAATAATGGGGATTTTGTTTTCCATTGCTATCTCTTGAGCACGCAAATTTTTCTTGCCTGTAATCGGAAACCACGCACCCGCTTTTACGGTTGGATCGTTAGCTACAATAACACTTAAACGGCTGCTCACATATCCCAAACCGACTATTACGCCTGCAGCTGGACAGCCTCCGTATTCTTCATACATTTCGTAACCTGCAAATGCGCCTATTTCAAAAAATTCGCTGCCTTCGTCAATCAAGTATTTTATCCTATCGCGCGCGGTTAGTTTGCCCTCGGCTTCCATTTTTTCCAACTTCTTTCTTCCACCGCCCTCGCTTATTAATTTTAGTCTGCCTTCCATTTGCGATACTAATAGTCGCATTGCGTCTTCGTTTTTACTTTTCTCTAAATCTATTTTTGCCATAAGCTCTATTTGAGTTTGCTCAAAAATAATTAAAATTAACTTTACTTTCAAAAAAAAGAAATTTAGCATGATTTTTGGTACTACATATTATACTTTTTTATTATACATCACAAACCGATTTATTAAGATATGTTACCAAAACTATTTACTACTATCTTCTTGTTTATCAGTCACTTAAACCTCTTCGCGGGCATAAATCAAATTGTTGTTACTGATTCCATTCCGGAGGTTGAAGATGATATTGCCTATACTACGCGCAACCATCCGGTGTTATTTAATGTATTAAAAAACGATAAATTTAACGACTCTGATTTCCCTGAAATTATTATTGAGCCACGCTTCGGGCAAGCTGAATTTGCAGCAAATGATGAAATATATTATGTTCCGAATACTGATTATTGTGGGGTAGATGTTTTTCGCTATCGCATTTGCAACCTTAGCGGTTGTGATATCGGAATAGTTTCTATAAAGGTTGGTTGCGACAGGCTGAAAGTGTTTAATGCACTTTCTCCAAACAATGATAACATCAACGATATCTTGCGTATAGATGGTTTAGATTTATACGAGTCAAATGAGTTGCTTGTTT
This sequence comes from Saprospiraceae bacterium, assembly GCA_017996375.1. Classification (GTDB taxonomy): domain Bacteria; phylum Bacteroidota; class Bacteroidia; order Chitinophagales; family Saprospiraceae; genus JAGOHC01. The sequence continues at coordinate 2,520 of JAGOHC010000134.1, read as the reverse complement.
TTAATCGTTGGGGAACAACAGTGTACCAAGCTGTCAATTATCAAAATGATTGGGCAGGTACTTTTGATGGCAATATATTACCCGATGGCACTTATTTTTATATGTTAAAAACTGATAGTGAAGTTACAAAAGGGATGATTCAAATTCAGCGATAAGTATATAATAATTTATGCAACTATAAAGCGTGACCTGAGTAATCAGACCACGCTTTATTATTTTTAGAACTGATAATACTATCTTTTGCCACCCAATAAGCCACCTAAAATGTTGCCACCGGCACCTCCTAATAAATCATCTAACATATTGCCATCGCCGTCTTTGTCTAACACACGATTCAAAATGTCCATTAAAGGGTTGCTGTTGGCTTGTTGTGTGGCATTGCCGCCGCCCAAAACAGAACCTAACAAGCCACCAATACCGGAAGCATCAATTCCATTTTGCGCTCTTGCTTTGCCCAACAAACCCATGATAACCGGAGCTAAAGAAATCATCAAACTCATTAGTTTACCGCTATCCAACCCTGTAACTTTCGATAACATCCCTAATACATTTGAAGCATTGCCGCCTAAAATATGCCCCAAAATTCCGGAGCCATTCAAAGCGTTTGTATTCTGAGGTTGCGAACTACCCATCAAAACGCTTAAAGCATTATCAAAAATGGATCCGTCATGGTCGCGTTCCAACGCATTGTTCAAAGCAGAAGCCCCCTCGGGAGTAGCCGCATTTTTAGACATTGCCCCCAATAAAGTAGAAAATATTGCATTGGACGCATCCACCGTTTGCTGTGTATTATCAATACCTGTCGATTGACTGAGGTAGTCTGCCAAGCCGTTATTTAATTGACCCTCAAACATTTCAAATAGATTTGACATTTTTACTTAGTTTTATATGATTGTGATAAGATTATCCTACTTTTAATTACTTTTACTATTTACTTCTATACTGCAAATTTTATGACGATTTTACAAAAGTATGCCCAATTATTAGTAAATTATTGCCTTGAGCTTCAAAAAAATGAAACTTTATTCATACAAACCACTATTCTTGCCGAACCATTAGTGAATGAGGTATTTCGCGCAGCAACCCAAGCTGGTGCTTTTGTTGAAATCAACTTCCAATTAGATGGTCAGGAAACTATTACCTTAGACGAAGGTAACGTGCAACAGTTACAATATATTTCGCCGTTCTACAAACAAGCCATCGAAACTTTTGATGCTTATTTACACATTCGCGCACCATATCAAAATCAAAATTCAGCCAATACAACTGATACGCGAAAGCAGTTGCGAAACGAGGCTTTTGCTGCTGTAAACAAAACCTATTTTGAACGCATAGCTACTCGCTCGCTCAAACGTTGCCTCTGTCAATATCCAACTTTGGCTGCAGCCGAATTAGCTAATATGACGTGTTCGGAGTATGAAAATTTTGTGTTCAACGCTTGTAATTTGTATGATGAAAACCCTTATGAAAAATGGTTGGCCGTACGCGTTTTTCAGCAACAAATTGTAGATTTTTTACATACGAAAAACACCATTCGCTATGTCGGCAATGGTACTGATATCAGCTTCAAAACTGATGGACGCACCTGGGTAAATTCTGACGGACGCAATAATATGCCTTCCGGAGAAGTGTTTACGAGTCCTGTAGAAGATTCCGTAAATGGTGTGGTGCATTTTAGCTATCCTGCAATTTTGTTAGGCGAAGAAATTGAGGGTGTGACACTTTTCGTTAAAGATGGATACATCGAAAAATGGGATGCTAAGATTGGCAAGCCCGCGTTAGACAGAGTCTTTGCCATAGCTGGTACCCGACGATTCGGCGAAGCTGCCATCGGGACAAATTACAATATTCGTCAGTGTACAAAAAATATTCTTTTTGACGAAAAAATTGGCGGCACAATTCACATGGCAATTGGACAAAGTTACCTGCAATGCGGCGGAAAAAATGAGTCTGCCATCCATTATGATTTGATTACAGACATGACAAACGGCGGAAGCATTTATGCCAACGATGAACTAATTTACGAAAATGGCAACTTCCTGTTTATCAACTAATTATATTAATTATTTACAATAGTTAATCCTGTTACAAACTTTGAATTTTTAGACATTCTGAAAGGTAATGCCTGCAAAAATTCATCAATATAATCCTCCTCCGTTTCATCGTATTTTACTTCCAAAACAACTTGCGGAAGGATTGTTGTCTGCAAATTCAACCATCCAGTTTTTGGATTGCCAAATAACATATCAGTATCCGTAGTGAGGCTGATTTTCATGTCAAAAGATTGCCAATATTGTCGGCAATAAGAATTGTACAAGACAGCAAATAAATTATTTTCGAGTAGCAGTTCATTAGCTATACTGATAAAATTTTGTTGGTTGGTGTTCTTCAAACTGATAAGGGTTTTTGACTTCTCCCCCAGCAAATTATGCTTGGATTTTATCTCCTGAAATATTTGCACATCGCTCTGCAATCGTTCGCCATACCATCGCCAACGACACTTTTGACGAATGTTTATAC
>JAGOHC010000012.1 GCA_017996375.1 Saprospiraceae bacterium | reverse complement strand
TCAGTTTCTATCTGAATGTTTTTCTCTATTATTGTAGTAGCTTGGTTTAGCAAATGGCTTTTGAACCCCGACGATAGCATATCGTTATTTGTTGGGATATACAAAGTCGTATTGCAAGTTTTTTCTCCTAATCCTAATTCACTTAATACTATATTTTTGTACTGAAGATATTTGTTATTTACCTTCGAAAATAAATTTGCGTTTGGTTCAAATCCATAAAGTTTAATTTCTCTTGTATTATTGTTATTAAGTTTAATAAAATAATCAATATACTCTCCATTATTTACTCCGACATCAAAAATATTAACGTTGTCATTTTTTACAGATTTCAAAATAGTATCTAAAATAAAAATTTCTCCACTATTTTGAATATGTGCCCCACCCCAATAGTTCATGAAAAGTTTAGACCAATTGAAAAGCTGTTCCCAAAATGGTTGAAAGTACTTTAGTCTTAAAAATTGTCTGAGTTTATTTTTCAAGTAATGCATATACTAATTTTCTTTGAAATAAAATACCTTATAAATTATTAACTTGTAGATATAGCCGAATAATCATAAATATTCTTTGCTGAGACTTCTTTTAAGGACAGGTTACTTTTTTTACTTCTCAAATTTCTTAATGTTTTATACAAAAAAATTCCTAATACATAGATTGATATTATCAAAAAATCTAATAAATTGGTGTGCATAAAACAAATCTTCCAATTAGTCCAAATGTTACCTGTATAGCGTGTATTACAAACTACATTTGCCCATGAAAGATGTTCATTGATTTTTGTGTATTTGTATATAGCTATTCTCTTTTTAGCAACATACAAAGGTTCTAATAAGGTGGCTTCTCTAATCGGCATTCCCGTTGGAACACTTTCATCAATTTTATAGTTGCCATATTCTTGCATAAATTTGTCGTAATTCTTATTATTTTTATCCAACGTAACAGCACTATTGCCATGCTTAGAATGTCCTGAAATCGTTATTGGTTTATCAATAACTTTTAGTTCTTTTACATACGCAGGTATCACATAGGAGGTATATACATCAGGCTGAGTTGTATAAAAAAGCCTTCCATGATCTTTAATAACATCCTTTACTATACTCATTGATATGCAAGTATGATATAACATTGTCATCAAGTTCTCATATCTCCAACCTCCTAATTTCAGATTGGCAATTGCCGCACTTACCGTATCAATTTGTTTTATACTATTAAACCTATACATATTACAATCATCTTCAAATGCAATGCCTTTGTTATTTGGCCATTTATACAGTTTAACAGGCCAACAGTACATCTTATAATTTGTATTTAATATCTCCTCCTCTAATCTATCTAAAGCATTTTGGTGAATGCCATCATCTCCGCCAATAATAATCATATACTTACCGATGGCTTTACTAGCTGCAAACTCATAGCTGTCACACATAGAAAGTCGCTCATCCGTTTTGAAGTATTTAATTTTCTCATCTTTAAACGAGAGTATGACCTTTGCTGTATCATCATCGCAATAATTATCAGACACAACAACTTCAAAATTTTGTGTGGTTTGGTTTAGTACACTTTTTAAGGTATAATAAATTGTACTCTCACAATTCCTTACAGGTATCACTACTGAAATTAGTGGCTGGTTATTATTTTGCATGACCTACAGGTGATTTTAAAAGCTGTTGGAGTGTACTCTTAACAATATTTTTTAAATTACTAGACGCATAGACATTTAGTAACAAAGCTATACTCAGTATTACGCCTAAGAGGAAAAGTTGCACCCAATAGCTACTATGAACAGGAAAAAATATTCTCGAGATACTAATAATTAGCAAAGAAATAATTAATGGCACCCCAAAATCATTTTTCAAGACATTACCAAACTCGTGTTTGAGCAATTTTGTATGTGTGTACGGCAAGCCGATTAATATTGCTCCAATAGAAAGAATAAAGCATACAGATGCACCACCTGTAATACCAAAATTTGCTACCGAGTAATACATCAACGGTATAGAGATTATACTAGATAAGATATTTTGATATATAGTATATCGCGTCCAACCATACGCCAACATTAGATTAAAATACCCATAACTTAGCCCGTTAATCATATAACCTAATGCTACAAATCGTACTAATAGATAAGATTGTTCTGCTAGTTTTGGATCATGCGTCCATATCAATAAAATTTCTTTGCTATAAAAAGCCATCAGTAATGCCGTAGGTATAGCGATAATAGCAATGATATTGCTGTAATTATGATAGCATTGCTTGACTCCATCTATATCACCTTTAGATATTAGATTAGTTAGTGTCGGCAAAAACGTTGGCAAAAAAATACTAATTCCAATCAATACATTAGATCCTGCTGCAAAAGCAAGTGTATAATAACCAAATTGCTCAAGCGACATCATTTTGGAGATAAGCAATTTATCAATTTGCCCCAATAATAAGGTAGATAAACCGATACCCGTCATACCTAATGCAAAGCGACCGACTGTAAATAATTCTGTCTTAGAAAACTGTTTTCTTTCCGGCACTAATTCATGCCAAAATGAATAGCGCAAAACAAAGGTAAACACTATGGTTATCAATAGCTGCCAAAGCAAAAACACATATACGGATGGTGACAACATCCACATTGCTATAATAACGCCAATATTTTTCAATACGTTAAAAAATATCGTTTGGATGTTAAGCTTAACTAATTTTTGCATACCAGTTAGACCGCCATTATAAATACTGTGCGCCCACTGAAACATCAATATAATTGCCATTATGCGAATAGATTGTTGTAGTGTATCAAATGATATTTTTTGGGCGTTTACCCAATATTTGGCTATTAGTGGCGCACATAGAAATAGGCTCAATCCTATTACAATACCTACCACCCAATAAATTACTTCAATGGTGTAGGCTAAATTTATTTTATTTTGTTTATATGTCGGATTCTGTTCCTTAGCCAATTCTCTTGATAATGTGGCACTTAGCCCAAAATCTAAAACCACAAAAGAGGCTTGAAGTGTGGTATAAAAACTAATTAATCCAAATGCCTCATAGCCCATCATTTTACCATAAATAGGCAGTATTAAAATATTAATAAGGACTGAAACTACCCTCGAAAAAGCAATAGCAGTTGTGTTTTTAAATGTAGTTAGTGCCATCTCCCCACGCGCTATAACTTCGGGCTACTTTTTCTGTTATTGATGCTAATTCGTAATGCCTTGTTTGGTTATCGCTAATTAGTAAATTCTCTTGGTTGCCATACCAAAATGTATTACTGTCTCTCCAATCCTTTTTTTCATAGGTTTTACCATTCTTATCCACTACCAAAACCAAATACCCTTTTCTCAATAGCTGATTAGTCATTGAATTTTTACCATGTTCAAAGCATATTGTCTTAAATTTAATTTCTTGGTCTTTAGTCAAAAACTTAAACAGTATTTGAGGAGTAGGATTATTGTATGCTAAGGATATAAATAGTTCTCGCTTTATCATAAATGCATTGGTTCTAATATGTGCCATTGTGCTTTCAGAAAAATTGATTTTACGGGCTATATACATCAATAACTTCTGGAAGAAACCATGCCGTGTATTGATAGATTTGCCAAAACTATCCTGGTTAATAGTTGGATTATTTTTATCAGATAATTTTGAAAACAATCTACCTATATTTCTTTTTAAAACTCCTGTATCTCTACCAAATGCTCCCCATCCTGCGGTACATCCTACAACTCCTACATTCGGCTTTATAATTGCTTCGTACATTTTTGATAACCATTTATCATATAAAATGACCGAATTACTATTAAAAAACACCAAATATTTATAATTTAGGCAATTTGCGGCGAAGGAATAAGAATCAATATCTAATCCAATATTTACATTTATGGCTCGAACTTTAATATTATTTTTATATAAAATTTTATTAAAAGTACTTAACTCTGAAATATGATCAAATCCTTTAAACAAGATAATTAGTTCATGTTCAAAATTAGCCTCAAATTTTATATAAGACATAATAAATTGCTCAAAACAATAAGTACCATAAGGAACATAAGAGAGATAAACAACCCCTAATTTATTTGTTTTATTAGTCCTCATCTATTGAACAAATTCTATCAACGTTACCTGAACAAAGAATTTCTACATTGGAATTAACCTTTTCTGAGTCCCAATCCCACCATTTTAGCTCTAAAAGTCGGTTAATCGTATCCTCATCAAATCTTTTTTTTATTACTTTGGCAGGGTTTCCAGCGACTACTTCATAATCTTTAACATCTTTTGTAACTACAGCATTTGTAGCAATAACTGCCCCATGACCAATATTAATTCCAGATAATATAGTTGCATTTTGTCCAATCCATACATCATTACCTATGTTAACATTACCTTTTGACCATGGATGACCTTTAATGCTTTTTGCATTAGGAAAACTATTAGTAAATACATTAAATGGGTAAGTAGATATCCAATCCATTCGATGATTTCCTCCCAATAGAATGGTTACTCCCGTTGATATAGAACAATATTTCCCAACGATTAGCTTACTGTTCTCTCCGAAATTCATAACAAGTGGCTTACCATAAGTAAAGTCTCCAAAAGAGCAGTCTTCTCTATGCTTCAAAAGTTTTTTTGTAAACCTACTATAGCCAATAAGCTTGCACCAAAGCAACCAAAAAATGAATTTTGTATAGTTTACTATTTTATAAATTGTTATTTTTTTTTTCAACATTTGCCCCAAAAAGCCATAGGCTCATAGTCAGGATAAGGATAGTACCCTAAGTTAAGAAATATACTTTTATTATTTTTTTTAAGGTAATTTTCCACTAAGTTCCGAATGGAGATAGGCATTCCGCTACAAATATTTGATATACAATTACCTTCTTGATTTACCGCATAATTGGCGATTTGCTTGACCACTTCCTCAATCGGTAAATAATCTCGTAATTGCTCTCCACCACTCATATTAAAAGTAGTATCACCATTTGCTAATGCTTTATCCAAAAGGGATAGAATTGACTTTTCTGACTGCCCTTCGCCGAACATATAGAACAAGCGCAACCATTTTAGTTTGAACGGATGTTTTTGCTGTAATTGTTGTAAAAACTTTCGCAAGGTATCTTTGGCTAATGCGTAAGGGTTTTGTGGGTCAGTGAGCCTATCTGGTGCCAGAGCGCCGTTGTTCATTCCGTACTCAAAGCACGTGCCTGTAATAGTAATGTCGGTTATGCCGGATTGCACCAAATTCTTGATAAAAAAGTACTGTGGCATCAGGTTTTCTTCAACGTGAAAAAGATCTTTGTAGTTAGGTAATCCCGACCAAATTAAATGAATGACTTTATCAATTCCTGTACATTTTTCGAAAAATGATTTTTTGACATTTGTTATATCTAATTCTTCAAACTGAACATGATTGAACCACTCATTTTTTTTTGCTTTCTCGGCACTTGTAGCAGTAACAACTAATTCGTGTTCATCACTAAGCAGTTTTTTTACTAAATGATTGCCGATAAAACCTGTGCCCCCTGTAACCAGAATCTTCATATTTTAAAAAATTTGCAGCTCAGGAATTGCTACTACAAACTGCCCACCCCATTGGCGAATAAACGATAGCTGCTCCGTAATTTCTGTTTTTAAGTTCCAAGGAAAAATAATAACATAATCTGGTTCATAAGCTGCTATTTGCTCTTTGCCTACTACCGGTATGCGTGAACCGGGTAGTAATTTATTCTGCTTGTATGGCGAGGCGTCTACTACAAAGCTAATCAAGTCATGACCTTTGATGCCGCAGTAATTGAGTAATGTGTTGCCTTTTGCGGCAGCCCCATAGCCTATTACTTTTTTTCCTGCTGCTTTTTGAGCAATCAAAAAAGAGGTAAAATCATACTTGATTTTATCTACTTTTTCTTGAAAACCTGTGTAGTACGATAAGGTGGAAACACCCAGTTGATGTTCTTTTTCTAACAGTGCTTGTACCGTTGGTTCAATTTGTTTTGTATTATCTGCTTGGTGTTTGGCAAATATGCGTAGGCTGCCACCATGTGTAGGCAATTCTTGCACGTCAAAAATTTCTAAACCTTGTGCCTCAAAAATTGCTTTTACCGCCGTAAGCGAAAGGTACGAAAAGTGTTCGTGATAAATGGTATCAAATTGGTTGTATTCTACTAATTTACAAAGATGCGGAAACTCAAATGTATTTACGCCATTAGGTTTGAGGGAGATTTTTACGCCCTTTACAAAATCGTTGATATCTGGTACATGTGCTAATACATTATTCCCCAAAATCAAATCTGCTTTGGCTTTTAAACGAGATTCCGCGAGATTGCTTCCAAAGAAATCTATGATATTTTCGATGCCTTTTTCAATTGCTACCTGTGCCGTATTAGCCGTAGGTTCAACACCTAAAACTGGTATGTTTTTTTCTTTGAAATATTGAAGCAAATAACCATCGTTCGATGCAATTTCCACAACTAATGATTGCCCGTTATAACCAAAACGCTCGCTCATATATTCTGCATATTCTTTTGCGTGTTGCAACCAACTCGTAGAATACGAAGAAAAATAAGTATATTCATCATTAAAGATAGCTTCAGCTTTTTCTAACTCATCTACTTGTACCAGCCAGCATTTTTCGCATACGAACACCTTTAAAGGGAAGTATGTTTCCGGCGAGGTAACAGCATCCAGTTTCACCATTGCATTAGATGGTGGGCAAGTCTGTAGGTCACAAAAAGCATTTGTTAATGGGTGGTTACAATGTCTGCAAGTCATTATTTTATTTTGAATCCTTTAAAATTATCATCAATAAGCTGATGGTTTCTATCTCTATCCGAAATTTCCGTTGCTGGCAGTTGCCACTGAATCGCTAATGTTGTATCATCAAAGCGCAAACCACCCTCTGTTTTTGGTGTAAAAAATTCGGAGTGATGGTAAATTAGTTCTGCGTTGTCAGTAAGGGTCTGAAAGCCATGTGCAAAGCCCTCGGGTATGTACAACATTTTTCTGTTTTGTGCGGATAACTCAATACCAAACCATTGCAAAAACGTAGGCGAAGCCTCTCTAATATCTACAATAACATCCCATACTGCACCAGCAATACACCGTACTAATTTAATTTCGGCAAACGGCGGTAGTTGATAGTGCATCCCTCTGATTGTTCCCTTTTTTGCTGTAAAGGAATGATTGAGTTGTACCCAGTGTTTCGTATGCTGGATTTGGTCGAATTCCTTTTCGCAATAGGTGCGAGCAAACCAACCTCGCTCGTCCTGAAATGGGGTAAGCGAAACAACAAAACTACCTGATAATGTAGTAGCAGTAAATGTCATGTTGAATAATATCGAATTTGGTCGAGCGTGAACTGTTTAGTACCTATTTTATACCAACTTATCGTTTCTTCTATCGCCCGATGAGCATTCCATTTTGGTGTCCAACCTAATTCGTTTATCGTTTTATTAATATCTAACTTTAATAACCCAGCCTCGTGTGGCTGGTCAATTTGTGCGGGTGTTATATAGTCTCCATATCCAAATTTTTGGATAGCGATTTCTACTAAATTCTTGACTGCTAATGTATCTTCCAAATAAGGTCCGAAGTTATAAGCATCAGAAAAATTAATCGGATTTTCTGACATTTTTGCTCCTAAGTGTAAATATCCACTAAGTGGCTCCAATACGTGTTGCCAAGGGCGAACTGCTTGCGGATTACGAACTGTGATGGTTTCATTTTTTTGCAAAGCTCGAATAATATCAGGGATAATTCTGTCTTTTGCCCAATCACCGCCACCAATGACGTTGCCGGCTCGTGCAGCCGCGATTGCTTTATGGTGTTGGTCATACTGCTTTGGGTTATAAAAAGAGTTTCTATATGAAGAAATGACAATTTCCGTTGCTGCTTTGCTCGCGCTATATGGGTCGTATCCGCCCAAGCGGTCAGTTTCACGATACGGATAATGCCATTCTTTATTTTCATATACCTTGTCTGTTGTTATACAAATTACATTGCATGGTTTTTCTAAAAATCGAATGGCATCTAAAAGATGTGCCGTTCCCATAACGTTGATGTCGAAAGTTTCGGTAGGGTATTCATACGAATAGCGCACCAAGGGCTGTGCTGCCAAATGAAAAATAAAATCAGGCTGAAAATCTAATATTTCTTTTTTAAGCTTTTCTTTATTTCTAATATCAGCAATAACTGAATCACAGAGTTGGTCGCCGTTTATGACATGGTATAGGTCAAAAGTATTTTCGGGTGCTAATGCATAGCCTTTCACGGTTGCGCCTAAACTATGCAGCCAGGCTAAAAGCCACGAACCTTTAAAGCCCGTATGCCCGGTGAGCAGAACTTTTTTGCCTTGATATGTATATCTAAAATCTACCATACTTTCCACTTCGCTTGGTTGGTTTCCCACAATTGTTCTAACTCCATCTTATCTCGGATGGCATCCATGCACTTCCAAAAACCATAATGTTTATATGCAGAAAGTTGCCCGTCTTTAGCAATTTCGACTAATGGCTTTTTCTCCCATTGAATGGTTTCCATGTCGCCTTTCAAGTAATCGAAAATCTGCGGTTCTAACACAAAAAAGCCTGCATTTATCCAGTGATTTTCATCTTCGGGTTTTTCCTGAAAGTGTGTGATTACATTTTGTTCGTTAATCTCAATATTGCCAAAACGACTTGGATTGACGGATGCCGTTAATGTAGCAAGCTTTCCTTGTTCTTTATGAAATTCGACCACTTTACGGACATCCAAATCTATTACACCATCGCCATAGGTAAGTAAAAATGGTTCGTTGCCAATATATTTTTGGATTTTTTTGATGCGTCCTGCAGTATTGGTATGCAACCCAGTATCTACTAAGGTTACTTTAAATGATTCGGTGTTACTAAAATGAACATCTACTTTGTTGTTACTCAACTCTACGGTCAGGTCGGAGTTGTATAAAAAATAGTTGATAAAATATTCTTTTATGGTATAACCTTTATATCCCAAACAAATCACAAAATCATTGAATCCGTAGTGGGCATAAATTTTCATAATATGCCATAAAATAGGCTTTCCTCCTATTTCGACCATGGGCTTAGGGCGCGTGGTGGTTTCTTCTGCCAATCGCGTACCCAATCCTCCTGCTAATATTACTACTTTCATGCTGTATAAAATTACTATTAGTTTTTCATTATATCCTTAAATATCTTTAATATAATCATTAAAGCCACACTTAAAAATGTTCCGATTGCTAAACCAATAACTAACTGCTTTTTCCAACTTTTCGATGTTGGCACTATTGGTGACCTGGGAATATCTATGATTTGCACTACTGGTACTGTATTTTTTAATGCAAAATCGGTAACCTCCATTTGTTTTACTGCTTCGGCATACATTGAATTTAGCACCATTACATCACGCTCTAATTTAACTTGTTCCAAATATCCTTTTACGGTAACTAAATTTCTGTTTCTATCTTTAAAGTCAGCTAAATTAAATTCTGCCCGTTTAAGTGCCCATATAATAGAATCTCGCTTTTCCTTCATGATTTTAAATGTTTTGGTTTGTTTTTCGGCTGCCTTTTCAATAAAAAAGCCACTTAAATGTCCATAAATTTTGTTTAATATGCTTAGTGTGAGCATCTCTTTACCACTTTCCATTGTAAGTGTCATAATACCGGTTTCTTCATCCATAGAAGAATTTAATTTGGAAGGTAATCCTATATTCGCGTTGCCTGAAATAAACTCATAAAGTAGCCTAAGATACTGATTTTCAGTTTTATTAAAATCATCGGTGTTTCCATGCTTAAATCTAAAGCTAGGACTATTTTGTAGCGCTTGTGGCCAAGATTCTTTCCATGAGAAATTTCCGAAAGACTTATAAGGACCACAAAGTTCGTCTAAGCTGTAACTATCTAAAATAAAGTTTGCAATATACGCAGGTTTCCCTTCAACATTTATTGTATCAAATAAAGTATTATGTATAATTCTTTTACTTTCAAAGAGTTTTAAAAGTTTTATACCCGTGTTCCCAGTTGAACCACTTTTCCCAAAAAGTCCATCAAACAAACCAAATCCTTGTAAAGCATCTCCTTTTGATTCATCCATCATGAATGTCAGGTTTTCTCTATAAATTGGAGTGTGCCCCCTATTTATAAAATAATAGAAGGCAGCAAAGAATGCACTAAACAATAATATCCCTATCTTTTTTGTATAAAGATATTTCGCGTACTCACTAATTTTTAAAATTACATCCTTTAGTGAGATATAATCATTGTTTGAATCTACGGTATTCATTTATGTGATTTTTGAAAACTGGATTTAGGGGAGTTAAAAAAGCTTTATTGAACATTTTTAATTAATAACACCAATGTTAACACTGCCGTAGCTTGTGCTACTATATTTTGAAATACTTTATCCCATTCAATTTTTTTCTTTTCTTCCTCTTTAGGTTTTATTTCTTTTCTTCCTACATATATAGTACTTCCTTTATATTCTACCTTTGGGTATTTTCTACCAAACAAGGAAAATTTATACGATTTTGTCACAATACCATTACTGGTGCGAACAACAATTTTATTGGCATCTCCTGTTTCTGAAACACCGCCAGCATATTTATCAACATAATACTTTGCATTTTTGCCAGGCTCAAAAGGTACACTAATTTTTCCTTCTCTAATTAAATCATCCTTATAGGTAAGGTAGATGTTTGTATGGCCATAGATAGTCACTAAATCTCTTTGTTTAGTGATAACAATAGAATCCATATCCGCGAGTAAAATATTGTGATTTGAATTGGGATTTTTAACCGCTGCTCTCAAATCCACAAACACATACCCCAAACCCTCTTTAAATCGATATAAAGAAATCCCTTCCAAAAAGGCTTCATCTGTAAAACCACCAGCTCGTGCCACTACATCTAATATTCGCTCATTGTCTTTAACAATAGCATATTTTCCTGGGTAACGTACCTCTCCGTTTAGCCGAACTACTCGTTGCAGTTCAAATTCGGGTGCTGTGCGTATATAAATTTGATCGTATGGCTTTAATTGTAGATTAGTGTTGCTGCTTTTTAGTTCATAGTTCTCGTCTATTTCAATATTTGCAGCAACAATTTTAGTTTTTTTATTATCTTCAAAATCTACTCTGTAGATATCTATTCTACTCTTATCTGCAGCAAATTTTAAACCACCTGTCAATTCTATGGCATCTTTTAATGTGAGCGATGTGTCGTATTTATACTCACCCGGATTCATTACTTCCCCATCAATTTTAATTGTGAACTCGTTAGAATAGGTTAGTTTGGACAAAACCACCAGCGTATCACCCGGAATAAGATTATATTTTTCTTTATTAGTAGAATTATCATCAAGTGCCTCTTTCAAGTCAATCCGCAGGTATTGAATACCGTTGGGATCATCTTTCTTCAATCGTTTAATATATGCCACATCAGAAGCGTAATCGCGCTTGCCTCCGGCAATAAATACAGCATCTTTTACGGTTAGAGTGCCTGTTTGGTCGTACTCTAAGCGTTTAGGCTCACGCACAGATCCTTCGACAACGATTTCGTGTTTATCAGAATAAAGATTTTTTGTAAAAATCATTAACTCATCATTAGGTTTCAGTACAATATCTGCTCCGCCATTTTTAATGTTTTCAATATTAAACGGCACGTATTCAATAGTATGTAAATCCTCCTTTAAACGTTTAATATATGATAGCGAAGTAATTGCATTAGGCTCTAACTCTACGCGTTGTAGAATTTCCTTTATCGTTGTGTTGTTACCAATTGAAAATTTTCCCGGAGCGATAATCCCTTTTTTAATAGTGACGAAGTTTTCAAAAGACTTTGGAATCTTTCTAATAAATACCCTATCACCTTTTTTAAGTTTATAATTGTCATTTTTGGGCATCGCTTCCAACAAGTTTACATTAATGAGAATCTCTTTATCGTCTTGTAATCTTGTTATTTCTATGTTTTGCAGCAAAGCTTCGGGGCGCAAGCCTCCGGCATAATTTATTAACTCGAACAGGTTTTCATTGTCCAATAATTCATATCGAAATGGCTTGAAAATTTCTCCTTGAATTTCCACAGTTTTTTCTGCAATCGGTATGTGTATGATGTCGTTTTCCTCCAGATAAAAATCTGAACTAATACTCGGATTCTGCAAATACTGGTAAATGTCAATTTTTACAGGTTCTTTTCCGGCACGCAATAGTTTAATGTTACGCACCGACCCGATATCTGTTGGACCGCCGGCTGCAACAAGCGCGTTAAATGCCGTATTTATCGCTGGAATATTAAAACTTCCGTAGTTAAACGCCTCCCCAACAATACTGACATTAATGGTTCTGGAGAAGTTTAGCGTAGCTTCAAATTGGTTGGGTAAGAAATTATAATAGTTTGAAAACTTCTTTAGCAATAATGTTTTTGCATCACCAAATTTTACGCCCTTTATATAAATTCGAGACATCCCCGAAGGTTTTATGTAACCCTCATTGTTTACCTCTAATATCATAGATTCTTCACTATTTCCCCAAATAGAAATGCCAATAATATCACCCACACCTAACACATAGCTATCTGGAGGTTTTACATCCTCTGATTTTCTATACAGTTTTAATCGCTGCGAACGGAACAACTCCTGCCCATAAATTTGCGCGGGCGGAAGTGCCTCTTCTTGGTTGTCAATCAACGTTTCTGAAATGGCTTCTTCAATGGAAGATCCTTTTTTTACGGCATCTACTACCTCATCAGATTGCTTGGCAATTTCCTTTATCTTTTCTTTTTTGAGTGTATCTATTTTAGCATCCTCAGGTGCGGCTCGATTGTTACGCACAGGTTTTGCATCTTTTTCGGCTTTCTGTTTATCTTCTGCCTCCATTTCGGCTATTACTTCTTGTAATACTTTTTCCGCCTTCATAACTGACGCTGCATCGGAAGGATCGATGGTTTCTAAGTTGATACCTTTTTTTTGCATACGAAGGCGTACCGCTTCATCATCAAGTCCTCTTCTTTTTAATTCGTCCCTCGCACGTTGTTCGTTTGGGTTAATTTGTGCATAGAAGATACTTGGAATTAGCAACAGCATTAATAAATATAAAACCTTTTTCATAACTTGGTAAAGCCGATTAATTTAACGTAATAAAATTTTAAATAACAAACTATTATATCGGGGCGTATGTATAATTTTTTACGCCCATTGTTTAGAGGTTATCGTCAGGTGTAGCCCTTCTTTAATTTTTACTTTCTCTTCATAAGCAAGTAAAGATTTAATCTTAGTCACATCTGCTAAACTATGCGGGATATCGCCAATTCTACTTGCGCCATGAATTGCATCTACTGTACAGCCACTAACAGATTTTATCATATCCCACAATTCATTTAATGTAGTTTGGTCACCGCAAGCAACATTATAAATCTGATTTATAGCCGTTTCTTTGTCTGTAAATAGTGCTAATACGTTGGCTTGCACAGCATTTGCAACATAGGTAAAATCGCGGCTGAATGTGCCATCTCCATTAATTGTTGGCGCAGTATTTTCTTTTGCGTGTTTGATAAAAAGCGGTATCACAGCGGCATATGCACCATTGGGGCTTTGCTTAGGACCAAATACATTGAAATAACGCAAACCGACATACGAAAACGGATAGGTTTTGGAGAAAACATCTGCGTATAACTCCATCACGTATTTGGTTACAGCATACGGTGATAGTGGTCGCCCGATTCTATCTTCTACCTTTGGCAGACCTTTGCTATCGCCATACGTAGAGGAGGATGCAGCAAACACAACACGTTGTATCCCTTGCTGCACAGCCGCTTGAAATATATTTAGTGTACCTGTAATATTAACCGCATTAGAGGTTAGAGGATCTTTTATACTGCGCGGAACGGAACCTAATGCTGCTTGATGACAAACTAAATGCACACCTGCACAAGCAGACAGACAGGTTTCATAATCGCGAATATCACCCAACACAAATTCAAAGTTGGGATGCGTTTTAAACTCCTGTATATTTTGAAAATATCCAGTACTGAGGTTATCCAACACGCGAACTTTGCCCACTCGATTATCATTCAGTAACGTCTCAACTAAATTTGAGCCGATAAATCCTGCTCCGCCTGTTACTAAAATATTTTTTTTCATTATAGTCGCCAATAAGTTATGTTGTCTTCAAATTGCGCGGGTTGATAAATAGCTTTCAGGTCAAAAAATATAGCGTCTTTCGTCAAAAGTTGCTGCATTTCTTTGACGTATTTTTCCTTAAATTTATCATGTGCCACCGCTACAATTACGGCATCGTAGTCATTATTCGGTTTTTCTAAAAGAGTAAGTTTGTATTCATGTGCTACTTCGTTGGGAGATGCGTAAGGGTCAACAATATGCACGTTGACGGAATATCCCATTAACTCTTTTATGATATTAACAACTTTAGAATTGCGGATATCCGACACGTTTTCTTTGAATGTCAAACCCATAACTAACACTTTGGTCTGCCCTGGGTTTTTTCCTTTCTGAATAATCATTTGCACTAATCGCTTTGCGATATATGCTGGCATGTTATCATTAATGCGGCGACCGCTCAAAATGACTTCAGGATTATATCCCAACTCTTGTGCTTTGTAGGCTAAATAGTAAGGGTCAACGCCGATGCAATGTCCGCCTACTAAACCAGGCTGAAATTTCAAAAAATTCCATTTAGTACCAGCAGCTTCCAAAACGGCTTTCGTATCCAAATTCATTTTGTCAAAAATCATAGAAAGTTCATTAACGAATGCTATGTTGATGTCGCGTTGTGAATTTTCGATAACTTTTGCCGCTTCTGCCACTCGGATGCTTTGTGCTTTATATACACCTGCAATGATTGCCTTGCCATATACATCTGCAACTGTCTGTAAGGCTTCATCATCATTACCCGCAACTATTTTTAAAATTTTGGCAACGGTATGTTCTTTATCACCCGGATTAATTCGTTCTGGCGAATAACCAACTTTAAAATCTGTATATGCTTTCAGACCAGAAATTTCTTCAACGATTGGTACACAATCTTCTTCGGTACAACCCGGATAGACGGTAGATTCGTACACAACATAATCTCCTTTTTTTATGACCTTTCCAACAGTGGCTGAAGCCCCTTGCAATGGACGAAGGTTTGGAACTTTGTGTTCATCAATATCGGTGGGTACTGCAATGATGTAAAAATTTGCTTCGCGCAACACATCCAGATTATCCGTAAAAACAATATCTTTATTTTCAAAATCTGCTGCGGCTAATTCGTTGGATGGATCAATCTTATTTTGCATCATCTCTACGCGCTCAGAGTTAATATCAAAGCCAATAACGCTGAAATATTTTGCAAATTCTAAAGCGAGGGGGAGTCCCACATAACCCAATCCTATTACACCAATTTTCTTTTCTTTATCTAAAAGTGCTTGATACATAATTTTACTTTCGATGTACTTTTTGTGTTTAACAATAATGAGAAAAGTTGTGCAATATTGGTAACAATTTTACTCAAACTGCTTGATGGTAAATGTTTTCGATAATTTCTACGACCTTCATACCTTCCATTGCATTGGTAGCGATGGAGGCATTTTGCTGTAACGTCAATGCAACATTCTCAATAGCTTGAAAATGATTTTGCCAAGCATCTGTATGTGTCAAAACTGGTTGGTCATAATCTTTAATATGGCAATACGCAATGGTATCCATATATTGTCCGCTAATTTTTATGCTACCCTGACTTCCTAAAATAATCACGCTGCTTTCCATATTTTTATCCCAAGCAGCAATGGAATATTGGAATGTAGCTGTTGCGTTGTGCCTCTTCAACGCGAGTTGAACAATGCCGGTATCTTCCACCTCAACGCCTGTGTTAATATCGTTATAAAACAAGTTTGATTTTTCGATTTGCATATCACCAAAAATCCAATAAAGTGTGTCAATAAAATGGGCAAATTGGGTAAACAACGGACCGCCGTCCAAAGCTTTTTTTCCTCTCCAAAAATGAGGCTGCCCGTTAGTGGAATAGTAGCGGTTATCTCGATTCCAGAAACAGTTAGCTTGGACGAATAATATCTTCCCTAATAGCTGATTATCAACGACTTGTTTCAACCATGCAGACACAGGCGAGTAGCGATTTTGCATAATGCAAAACACCTTTTTATCTATTGATAATGCTTTGTGTATGATGGCTTCACAATCTGATTTTGATAGTGCCATCGGCTTCTCAATAACTACGTGTCGCTGTGCGTCCAAAACCTCAATGGCATGTGTGGCGTGCAAACCGTTTGGTGAGCAAACATTGACAACATCCACTTCAGGATGATTTTTTAACATCTCGTTTATAGAAGCGTATAAAGGTATATCAGGGTGTGCCACTTTTTGATTATCACAAATTGCCACTAAATCGGCATTCGGAATTTGTTGTATTAATGCTGCATGGCGATGCCCGATAGCTCCATATCCTACAATCGCAAAATTTATTTTATTATTTATTATATCACTCAATTTATTGAGCAAGTTTTTTCACTTCGTTATCCAATAATTGGTAGACTTGGTACGATGCGGAGCAAAATGCTTTACCATTTTCATCAAAATTTAACTTGACACCATATTCGCTTATCCACCCTGTCTGTCGAGCCGGATTACCAACCATTAGTGCATAGTCTTTAACATTTTTAGTTATGACTGCTCCCGCACCGATGAAGGCATATTGACCTATGACGTTTCCACAAACAATGCTGGCATTAGCACCGATGGTTGCACCTTTTTTGACGAGCGTTGGTAGGTATTCTTCTTTGCGATTCACTTCGCTGCGTGGGTTAATTACATTTGTAAATACCATTGACGGACCCAAAAAAACATCATCTTCGCAAACCACACCTGTATAAATAGAGACGTTGTTTTGAATTTTTACATTATTACCAATTTTGACTTGTGAAGCTATCATTACATTTTGTCCAATATTACAATTTTTTCCAATCACAGCACCGGACATAATATGACAAAAATGCCAAATTTTGGTTCCACTACCAATGTCACAACCTTCATCGAGATAAGATGACGGGTGGGCGAAAAATTTATTTGTCAAATTATCAATCATCACGCAAAGTCTTTTCTTTTTGCGACCACATTTCTTGGGCTTGCGCCAAATGGCGTTGTTCGTGTGTTATTAGTATTTCAAACGCTTTATCCAACGTATAAACAATATTTTTATTCGCAGGTGATGCAACTACAGTACCTTTTTGGAGCAATGGCAATGCATCGACAATTTGTTGCTTCAACATAGTTTGATGTTGTACAAACTTTTTGATAATATCGCCATTTATTGAGCCCGTCTGTGGTTGCCAAACTGGAAAGGTTTTTATTTTCTGCTTACGCGACGGCTCTACTGATTTTAAAATAAAATTGCCCATGAAGTCAGTAATAAAACCAATTTTACCCAAGAATGAAACTTTGTATTGCTGCTGATGCAATGCCTTGAGAATTGGAAAATAACTTTCATTTATCACAATCAGATGGTCAATATTTTGTGCAATGCTCCACGATTCGGCATTGGGTTTCCAATTCAATTCTGATTGCGATAAGCTACTAAACTGCTGTGTTACAGCTTGTGTAGTAGCATCAAGCGCAGCTAACGAATATTGATGTAGGTTTCCCAATTTTGATTCATGTAAGCTATTTGGTATTAAAAAAATCGCACACCTTGTTGGCAATGTATTGCAATGTAAGCTCTTCCATTTCTGTATGTATGGGTAGAGAAATTACTTCATCGCATAATTGCTCGGTAATGGGTAATGAAAACGTTGTGTCAAAATATGGTGCAAATGCTTTTTGGCGATACAGCGGCACCGGATAATATATAATTGTGGGTATATCATTCGATTGTAAAAATTGCTGTAAAGCATCGCGTTTTCCATCTTTAACGATTAAGGTATACTGATGAAAAACATGGGTAGAATTGTATTGGCGAGCAGGTGTTTGCACTTGTGTTAAACCTTCAAATACTTTATCGTAATACGTTGCAACGCTTTGTCGTGCTAAATTGTAGTTATTTAAGTGGGGTAGTTTTACGCCAAGTATAGCTGCTTGAATACTATCCAAACGGCTATTCACCCCGATATAATCGTGGTAATAACGAACACGTTGCCCGTGATTTGCAATTTTTCTGAGCTTGTCAGCTAATTGATCATCATTGGTGAAAATAGCACCACCATCGCCGTAGCAACCTAAATTTTTGGACGGAAAAAAAGACGTACAACCAATGTGTCCAATAGTGCCGGACTTAGCCGTATTACCATTACTAAACGAATAATCTGCTCCTATCGCTTGGGCGTTATCTTCGATTACATAAATATTATATTGTTGTGCTAATTGCATCAACGGTTCCATATCAACACATTGCCCGTACAAATGTACTGGTACGATTACTCTCGTTTTTGGTGTGATTAATTTTTCTATTTGTGCGACATCTGTTAAAAAAGTATTGTAATCAACATCAACTAACACAGGTGTTAGCCCTAACAACGCGACTACTTCGGCAGTTGCGATATATGTAAATGCTGGCAATATCACCTCATCGCCTGGACGCAGGTCAAGTGCCATCATGGCAATTTGCAAGGCATCTGTGCCATTTGCACACGGAATGACGTGCTTGACCTTGAGGTAAGTTTCCAATGCTTTTTGGAACTTCTGAACGGGTGGCCCCTGGATAAATTGCGCTGAATCAATACAGTGTAGCACGGCTTGGTCTATTTCCGCTTTGATGTTCAGGTATTGACTTTTCAGGTCAACCATTTGGATGTTTGGTACTGTTGTCATTGATTATTTTTTGATACGGCTTCGCCGTCAATAAGTCGCAGGTGCTTATTGCAATTTAGATGAACCAATTTGTTTTTGTTACGCAGTAGCGAATTGCAGTTTGCGTAACCAGTTTTCTTCAACACTAATTTGTAAAGAATATCCTAAAGTGTTCAGCTCTACAAGTAAGCGATGCTTACCTTCTTTTGCTATTAATTTGCCTTGTAGCCCAACCAAGTTTCCGGTGGTAATTTCAACAACATCCCCTTCATTATATTCTGTTGCAACCAATTGAGCCTCTGATGATTCATCCATTACCACGCGCTTCATGGTATAAATTTCCTCATCGGGAATGGCATATAAATCGCGAGCGAATTTCACAAAATTTAACACATATTCTGTTTCTAATACTTTGACATATTCCGCACGTGTGATGTTCACAAATAGATAACAATTTATGAGCGGTATCTCAAAATGTTTTATTTTCCGTTGCCATCTGCGGGTCACTTTTTGAAGCGGCAAATAGGCTTGTATTTGTTTTTTTTTTAGCAGTTCTTTAACAACTTTTTCCTTTCTGAAGCCTGTATAAACAGCAAACCAACGCGATTCGGTTGGGTGTAGTTGATTCACTATTTGCTGTTGTTTTGGCATATTATTGAGTATTTTTTTTACTCGTATTAGACTAATTTAAAATACTTTGGTAACGATTTATTGAATATTCGACCACAACAAAAATGCTTCCGGATAACTTCTTGATATATCATCTTGTTTGGCTTCCGGTTGCGTATAAGTCAAATATCTCACCTTTCGGTGGATTAACTCTTCAACTTTTGTGATTAATTTTATCAGGTAACTCTTGTCCACATTTCCGATAATGATTAAATCTATGATTTGACTATTGAGTCCTTGCGCGAAATCGCCGATGAGATATACCTTTTCAACATCCCCCAGTCGCTCAATTACATTTTCGATAACTCTGTCTAAACCAATATATTTGCGAATAATACTGTGTATTTCATCAAATAATGGATGTTGGATGTTAGCCTTGAATAACTTGCGGTTGCCATCAGCATGCGAGATGAGCATTCCTGCCTTTTCGAGATGATTTAACTCTACGCGGATGGCGTTGGTTGATTCGCCGAATTCACCTTCCAAGCTACGCAAATAGGAAGTAGTGTTGCTGTTCAGGAAGAACTTCAACAATAATTTTATACGAGTTTTTGATGAAATAAGCGTTTCTATCATGATTGAGTAACAAAATTACTCATTTTGTCTAAATAATTTAAAGTTAATTTGAAAAAAATCAAAATTTCCACAAGGCATCGAAAGCGGTTATCAATTTGTGATAGTAGATTTTCTAAAAATTGATTTTGCGGGGAGCAAATATACGATTTTTTTATTATGTGAAGTGCGTTATAATTGAAGCGTTTCACAAAAATAATCTCCACTAAAAGATAAATGCGTTGGTCCACAGAGCCAAATATTGTCAAACCCTTTTTCGAAGCGTTGTTGCTTCACTTGCAACTTACCACCCTTCGTAGTTACATTAATCACAGGTGGCTTCAAGCCTGTATCAAAAAGGTATGCCAACGCCGATGCCACCACGCCGGTACCGCAAGAAAGCGTTTCGTCTTCAACACCACGCTCATAGGTATAAACTGTCAGTCCATCATGATTCTTTTCTACAAAGTTTACATTGATTCCATCTTTGCGAAAAGCCTCTGAATTACGAATTGATTTTCCGTCAGCTTTCACATTTATGGACGCAAGTCTGTTTACAAAAGTCACGTAATGAGGAGAGCCTGTATCTAAAATAAAATGATTATTACCCTTGATGATTTGAAATACCGGACGCATTTTCAACTCTACCCATTCTCCTTCTATGTTAGCTTCATGTTCGCCGTCAATGGCATAGAACTTTGCATATGTATTTTGTATAATATTGAGTTTTTTTGCAAAAGCGACAATACATCTGCCACCATTTCCACACATTGACGATTCTTTTCCGTCGGCATTGTAGTATTTCATTTCGAAGTCATACCCTGTTTTATTCTGCAACAACATAAATCCGTCACTCCCTACTCCGAAACGCCTGTCGCATATTGCAGCAATAAGTTGTTGGTCATCTGGGTTAACTATTTTTTCGCGATTATCCACAACGACAAAATCATTGCCCGTTCCGTGGTATTTATAGAATGGAATATTCATCAGAGTTTTGATTTCATAATAAAAAGCACAAATTTAACTTAGTTGTAAAACAAACTCGATATTTTATCGTTAAAATTCTGTTACATTTCAAAGAATAAATTTTTTTTAATTATGCGAAGTATTTTCATCCTGTTGAGTGCAGCATGTGTTAGCGCGTTAGTGTCTTATGGCATATTTCATTGGCACTTTAGTAAAAAATACCCGTTCAACCTACAAGGAGTAAAGGCACAATTTGCCAACTTCTCTGATGAATTTTCGCAACGAACATTTCTCTCATCTGCTCCAACCAATTTTATTAAGGCTGCAGAAGTGGCTACTCCATCGGTGGTGAATATCCGCGCTATTGCAGGTTCACAATATGGATTTTGGGATGGCGAAGCCTATGGTGCTTCAACTGGCTCTGGAGTTATCGTTTCGGCTGATGGCTTGATCGTGACAAATAACCACGTCATAGAAGGCAGTAATGATATTCAAGTAACTTTAAGCGATCGGCGAGAGCTGAAAGCAAAAATTATCGGAACAGACCCCTCTACCGATTTGGCATTGTTAAAAATTGAGGAAAGCAATCTTCCAACTGTAATATTTGGCAACTCTGATTCTATCCGCGTTGGCGAATGGGTATTAGCCGTAGGCAATCCTTTTAATTTATCGTCAACGGTAACGGCGGGTATCGTCAGTGCTAAAGCACGCGATATAAATATCTTGGAAGATAAGTATCGAATCGAATCATTTATTCAAACCGATGCGGCGGTAAACCCTGGAAACAGTGGTGGTGCATTGATTAATACGAATGGTGAATTGGTGGGCATTAATACAGCTATCATCACACAGTCCGGAAGATATGAAGGTTATTCCTTCGCCGTACCGTCAAACATTGTCCGCAAGGTAATAAAAGATCTCCGTGAATACGGTATTGTGCAGCGCGGTATTCTGGGTATCAGCATAGAAGAGGTTACGGAAGAAGTCGCTAAAGAATTAGACCTTAAAAATATTCAAGGCGTTGTCATTACGCGCATCACACCAAATGGAGGCGCAGAAGCTGCCGGACTCCGGCAAGGCGATGTCATCATTAGTGTAAATAATCACATGGTAAATTCCGTTCCGGAGCTACAAGAACAAATTGCGGGCTACCGCCCTGGCAACAAAGTTGAGGTAGCATATTTCCGTGAAGGAAGCAAGCGCAATACTGCTGTAACGCTAAAAAATATTCATAGCGGTATAAATATGGTTAAAAGCGACCGTATCCTACGCGATATTGGTTTTGAGTTACGTAACCTCAACAACAATGAATTAAACAAATGGAAAAAATCTGGTGTGAAAGTTATCAGTATTTTCCGCAACAGCAAAGTTGCGCGTACAAACATGGAGCCCGGGTTCATTATAACTAAAGTGAATGAAAAGCCGATTAAAGATATTGATATGATTTTAGATATACTGAACGAGCACAAAGGGAAAGTCATGCTCGAAGGTTTCTATGAAAATTACCAAGGCGATTACTACTACGCATTTGCATTATAAGTGTAACTTGTCGGCTAAATTTGATTATCATTTTTTGCATGACCGCTACCTATTTACACTCGTCCAAACCTATCATTTTAGCTTCTGCCTCACCACGGAGGCAACAGTTGTTGCACGAAGCTGGCTTTAGATTTGAGGTATTCGCCCCTAATGTTGATGAAACTTACCCAGCTGATATGCCTGTTGCAGAGGTACCCGAATATTTGGCAACCCTCAAAGCAAATGCCATTCTGCCACAGTTTGCTTCTGATACGGCATCAGTCATTTTAGCTGCTGACAGTGTTGTTATTTTAAATAATTTGATATTTGGAAAACCCGCCAATGCAAGCGATGCGAAAAATATTCTCCGCCAATTAGCCGGACATCGCCACGATGTTATTACTGGCGTATGTTTATGCAATCGCGATAAGCAAGTTCGATTTTCCGTTACTTCTTCCGTTTTTATAGATAATCTCTCAGATGCCGAAATAGATTATTACATCACACAATATCAACCTTTCGATAAGGCTGGCGCGTATGGCATACAAGAATGGCTCGGGCTATGTAAAGTTGCCCGAATAGAAGGCTCATACAGTAACATCATGGGGCTGCCAATGCGCGAAGTGTATCAACATATTCTTGCTTTTTAAAACAAACACTTATCGCAATTACTGGTTCAGCAGCTTTATATTATCTAAATATATAGATGCCGATTGTTCAACGGTAGTATCTACTCTTGCGCCTAATATGATGCGATATTTTGGCAGCTGCGACTCCTTCAGCACTTCCGTTAAGTTGATATATATTTTATTCCAATCTTCCTTTGGAAATAGTCCGATAATGCGCTCCTTACTTGAGTTGTTCACTGCATCAATTCCCTCTATCCACACCTCTATTATAGCGTCATTTTTGTAATTCATTTCTAAATAAACCGGCTGACCAGAAAAAGGCAAAGAGTATGTATCTCCGGTTGCCACCTCTATCAACGGATGCTCCTTGGTCAAATAAATATAACCTGATTTTCCTTCGAGTGCATTTTCGGTTGTAGTTGCTACACTCGTCATATTATCGCCATCGTTGTCTATACTAAAAATTGGATTGCCTTCAAATGATTCTATGAATTGAAAATTTGACGAAGACTTATAAACTGTTGTTGGGCGAATTGTATCCACACTACCGTTCTCCGGGAAAAGGCGTGTTTCTTGATATGCTTGATAGAATGGATACAACTCCGGTGTAGCAGCAATACCATTATCCCTTATACCCGGAAAAATAGTTACCTCTTGTTCTCCTTTCGCTAACACAGGCAATGTGATGGGCAGCGTAAATCCGCCAATCAAATCGGAGCCGACATATACCCACGCATCCGTAATTTTATGACTATTAGAGCCTTGTTCGTCCGTAGTCGTTAGTGTAAACGGTTCGATATGCAAATAATTTGGCACTTCTTCGGGGCTATTGCAACCCACCCAACTTACAATTATCAATAATAAAACCCAAAATTGTACTTTCATATTTTTAATTAATTTTTTCTAATACCTGATATGCTAATGATAGAGCAGCAAAGCCATCTTGCAAAGTTACAAACGGCGTTGTATCGTTCTGAATTGCTTCAGCGAATGTTTCTAACTCCATTTTGATAGCATTTACGGGTAAAGGTGTAGGCATATCCATCGCAATCCACTTCGTTCCGGTAAGTGTTTCTAAAGGTAATAACGTTTCTATGGGTGGTTTGTGACTATCCTCGTACAAGCGAATAGTTTGGGCATTTTTCTCTAAAAAATCCAGACTGATATATGCATCATTTTGAAACATCCTGAACTTACGCATCTGCTTCATTGACAAACGACTTGCTGTAATGTTGGCGGTACAGCCATTTTCAAATTCTATGCGTGCATTAGCAATATCGTGCGTGGGGCTAACGATACACACACCGCTTGCGCTAATTTGTTTGACAGCAGATTTCACTACCATCAATATCAAATCTAAGTCGTGTATCATTAAATCCAACACCACAGATACATCTGTGCCGCGCGGGTTAAATGTTGCCAAGCGATGTGCTTCAATGAACATTGGCGCAACTGGAACATCTTTGATTGACAGCATCGCCGGATTGAAACGCTCTACATGCCCTACCTGCACTTTTACACGAAGCGCGTCTGCCAAAGCGATAAGTTGCTTTGCTTCATTGGGTGTTTGCGTTACAGGTTTCTCTATAAAAACGTGCTTTCCTGCTTGCATAGCTTTTGCGGCTATCGCAAAATGCGTGATAGTTGGCGTGACTATATCTACTGCTTCTACTTCAACAAACATCGCCTCTAATGTATTGAATTGTGGAATATTAAACTCTCGTTTAGCCGCTTCGGCATTAGCAGTATTGGTATCGAAAAAACCCACCACCTGTATCGTAGGTATTTGTTGCAAACAACGCAGGTGTATCTTGCCTAAATGCCCTACGCCAATTACGCCTATTTTTATTTGCGGATGCACCATAGTAGTTCGTACTTTTTTTGCAAAGATAATACGCTTCGCAATATTTTTAAATTACGAATTACGATTAGATAATTACGCATGTGCAATAAAATATTTTTGCACGAGTAGCATAAAAAAGGCTACGCATTATTTACCATAACTGGTTTGGTTTTATTTTTGCATGGTATTTATATCTTTGATAACATTAAATTGATGAATGACAATATTACGGAAGCCTTATATTTGAAAGGTATTTACAACTACAGTGCGTATACTAAGCCCTGTACGGTCGTTGTGGAAGCCTTATATTTGAAAGGTATTTACAACATCGTTATCACAATAACCTTATTAATGAGGTTGTGGAAGCCTTATATTTGAAAGGTATTTACAACCAAAATTGAGCAGGCATACAAGTAACCGATGTTGTGGAAGCCTTATATTTGAAAGGTATTTACAACTCTTTTTCTTGTATTCGGCAAATGCCTTTGGTTGTGGAAGCCTTATATTTGAAAGGTATTTACAACAGGGAATTGCTCATAACTGACGATTTATAGGTTGTGGAAGCCTTATATTTGAAAGGTATTTACAACTCGCCGCCCGTGCTGACGTTAGTGAAATAGGTTGTGGAAGCCTTATATTTGAAAGGTATTTACAACGGCAATCAGCGTGGACTAAATCGCAAGCAGGTTGTGGAAGCCTTATATTTGAAAGGTATTTACAACTGAAAATAGCGGGGCAGTTCATGACGGACAGTTGTGGAAGCCTTATATTTGAAAGGTATTTACAACTTTTTGTTTTAGGATAAGTTTTTATCGGCTGTTGTGGAAGCCTTATATTTGAAAGGTATTTACAACAACAGGTCTTTTGTCCCCGCTAAGATATGGTTGTGGAAGCCTTATATTTGAAAGGTATTTACAACATAGCAGCACAAAAGCCCCTGTAAGTCAATAACTTATGGGGGTTCTTACAACAAAAAAAACAATGTTTGCACGGTGTAGATTTGATGTATTGTTGTGCTTTTTTCAATCCTACAACAATGTATTACTGCAAAAAAAAGCGTTGAAATTTTTGGTGTAACTTTTGCAAAAGAATCATAATTATGCCTACCAATACAGAGCGTGTATTGCGGTGTGGCGTTGTATTTTATTTAACCTAATCACCTTTATCGTGGACACAAAAAATACCCAACCTGAAAAAAAGTATTATGATTTCCGTGAAGAGTCGGACAAGCATTATTTTGCAGGGTTGCTGAATATGGCGCAACACAATTTTGACAAAGCTTTACAAGAAGTGGCGCGACGGATACATTTCGATAAAAAGAGCAAAGGAAAAATGCTAATCGAAAATTTATTTGATACCAAAATACTCTACTCGGATATTGAATATCGCAAAACTATACTGTGTGAGTTTTTGCCTTTTGTGGAGCAAATACGCTCCTTACCGCTGGACAATTTTAAGAGTATCCTCAAACTTTTTTATGAGACGCTTGATGATTTTCGGAATTACTATACGCACTATTATCACAAACCTGTTTTTGTGGTAGATAAAGATAACAAGATTGGTTTTTTTGCCAAATTGGACCAAATGTTGGCACAAGCGGCAAAAGATATTCAGGAAAAACGAGTTGAAAAAGTTAAAGGCTACCGCGAAGCATTACCCAAAAAATATGAAATAGAATTTGATGGCGGGAAATATACTGATAGGATTATAAATACTTTTAGTGAGCTTTATCAATTAGAAACTAAAAAAGTAAATGAAAACGGGAAAGAAGAAAATAAAGAAGTGCCAGTAATTAGAAAGGTTGCTAAAACGGAAAGTGAAATAGAAGGGAAATTTACGCCAAGCGGGTTTATCTTTTTT
This sequence comes from Saprospiraceae bacterium, assembly GCA_017996375.1. Taxonomy (GTDB): domain Bacteria; phylum Bacteroidota; class Bacteroidia; order Chitinophagales; family Saprospiraceae; genus JAGOHC01. The sequence goes on along the minus strand of JAGOHC010000012.1, from coordinate 8,666 downwards.
CTTTCCTTATTTTTAAACAAAAATACACTAACAGATTTATATGCACATACGAAGTATTTTAAAGATGTTCGGCGATTAGAGCATCAAGTAAAGCATTGGGTTTATTCAAAATATGCTTTCCGGGATGTCAAAAAATTGCTTCGTAGCGATTACTCTAATGATGCTTTATTGTTGGCAATGATAGATGAGCTGACAAAATGCCCCAAGCAACTCTTCGACCTTTTGGATGCGGAACATCAAGCAGAATTTATAGAAGATACTAACGAATACGCACGCGAAAATTCGGATGGATTGGATATCGTCAGCCATGATGTTATCCGCAAGCGATACGAAAATAAGTTTATGTATTTCGCCATTCGCTTTTTGGATGAGTTTGCAGGATTTGAAAAAATAAAGTTCCAAGTAAATTTAGGCACGTATGTTCATGATGTAAATCGAGAAAAAAAATTTGAAAGCTATCAGCAAAAAACTGAACGCACTCTTAGAGATCATATACGCATTTTTGGGAAACTGTCCGAAATAGAAAAAAAGAAAAAAGATTATTTTGTTGACAAAAATAAAGATAACAACGAGAAAGAATTCTGGCAGGAATATCCCAATGCATACTATCATATTACAAATGATAATATTGCTTTTGAATATGATGATAAAGAAATGAAAAAGATAAGAAATGCGGCACTGAGTACAATCAAAGATGTAACAAAAGAAAGAACTGCACCTAATAAAACTGGAAGAAAGCATAAACTTGTCAAAACATTTAATCAAACATTGTCAATAGGCACACCGGATGCTTTTTTAAGCATAAATGAATTACCCGCATTGTTATATCAATTCATCATAAAAAAGGAATCGGCATCAGTAATTGAGGGCAATATTTTTTCTAAAATTAAGGAGCAAGTTGAGCATATTAAAAACTTACATGAACCGCTAAATAAACAAAACACACCAAAAAAACTATTAAAAACAACTACTGAGAAATATAATTTTGACAAACTGTATGCTCATATTTCGAAAGAAAAAAAATATTGTACTGATAAAATAAAAGAAACAAATGACTACTTGGATAAATCAAAGTACAAAACATTTGGGAATAAACAACGTGGTGAAATAGCTACTTGGCTAGCAAATGACATCAAGCGATTTGCACCCGCAGCGGTGCGTAAAAATTGGAAATCTTACCAACACAACGAGCTACAAACATTGTTATCTTTTTATACCACACGAAAAGCAGATATTAGACTTCTCCTTGAGCGTGAAATAGGGTTGAAAATAGATGACAAGATGTTTATACTTCAGGAAGCGTTAAAACGAAATTCGTTAGAAGATTTCTATCTCGTTTATCTTCGAAAAAGAAAAAACAAACTGGAAAAATGGTTAGAAAAAGTTAAAGATAAACAACCTGATGATGACATATTCAATGTATTCAGCAAAAAGTTGTATCTAACAAAAAATATTGCAGACTATCAAGCTGCATTACTCAACTTGCCTATGAATTTGCCGCGCGGCATTTTTGACACCCATAATTTTACAAATAAAATTATCGACGATAATGGAAAAGAGAAACTTAACATGCAACCGTGGTTTTGCGCTGCCCAATCTTCTCAATTACAAAAGTTTTACGAATATAAAAGAGCGTATCAACTCAAGACAGACAAAAAAAAACCTTTGATTCTTGACCCCACACTTACATCCTTTCTTGAGCAAGAAGAATTGTTAGAAAAGCAAGATTTTAAAACAATATTCAATAATGAAAAAGAGTTGCGTAAAATAGCAAGACAGGATTTTTATGTGCTGGAAATGATAAAATATATGCTAAAAAAATTGCATGGTCACGAATTGAATATTTCACTACACGATATATTTTTAGACCGCGAAGAAAAGGCAGAAAAGCAAAAGCTTGTAGCGCAACAACACCAAAGAGAAAAAGGGGATAAATCCGAGAATATTGTTCTGGAAGATTATATTCTTTCAAAGAAAATAAAAGTAAGCATTTTAAATAATAAAGTTGTAGATGAGCTACCGCTAAAAGATGTGGGGAAATTTAGAAATTTGGAAAACGATGAACGTGTGCAACTATTAGTTACCTATCTACCGGAAAGAATTTGGAATAAATTGGATGTAGAAAAAGAAATTGCCAATTATGAAATGATAAGAAGAAAAGAGCTATTTCAGGAAGTACACAATTTTGAAAAAAGGATATTAGCGAAAGCGAAAATAACGTACCCAAACGAGGAACATCCTCAAGAATTAGAAAAAAAAGACAATCCTCATTTTAAATATTATGTTGCCTATCATTTTTTTGAACATGACGATAAACTTAGAACATTCATACGAGAAGAGAGCAAGATTGAAGATGATAATATTTCAAAAGAGATTAAAGCCGATAATATTTTAAAAGAGATACAAAACAAAAATAACCCGATGCTCAATAAAGCAGTTGCACTGATTTTTATTCGGAATAAAATTGCCCATAATCAGTTAATCCCTAAAGCGTTATTTGATTTATTACAAAAAGATTTGCCAATAACCAAATATGTAACTACGGGTGAAACAGAATATGAAAAAATTGGTGATTATCTGCTAAGAGTTTTTAATACATACGCCCAATAAATTAATCAAAGCATCATTTGCAATTCCTAATTGTTTGTTCGTAAATAAACACTGCGGAAGGTAAGGGATTCGAACCCTTGATACCCTTTTGGAGTATACACACTTTCCAGGCGTGCTCCTTCGACCGCTCGGACAACCTTCCGGGTATATTTGAGCGACGCAAAGATAAATCTATTTTTTACTTTGCCATATAGAAATGTTCAAGTATTTTAGCCGTTCATTTATTTTTCATCAATTCAACTTTGTATGCAACCACATATCGGAAATTTAGTAAATGCTTGTGCTTTGGTTCTCATGGGCGTTTGGGCTTACTTTGAAAAAAGCGCACCTACTGCCCTGATACCGGTTTTTTTCGGCATCGTTTTGTTTACCCTCACCAATCACATTCGAGTAGGGAATAAAAACATCTCACACGTAGCCGTAATTATCACTTTCCTACTGCTATTAATGTTGATATTCAAGCCATTACGCAGCCAATTAGCTGCTGGCGACAACATGGGCATCATCCGCACAAGTATCATGATAGGCACTTCTGTTTTTGCCATGATTACATTCATGAAGAGCTTCCGTGATGCACGCATTCGCAGAGAAAAAGGCTTATAGTAAAATCAAATCAACAGTAGTGTGCGGATGAAAATTCCGTACACTTTGTTTAATCAATTAATCATTCGATTAAAAATGTAGCATTGACGGTAGCTGTGATAGTTACCATCCCTACCGATAGTGCGCCTTCTGCACTTGTGCTGCTCCCTGCGGCTTCGGTGAGGTTTTGAGAGTAGTTGCTTTGTACTTGCGCGCGCCCCCAATATAATGTGCCGCCATAATAGTTTTCAGAAATTTGCGTTACCTTTCCCGTTTTCGCACCTAACTCGGAAGTGAGTAGGTCGGCTTTTTCTTTGGCTGCTTTGCAGGCTTTTCGACGAGCTTCATCGCGGTGCATTTTGTATTGACTGCTGCAAAATTCTGCAGAGGATATTTCATTTACACCGGCGGCTAATAAACTCATTATGGTTGCATCAAATTTGTCAAGTTGTGTTAATTTGAAATTGATCTGGCGGGATATTTCATAGTAACGCACTCGTCTGTTTAAGCTGGTGTCATCATTATTGTTATCGTAAAAATAAACGGTATTCACGGTAATGCTTCCCGACTTTAAATCTTTGGGTAACACACCTTGTTGTTTTAACATGGCAACGGTTTGGGCTACTTTCTGTTCGCATTGCTCGTTGCCTTCTACTACCTCGCGCGTGCGAACTATAACGGCACAATTTACATATACTTCATCGGGTGGTACACGGATATCTGCAGTGGCACTTACCGTTACTTGTGGCGGTGGTACGGCATTTTGCGATAGCAAAATATTGATCAAAGAATTAAAAATCAGGCAGGCAAATAAAACTTTACTGGATTTCATAACTTGATTTATTAAATGTAGTAATTGGTGACTTATCCGGAAAAATGGTGATTAATACTACGGCAAAAAATACAAATCCTTCTCCAACAACTTGAATGTGAGGTATAAATGAAAAAAATATGACGTTCATCAATAATCCTGTAACAAAAAATTCTTGACCCCGTTATTTGCGGTCTAAAATCAGGACATGAATCATTATGAAATTTTATGCTAAAATAAATACTCGCCACGCTAATTAAACAGGCTGTCAAAAAGGTGAACAGTTGGCTTTTGGATGGATTATTCATGCTGAATTAAAAGCGCATCAGTGTAATGCCACCTTTATATATAACCTCCTCGTTATCAATAAATTGTACTCGGAAAAAGTAAACAAACACCGCCGGATTCATGGCTTTGCCTTTGAATGTTCCGTCCCAACCGGCTCTGTCCACATTAGGTTTGATATTATTAGTTTCAAAAATTAGCTCTCCCCAACGGTCAAACACCTTAAATTCTTTAATTTCGGCAACAGCCGGACCCGCATACATAGTAAAGAAATCATTAAACCCATCAATGTTAGGAGAGAAGGCTGTCGGAATATAAATTGGCCGCTCTTTATCTATACGCACACGCAAAACGTCTGTAGCTGTACAACCATTCAAGTCTGTTACCGTAACGACATAATTGGTAGTGTTGTAAGGTTGTGCAATCGTAATCGCGCAAGTATCACAAGTGAGCGTTTCAGGATGCGACCATTGATATGTAACACTTATCGCAGGTGGTGTGTAGGTTGCTTCTAAACGAACAGTGTATCCTAATTGGATAGTAGTATCTTGCCCAACTTGCGCTATCAATTGTGCAGGCTCAACAATAGTTGCCATTAGCGTATCCAAACACCCCCTATTATCGCGTATATAAACATCGTGTGTTCCGGCAGCCAATGATTGTAACACCGTATCACTTTGAAAAGTAATGCCATCAATACTATACTCATAAGGCGGTGATCCGGCAATACCTTGCAGCGCAATCGTTCCGGTAGTATCACCAAAACAGATTACATTTGTCACGCCTAAAATTTCGCCTGATAATTCGATTGGTTCTGATACATAAACACCGCCAATGGTGGTGCAACCATTTAAGTCTGTTACCGTAACGGTATAGTTTCCTTCGGTGAGCCCCAAATTGGTAAATGTAACCGTACCATCATTCCAAAGGTAATTATATTCGGGTGTTCCGCCCATTGGGAATACGCTCGCCTGCCCATCCATTTGCCCAAAACAACTAATGTTAGTAGTATCCATATCTGCTACGAGGAGCGCGGGCTGCCCGATATTAAACGTGTGTACACGCATGCGATTGTCCACATCGGTAATAGTAACGGTGTATGTGCCGGCGGCAATATTGTTAATAAAATTATTCGGTGTATTGCCCGAACCCCAATTATACATAAACGGTGGTGTGGAGCAATAGGGTTTTACGTTTACCTGAATAGAGCCATCGCTTTCGCCGAAGCAAGTAGGTGTGATAGAAAGTGTATCTACATCCAAAACACCTCGTACAAACAAGTTTTTAACTTTCGTAACCTTACAACCCAAGTCTGTTAAGACAGTTAGCACGATAGATTTATTTCCAGTAGATAGATAGCTGACGTTATGGCTGCCTTGTGTGGTTGCTGTTGCCGGAGTTGAGCCCACGCCAAATGCCCATTCCCAGCCGGTGATTGCGCCTAATGCAAAGGTTGAATTGTCGGTTAATGTAATCAATTCATCAATACAAATTGTATCGTTAGAGATAGTGAAATCGGCGGTAGGACCCCTAAATTCTCCATCGCCACCAAAATCTATTGAAAAACCATTTCCGGTGGATGTAAAATTATTGATTGCTAACGCATAAGCTCTTCCTGCAACCATTTGTAGCGGTGCTAAAAAATTATCCTGACCCGGACAGCAGTTTGGTGGTTCTGATATATCTGATGAACTATTTCGCAAGCCTGTTACACCCGCACAGTTACTGATAGGATATGATGAACAATTAGTGCTAGGGTGAGGACCCGAAGCCATACATAACTTTTCAACCTTTCCTACACAACTATTAATACCATTGGGCAATTCGTACAAAACAAAATCAATATCATCATTGGGGTTTAATGGTGTGATGTTAAACGTCAATGCACCATTATTATCTGCAATCCAGCGAAACCAAGTAGAGTTGCTCTCTGCGCCGAATGCGCCTGATAAACAAGAAGCATCATCTAATTCCGAATTATCGCTACCTGCACCAGTCACAGCTTGCACCACAAACGGCGATTTATCGCAAAGGATAGACCCTAAAGGGCAATCACCTTGTGGGTCAACGGGAGGGTTGTAGTTATTTACACAAAGTTGGAATGTACCCGTGCCGTTATTCAAGCCTTGCACACGTATCAAATAGGTCGCGCCAACTATGAGTCCACCCTTGTATATTTCGACGATGTGTGTGCCGTTGTTATCTACATCACACTGCAATTCGTTGATACTGCCTCCGCAAGTGCCTACATATAAAGCTACTGCTGGCGCATTCAATGTACCTCCAATATTCAGTCCACTTACGGTGATAGAAACATCAGTGGCGAGTGCTGTAAATGTAAACCAAACGTCATTGCCAACACTACCGAAACACGACGGAGCGCCATAAGTCGAAGGTGTTGCTCCAACATTGCTAAACTCCCCCGATGCGGAGCAATAGGGCGAAATGCCGGGCAGCATAAGTGCCGTGTCGCAATCATCGTTTGCGGGTGTTTGCGCTGAGGCATTATTCATCGAAGAAAGAAGAAACAACACAGTGGAAAGTAGTAGCAGTACCTTCTTCATATAGGGAATTTTAATACTTAATATACAACCAAAATAAATGTCCGGTTATTACAAAAATGAATTGACTAAAGCGCGAAAGCTGCTGTAGCTAACTCATTTTGTTGCTTCTCGTGTACTTTAGCAAAGCCTGTTGCCGGCGATGCGCTGATGCGGCGAGCAACGCAAGTGACATCAAATACATCTTTGTGGCGGCTATTCAGAAATGACCAAGCACCCATATTTTCGGGTTCCTCCTGCAACCAAATTTTGGTTGCGGATTTATACTTTTTCATTATGTCTGTAATTTGATTGATTGGGAACGGATATAACTGCTCCAAACGCACAATAGCTACCTGATTTTTAGGGTCTAATGTAGCTTTCTGCACCAGCAAGTCATAATAAATTTTACCTGAGCAGAAAACCACTTTTTTAATACCCTTTGCTGTTGGTGAATCATCAATTACTTCACGGAAGAATGTGCCTTTTGCGAACTCGCTTTTATCAGAAATACACAACGGATGTCGCAACAGCGACTTCGGTGCCATATTAATCAGAGGCTTGCGGAATGGCTGCACTAACTGTCGGCGCAATGCGTGGAAAAAGTTTGCCGGAGTGGTGATATTCGTTACAGCAACGTTGAAGTCTGCACTACCTTGTAAAAAACGCTCCAAGCGTGCGCTAGAGTGCTCGGGTCCTTGCCCTTCGTAGCCATGCGGCAGCAACATAACTAAGCCACTTTGTCTTTGCCATTTGCTTTCGCCGGCGAGAATAAATTGGTCAATAATTGTTTGAGCACCATTGCTAAAATCTCCAAATTGCGCTTCCCACAATACTAACGCATCAGGGGTTGCCAGCGAGTAGCCATATTCAAAACCCAACACACCAAATTCGGAGAGGAGTGAATTGTAAATCATAAACCGCCCTTGGTTTTCGGTAATCCCCGAAAGGCGATTGTAGGCAACATTTGTTTCGCTATCCACAAAAATTGCATGACGGTGTGAGAATGTTCCGCGTTTCACATCCTGACCACTCATTCGTACATCTTTACCTTCAACGAGGATAGTGCCGTAAGCGACCAATTCAGCCATTCCCCAATCTAATTTATTATCATCTAACAATTTCTTTTTAGCATCCAACAAACGGTTCACTTTTGCTAAAGGCTTGAAATCTTTTTCGGGTGGCAAGGTCATTAAGTGATTGATAATTTTATCTAACACAGGCAGCGATACACCGGAAGGTGTGGATTGCTCATAGTCTATTGGTTCGGTAGTTTTTCGGAGTGCTTTCCAAGCAAGCTCAGGTTCTTGATAATTGTAGGGCAGCGGTTTTTGCTTCACTAAATCCAACCGAGCTTGCAGGTCGTTCCAGAAATTTTTTTCCAAGCCTTCGGCGAGGTCTTTTTGTACATCACCGCGAGCGATTAACTTTTCTGAATAAACTTCGCGTGGATCTTTATGATTAGAAATTAATTTATACATTTCTGGTTGTGTAAATTGCGGGTCGTCGCCTTCATTGTGACCATGTCGGCGATAGCACACCATATCAATAAACACATCATTATTAAATTTCTGGCGATATTGCGTTGCTAACTCTATTGCAAAAACTACTGCTTCGGGGTCATCGCCATTTACATGAAATACAGGTGCCTGTATCACCGCGGCAACTGCCGTGCAATAAGTGGAAGAGCGTGCATCGTCATAATCAGTTGTAAAACCAATTTGATTATTTATTACAAAGTGAATAGTACCGCCGGTATGATAGCCTTTGAGTTGGCTCATTTGGATGGTTTCAAAAACAATGCCCTGTCCGGCAGCAGCTGAGTCGCCGTGAATCAG
>JAGOHC010000133.1 GCA_017996375.1 Saprospiraceae bacterium | reverse complement strand
CAGTTTGCCCAATATATTCAGCCACTAAATCTGCCCTATCCACCACTAATACATGACCCTTCGACAATACACCCATTTTTTTATAGATTTTTCCCATCATATTGGCAACGGTAGTTTTGCCCGTACCAGGGTTACCCACAAAAACAGAATTTATATTTATTGAAGTGTGCGAGTCAATATTTTTACTTTTTCGAAGTTGTAAAAATTTGATATACTTGGCGTGCTCGCGCACTTTCTGTTTTACATTTTGCAGTCCGATGAGTTTATCCAAATCTAACAAAAGCTCTTCAAATGTTTTGCCGTCATTTTCTTCTATTTGTATTTCGGTTGAAATTTGCGAACCGATAAAAGATGTATATAATGCAGGTGTACCATCTTCACTAAAATCACCAACTTCAAATGGAATTACAGCAATTAGTTTATCCATAAAAACTAATTCAACCGTATAATTATCCTTGCGCCATGAGCCTTTGATGTTACTACCCCACCCTGCCGACAATGTGATTGTTTTATCATTACGCTCTACACGCTGTAGTCGAACAACTTGGCCTTTCAACTCTTTTGCAAAATTGAAAAATTTGATGAATAATTCAATGTTCCAATTTTTCTGGATATTCAGATTTTCTAATTCTATTTCTACATAGATGTAGCGCGTCTCTTCTTGGTCAAATTTTTTTAAATATGTTTTTTCGGGTTGTAACACATCGTCATAGGGACCTTCATATAATTTTACGCTGCTGATTTTAAAAAATCCATTTGCCTCCGATGAAATATTTTCTTCCAAAGCCGGATTTTCCTCTATATAAAAATATTTGGTCGTAATTTTTTCGCCACCGATCCAAAGTTCCCAAAAATATGTTCCTTTTTTCCAGAACGACCCTTCGTCTTTATTGCCCCAGCCTTCTCGAATGAAAGAGATATAATCAAATTTGCTAACTTTACGTTTGAAGTTGAGATTGCAAAGTTCTTTCTTCCCTTTTTTAAGGGAATAGCATTTTAGCTCCAGTTCTAAATCCCAGTCCTCTACATCAAAATATTTGTTGTAAAAAGTAATCTCTACATATATATATGATGTAGTCGCTTTGTCGAATACTTGACGGTATTTTTTATTATTATCAGACAACCACTCCGTTGAGGAATAGATCTTTAAATCCTTAAACTTCAGGTACTTAGAATAACTATTTTCTGTAAAATCAGACATGAAATTTGTTATATTTGTGTTAAATTAATTACTTTTCTAAGTTGCTTACCCAAAATACATGAATTTAGTGAATGTTCAATTAATATTTTAAATTTTAATAAAATTTCTTTCTGCTTAAATCTAAACATTGAAAAGCATTTCTGTAACATCATATTTAAAGGATTACAACAACATAATTACAATAGATGTTCGTTCTCCCGCTGAGTTTGAGCGTGGACATATACCTCGTTCAATTAATTTGCCACTTTTTTCTGATGAAGAGCGTGCACTCGTAGGGATATGCTATAAAAATGAAGGACAGGCTCCTGCAATTTTATTAGGATTGGAAATTATTGGTCCAAAAATGGCAAATTATGTGCGTGAAGCTATAAACATTTCTACCCAAAAAAAAGTTGTGTTATATTGTTGGCGTGGTGGAAAAAGAAGTAGCAGCATAGCATGGTTATTACAACTTAATGGATTTGATGTCAGCGTAATTTTCGGCGGATATAAGGCATATCGACAGTTTATTTTGCATGAATTGTCAACTGTTGTTCTTTCCTTACGAGTAATTGGTGGCAAAACTGGATCAGGCAAATCTAATGTATTAAAAACTTTAAAAATAAAACACCAGCAGCAAATTTTAGACTTAGAAGCTTTGGCAAATCACAAAGGTTCGGCGTTTGGCAGTTTAGGGCAAACACAACAGCCCACTGTTGAGCATTTTGAAAACCTACTTTATACTGAAATACAATATTTGGATTGCACAAAACCAATTTGGATTGAAAACGAAAGCAGAAAAATCGGCAAAGTGGTTGTTCCAGATAATTTTTGGGAACAAAAAATTAAGGCACCGATTTATAATATTGTAATTCCGTTTAATGTACGTTTAGAAAATTTAGTTCAAGAATATGGTATTCATCCTATTAACGAATTGTTTACAGCATTTGAAAAAATACAAAAACATTTGGCCGGGCAGTTAAATAAAATAAAATTAATGTTAGAAAAAAATGAATTGCACGCTGCAGCAGAAATTGCATTAAAATATTATGACAAAACGTATCAATACAGTTTAGATAATTCTCTTGCGAGTGATATAATTTTAATTGAACATGATACGATTAATGCCACAGTAATAGCTGACAAAATTATGATGAGAGCAGAAATAATTGAAGAAAATAAGAATCCTTTCCAAATTAATTAATAACAATTCAGCATATTTGCAAAAAAAATTAATTCTATAAATTACATAATATGTTTTATCATACACCAACCATTACCAATGAACCTGTTTTAAACTATGCACCTAATAGTCCGGAACGACAAGCCGTCAAACAAGCAATCAAAGAGTTAAAATCAAAACAAATTGATATACCAATGCATATTGGTGGTAAAAAGGTTTATACTGATAATAAAGTTATTATTCGCCCACCACACGAGCTCTCACACACATTAGGGCATTATTCAAAAGGTGATAAAAAGCATATTCAAGATGCTATAGACGCTGCACTCATTGCAAAAAAACAATGGGAAAATATGGCTTGGCAAGACCGCGCTGCTATTTTTCTAAAAGCTGCCGATTTACTCGCCGGACCCTATCGAGCAAAAATGAATGCTACTACCATGTTAGGGCAATCTAAAAATGTGTATCAAGCCGAAATAGATGCCGTTTGTGAGTTAGCAGACTTCTACCGATTCAATGTAGAATATATGACGCAGATTTATGCACATCAACCCATTTCTCCGGCACAAACTTGGAATCGTTTGGAATATCGCGCTTTGGAAGGGTTCATTTTTGCACTGACACCTTTTAATTTTACTTCCATTGCTGGCAACCTTTGTGGTGCACCAGCATTATTGGGCAACACTGTAGTTTGGAAGCCAGCCGAAACGCAAATTTATTCGGCACAAGTAATTATGGAAGTATTAGAAGAAGCTGGTTTGCCAGATGGCGTTATCAACTTAATTTATGCAAGCGGTCCGGTTGTCGGAGATGTAGTGTTGAATCATCGCGATTTTGCAGGATTACATTTTACAGGCAGTACAGGAACGTTCAATACACTTTGGGGAAACATAGGAAAAAATTTAGCAGATTACAAAAGCTACCCTCGTATAGTTGGAGAAACTGGCGGAAAAGATTTTGTTATCGCACACCCATCTGCTGACGCAAAGGCAGTTGCAACCGCATTAGCGCGTGGTGCATTTGAATTTCAGGGGCAAAAATGTTCGGCTGCTTCAAGAGCATATATTCCGAGAAGTATTTGGAAAGATGTTACAGAGTTTTTACTCGAAGATTTAAAGCAGTTTAAAATGGGTTCTCCAGAAGATTTTTCAAATTTTATTAATGCAGTTATTGACGAAAAAGCTTTTGACAGCATCACAAAATATATCACTGATGCAAAAAATGCAAAAGGTGTAGATATAATTGCAGGCGGAAATTTTGATAAATCAAAAGGATACTTCATTGAGCCAACCGTTATCCTAACTTTAGACCCAAATTATACAACCATGCGTGAAGAAATTTTTGGTCCGGTGCTGACGGTCTATGTTTATGAAGATGACAAATATGAAGAAACTTTGGAATTAGTAGATGCAACATCGCCTTATGCTTTAACGGGTGCAGTTTTTGCAAGAGAAAGAAGTGCCATAGTAACTGCAACCGAAAAATTACGCCATGCTGCGGGCAACTTTTATATCAATGACAAGCCGACTGGTGCAGTGGTTGGGCAACAACCATTTGGTGGTGCACGAGCCTCGGGTACTAATGATAAAGCAGGCTCGGTATTAAATTTATTCAGATGGTTGTCGCCAAGAGCTATTAAAGAAAATTTCAATCCACCTAAAGATTTTCGCTATCCATTTTTAGCTGAATAACAAAATATAATTTTAAGGAGTTGCTTTAAGTAACTCCTTATTTTTTTATTATAAAATACGTCTCTAACGCATTGACAACACTATGATTATAGTATTTTTTTTACAATTACATTACACATGTAACAAAAAATATACATTTTTTTGCAGCTACAACTTTTAAAAATTTGTAATTATGGATTTCACAAAATTAAATAAAGATATACCGGCAAGTATAGTTGTATTCTTGGTTGCACTGCCTTTGTGCTTAGGTATTGCCTTAGCCAGTGGCGCACCGCTATTATCCGGTTTAATTTCTGGAATCATAGGGGGTATTGTTGTTGGTGTTATCAGTAAATCACATTCAAGCGTTAGTGGTCCGGCTGCTGGCTTATCTGCCATTGTGTTATCTGCTATAACATCATTAGGGCAGTTTGATACTTTCTTGTTAGTGGTGGTTATCGCCGGTGCATTACAGCTAATTAGTGGTATCCTTAAAACAGGATTCATAGCTGATTATATACCTTCGAATGTAATTAAAGGTTTATTAGCAGCTATTGGCATTATACTAATTCTGAAACAAATTCCGCACGCAGTAGGATTGGATAGAGATGCTGTTGGAGATTTATCTTTCAATCAATTAGATGGAGAAAATACATTATCAGAACTAATTGCCACCTTTGATTTCCTAAATTTTGGTGCAATTATTGTTTCTTTGCTGTCACTTCTAATTATGATTTATTGGGATAAAACACCACTTAAAAAGCTATCGTTTTTTCCATCTTCATTATTTGTTGTTCTATTTGGAATTTTTTTAAATTGGGTTTTTAGTAAATTTGAACCAAGCCTATACATTGAACCTTCACATCTCGTAAATATTCCAAAAATTGATAATATTGCGGCGTTCATTACTACACCAAATTTTGGTGCAATTGGTTCAAAACAAGTTTGGTTGGCTGCTGTAACATTGGCTATAGTAGCATCTTTAGAAACACTACTTAACTTAGAAGCTGTTGAACGTATTGACCCCCACAAACGGATCGCATCACCCAATCGAGAATTGGTAGCACAAGGTATCGGCAATATTTTTTCAGGTTTAATTGGAGGAATCCCAATTACATCTGTAATCGTTAGAAGTTCTGTAAATTTAAATGCAGGTGGCGAAACAAAATTATCCACCATACTGCATGGAGTTCTCTTATTATTGAGTGTCTTATTTTTAAGTCAGTTTCTCAATTTGATTCCGTTAGCGTCATTAGCGGCAATACTTTTATTGACGGGCTATAAATTAGCAAAGATTTCTTTGTTCAAAGAAATGTATCAAAAAGGTTGGAATCAATTCATCCCATTTGTTGTTACGATTGTTGCTATTGTATTTACTGATTTATTAATAGGAATCTTAATAGGGTTGATTATTAGTATTTACTACTTGTTGAAAAGTAATTTGAAAAACCCTTTCAAATATGAAAAAGAAACTATCAATATTGGCGAAACTATCCGTTTGGAGCTATCCAATCAAGTTTCCTTTTTGAATAAAGCTTCAATCAAGGAATCCCTTTGGGATGTACCTAATAATTCTAAGGTTATTATAGATGCAACTAATAGTAATTACATTGATTATGATGTATTGGAAATCATTACAGATTTCAAAGACACAGTATCTAAAGAGCGCAATATACAGTTAAATGTTATAGGGCTAAAAGAGCAATATCAATTAGATGACCATATTCAATTTGTCAATGTAGTAGATACAGAACGTCAAAAACTTTTAACACCTGATGATATTTTGAATTTGTTAAAGATTGGTAATGAACGTTTTGTAAATGGAAAAGCTACAGAAAAATATCTCAGACACCAAGTAAATGCAACCTCCACGAGCCAGAATCCATTTGCAGTAATTGTAAGTTGCGTTGATTCCAGAACTGCTCCAGAGTTAATTTTTGATGCCGGGCTTGGCGACATTATTTCTATTCGAATTGCCGGAAATATCATTAGTAATGAAATTATAGGTAGCATTGAACTTGCCTGCCAAAAAATAGGCACAAAACTTATAGTAGTTTTAGGACATAGTGCTTGTGGGGCAATATCTTCTGCTATTAACTCCGTAAAAAACAATCATATCCATTCGATTACAGATAAAATTGATAAAGCAATTATTGAATGTAAGGACGATATTGCTTTTGCACATGACGATACAAATAAGTTCAACAAAATTGTAAAAGTTAATGTAAAAAATTCTGTGCAAGATATCTTAACAGGCAGCAATTACCTTAATTCGGAAATCAAAGCTGGTAATATGAAAATTGTAGCCGCTTTTTATGACACTACAAATGGTGCTGTAACTTTTTTCGAAAATGTTTAGTTAGTAAAAGCATAAGCAAATATTCCGGCAGCGATTGCAGCATTAAGTGATTCAGCATTACTATTAACTCCTTTTGGAATAGCAACGTATTCCTTAATATGTGCTACCACATCAGCAGAAAGCCCCCTACCCTCATTACCAATAACAATCAGGGTTGGGTTCTTTTTTTTAGAATAAAATTGTATTGGTTTGCCATCCATTGCAGCACCAATTATGTGTAAATTTTTATTGCTTCTCACAATTTCGTCCAAATCCTGTTGTACAATTTGCAAGTTGAAAATAGCACTCATCGAGGCTTGAACGACTTTGCTGTTATACATATCTACAGTATTGTTTGACACAAAAATCATGGACATTCCAAACCAGTGTGCAATGCGTAAAATTGTTCCCGCATTGCCAGGATCCTGCAAATCATCTAAATAAAAAGCAACTTCAAAATCATGAATGTTTTCAGTAACTTGTTGCACAGGCAGGTGTACTACCGCTAACACTTTATTAGGCGTAGCCAGCGATGATATTTTTTTCAGTTCATTTTCATTAATAATTGTTAAAATTTGTTGATATTTAGCACACGTTTTCGGGTTGTTATCTATCCAAGTTTGTGTAGCATAAATCGAATGTATCGTTACTTGTTCTGATAGTGTTGCTTCCGACACCATTTTTTCTCCTTCAATCACAAATAGTTGATGCTGTTTTCTAAATTTTTTCTGCTGGAGTGAAAGGATAAATTGAGCTTTTAATTTTGAAAACATGAACCGTTTATTTTTTTTTCTTTGTATAATAATTTTATCATGTGTTAGTTGTAACACACTAAAGTATATTCCCGAAGGTAAACATATTCTGAACAAAAATATCATTACATTTGAGAACCCAAAATTAGTACAAAAAAAGAGTGACCTCAATTATTATTTAGCTACTACAATCAAGCCAAAGCCTAATACAAAATTCTTGCGCTTTTTTCGATCACGACTTTGGTTTCATTATAAAACAAATGACAAAAAAGACCTGAAATTTGTTGGCAGGTGGTTAAACAAAAATGCGTCTGAGCCGCCCGTTTATGTTGATACATTTATCAGTAAAAACAACCTGAAAGCTATGCAACTT
>JAGOHC010000132.1 GCA_017996375.1 Saprospiraceae bacterium | reverse complement strand
GGATGTAGCGTTATCATTCAACGGTGAAGTACAAGAAGCAGCGTTCGCGTTGTATCAGAACACACCGAATCCATTCAAAGCAGAAACTACTATCGGGTTCACATTACCGGCAGCAGGCGAAGCAACCTTGAAGGTATATGATGCTACAGGCAAATTGTTGAAGCAAGTAACAGGTGACTATGCGAAAGGCTACAACGAAGTGAAGTTGAAGCGTGCAGACTTATCTGCTACAGGTTTAGTGTACTACACACTTGAATCTGCTAACAACACCGCTACTAAGCGCATGATTATTGTAGAATAATTAATACATAATAGCCTCTCTCCCGAGAGGGGCTATTATTTTTTTAAGATTTGAAGGTAAGGCAAATTGTACGTGGGACAGAAACCGTAGGCATTGACTTACTTTGAAATCGGTTTTTGGGATGGCCTCTCTCCAATGTTGGAGGGGGGCTTTTTTATTAGCTGAAAATGTAGCATCTTTGTTACTAAAATTGTTAAAAAATGGCGTTGTGAAAATGGAAACTCACCCACTTGCGTTCCTGTAAGGAGAGTTTTGTGTCCAATAAAAATATTAATATTTTTTACAAATACCTGAATTACATTTTGTTATGAAAAAAAATCGATTACTCATTTTGTTTGCTGTTATTTTGCTATGTATTAATGCCGTGAATGCCCAAATGTGGACAGGCACCGATACAATTTATGGTAACGAATGGATAAATCTGAACCAACAATATTTTAAAATCTTGGTAGGAGAAGACGGAATTTATCGCATCAACTACGAAGTGTTAAACAATAATGGCATACCATTGTCATCCGTCAAAGGTGCGCAATTTCAACTCATAACAACAGGCGCGGAAGTGCCGATTTATGTCTCTTCCGACCAGTTTTTTACGAACTCGGATTACATCGAATTTTACGGCAAGAAAAACAAAGCAGGTATTGATGTACATCTTTACAAAAACGGTATGGGCGATTTGCTCAATCCTGAATACAGCTTGTTTAATGATACTTCAGCATATTATTTATCATGGGTGCCCGAAGGAACGCCAACCCAACGCTTTACAACGCTTAATAACGACCTGAATAACTTACCCGCGCCCGATCCAGATTTTCAGTTCAAATTATTAAAAATTTATTCCGAAAATTATAATAAAAAACCCACAGGAGAATCGTATCCTTCCAACTACACCGTAGGTGAGGGATATGGCACAAACCAAGCCGCTACCAATGTGTTCAATGAAAATTTGACACCAATATCTTTGGCAACTAATAGTAGTGCTGCAAGTAAATTAGACATTCGACTTACAACCTACCGTAGCTACGAAAATCATATTGTCGCACTTTCGTTTAACGATGTACTGCTGGCACAAGAACAAAGAGACGATCACGAAATTGTGCTTTTTAGTCAAACCGTCACGCCCAATTCTGCAAATAATACTATTAAATTAGAAGGACTGGATAGTAATTTAGACCGCTTCGCAGTCGCCACAGTAGCACTGACTTATCCGCATTTATTCGATTTTGGCGGCAGTAAATTTTTTGAATTTAATATTGAAGCTATCAATCAAAAAAAGTATTTAGAGATTCAAAATTTCAACACAGAAAACACCAATCCTGTCCTGTACGATATTACCAATAAGCTCCGCATTGTATCCAATATTAATAATAATCTTGTACAAATTGGGTTGCCTGAAACCGATAATTCTCAACCAAGAGCATTAGTGTTGTGTAATAATAACTCAGGCTTCAAAAGTGTAACTACACTTCAAAATACACACTTTAACAACTACCAACAACGCAACGCGCAGTACGTAATTATCACTAACAGCGCGCTCCGCAATGACGGACAAGGGAACGACTACGTACAACAATTTGCAGCATACCGAAACTCATTGATGGGTGGCAGCTACGATACCCTTATCGTTGATATTCAACAAATTTATGACCAGTTTGGATATGGAATTAACAGGCACCCGATTTCTATTCGCAACTTTGCACATTATATCAAAAAAAATTGGAACAATAGTCTGCAATACATCCTGCTGATGGGCAAAGGAATTGAACCACGCTACTCCCGTACCGCACAACAACTGCAAGCGGATACAATGTATCAGATTCCAACATTCAATTACCCGGGTGCAGATAACTTGTTATTTTCTGACAACTACAGTGCGATACCAATAGTGCCTATTGGGCGTATTGCTGCCTACGATGCACACGATGTTAAAAAATTTTTAGACAAACTTAAAGATTTAGAATTTACGCGACAACAAGGCGGCCAAACCATTGAAGATAAAAATTGGCAAAAGCAAATCATACACCTTTCGGGCGGCGGACCAGGAGAACAGCAATTAATTAAAACAAATTTAGCTGCGATGGAAAACGTCATCGAAAACAGTACGATGGGTGCTAACGTGAATACTTTTTATAAATTTAGTACAGACCCGATTCAGACAACTGTTGTGGATGAAATATTCAATCTTATCAATGAAGGAACAGCCATAATTACGTTTTACGGGCACTCCGCAGTAGATGCATTTGACTTCAGTATTGACAATCCGGAAAATTATCACAACAAAGGAAAATACCCTTTGTTGCTATCCTTCGGGTGTTACTCCGGCAATATTCACACAACTACCAAAGGCGTGGGAGAGCGTTTTTTCTTCTACGAAGATAAAGGTGCAGTAGCTTATGCTGCAACATCAGGATTGGGGTATGTAGATGATTTGTATTACTTCGGCGAGGAGTTTTATAACCAATTAGGTAACCAAAATTATAGCAAAGGCATAGGGGATGCGCTGCGTTCCGTTATTCAAAGTAAAGATGGTAGTAATGACGAATCCTTACGCATTTTGCTGCAGCAGTTCAACTTTTTAGGCGATCCGGCAATGCGAATAAACTATCAACTCGGACCCGACTATGTTGTAAAAGCAGAATCTGTTAAATTTCAACCCACTAATGTTACCATACGTGATTCTATAACAATTACATTTGACTTAGTCAATTTAGGACGTAATATCACTGATTCGATGGTGGTAGAAGTGAAGCAAAAACTACCTACCGGCACAATAAAACTCATTGCATTTGATACTATATTAGCTCCAGCAAATATGCAAACGCTCCAATACAAAGTATCGGCTACAGGCAACGAAGGTTTTGGCATCAATTATTTTTATGTAACGCTTGATAAGTTAAATGACATCAACGAGTTGCCCAATCCTGCAGCCGAAGGCAACAACGAACTAAATAACGGCATCGGCATAACCCTTTACATATCCGAAAATGCAGCAAAACCGGTGTACCCTGCAGAGTTTTCTATCCTCAACACATCGCCTACATTAAAAGCATCTATCAGTGATCCGTTAGTGAGGGAGCAAAAATATATTATTGAAATTGATACTACAAACTTATTTAATAGCACAAGCAAATTATCGCACAGCATCACGCAAGCAGGCGGCATATTGAAGTGGCAAGCACCAGTCAATTATCAAGATAGCACCGTATATTATTGGCGCGTAAGTCCTGATAGCGTTGACGTTAACGGATATGTGTGGTCAACGAGTTCCTTCATCTATTTAGCAAATGCCGAAAGCGAAGGTTGGAATCAATCTCACTATTTTCAGTATTTAAAAGATGATACAACCTATATGAAAATTTATGGTAATCGCCGTTTTGCATTTAGCAAAGTTGATGACACCAACAAAATTGTAAACAACAACGGTGGCTTCCCCGAGGCACCGCGAGGTGTGGAAATATCTCAAAATCCGGTAGGTGGTGCCTTCGTTCCATATCCGGGGCAAACCGTTGCAATCAACGCAGTTGTTTATGATTCCATCAACTATCTGTGGCGAAACCCAATCGGCGATTTCGGAAGTGTAAATCCAGTTGGTGCCGACTGGAATCCCTTCTTTCAGTACAATCCCTTGGATGCAACCAATCGTATTAATTTAGTAAACTTATTAGATAGCGTTCCGGAAAACAACTACATCATGCTTTACACCGTGCAGAGTAGCAGTCTGAGCGATTTTCAACCAGAAACATGGGCACAGGACTCGGTGATGAACAATGGCTTGAACTTGTTTAACGTCATGGAATCAATGGGTGCAACAAAAATTCGCCAATTAGCAACAGTAGGCTCTGTACCTTATGCTATTATCCTACGAAAACGAGGAACCCTCGGCGTGATGGAAGAAGCAATAGCCCCGCACCCCGACTCATCCATACAAGTAGATGGTAAAGTACAAGTATGTTATGATTTTGGCTATTTCAACTCCGTACAGGTCGGACCAGCAGAAAGCTGGAAAACCCTCAAATGGAAATATACGGAAGCACTACCTGAAGATTCAGCATCCGTAACAGTATTTGGAATAAAAAATAACGGCATAAGAGATTCGCTATTCACAACAGCAGAATTAGAATATGATTTGCAAAACATCAGTCATACAACATACCCATATTTGTCGCTGCGTTATAATGCTGTAGCGAGGACTACTCGCGTACCCGCACAACTCAATCATTGGCGCGTACTCTATGATCCAGTGCCTGAAGCAGCCATCAATACGCAAATAGCTTATACATTAGACAGCGATACTATTGCTCAAGGTAAACCACTAAAACTGACCTACGGCATCGAAAATATCAGCAATAAAAGTATGGATAGTTTGTTGATAAAATATAGTTTGCGCGATGCACAGAACAACGAAACACAACTCTACAAGCGCATACAACCTTTGCCAGCAAACCAAGGTATCACCACTGACATCACCCTCGAAACAACACAATTATCCGACTTGCAGCAGTTTATGGTTGAGATAAACCCAAATGATGACCAACGTGAGCAGCATCATTTTAATAACTTCCTCATATCAAATGTGTATGTGCAGAAAGATAAATACAATCCTTTATTGGATGTAACATTTGATGGTGTGCATATTATGGATGGCGACATAGTTGCTGCAAACCCGAACATTACCATCACGTTGAAAGATGAAAACCAGTTTTTGCGACTGGCAGATACCTCATTAATAAAATTATATATCAAAAAGCCAGATGAAGAAATTGGGCAGCGCATTCCGTACAATAGCGAAACCATACAGTTCTTTCCGGCAGCCGATGCTACCAACAGAGCACGCATCGAGTTCAAACCTACCTTCGCACAGGATGGTGAGTACGAACTATTGGTGGATGCCACTGATGTCTCGGGCAATCAATCTGGTCAAGTAGACTATAAAATAAAATTTGAAATAATTACCAAGCAAAGTATCTCTAACATACTCAACTACCCTAATCCGTTCTCCACCCGAACGCAGTTTGTTTATACCCTTACGGGAAATGAACCGCCAACATTCTTTAAAATTCAAATTATGACCGTGACTGGAAAAATAATTCGTGAAATTACGCAAGACGAATTGGGACCCATGCGTGTTGGTACACATAAAACAGATTACGCCTGGGACGGCACAGATGAGTATGGCGATAAACTCGCCAACGGCGTTTATCTCTACCGTATTGTCGCCAAAAAAGCCAACGGTGAAGATTTTGAAAAATACGACATCAATTCAGCCGATAGATATTTTAAAAAAGGATTTGGCAAAATGGTGATATTACGATAAATACTACTATATTCGACATCAATTTGCAGAAACCTCCTAAGCTAACTTGGGAGGTTTTTTAATAAAATGCTATGCAAGAATATTACGATACTGACGAAATAATTGCTCCGCAAAAAAAAGAAATACGGCAACATCTGTGGCTATTGCTGCTCCTCGTTGCCTTAGGCGGTTTATTAGGCACAATACTCATCGTACGTGTGGGCAGTTGGAAGGGCTTTAATTTTCAAGATTTGCTGAACACTTTAGGAGGCAATACAACTGCCGAAAACAGAAACTTTGTGCGCTTCTCCATGTTCCTGAATCACCTTACCATGTTTATCATGCCGGCATTGTTGTACGGACTCATCATCGCCGGAAAAAAAGTGATGACCTTTTATAAACTCAACCATCCTCCACGATGGGAAACTATTGGCAAAGGCGCATTATGGTTGTTTGTAGCCATACCTTTAGTGCAATATACCTATACCATCAATAAAGCACTACCTTTGCCCGATGTACTCCGTATGATGGAATCTGATACCAACGAAGCACTAAAAAATCTGCTTATCATGGATAGTCCGTCAGAATTTATCTATAACTTGTTGCTTATGGCAATCATACCGGCAATAGGTGAGGAGTTAGTATTTAGAGGAGGCATACAACAATATTTTCATAAAATATTCAGCAACCCACATCTTGTTATTTGGCTGTCGGCAGCAATATTCAGCGCATTCCATGTGCAGTTTGAAGGGTTCATTCCCCGCATGATATTGGGGGCATTATTAGGCTACCTGTTTTATTGGAGCAAAAACTTATGGATACCCATCACTGCCCATTTTTTAAACAATGGCTTGCAGGTACTCTTGCAATATTTATACGCCAAAAATTTTTCGAGTGTTAATTTAGAAGATGACATACAAGTCCCCGTTTGGGCAGGCCTCATTTCCCTCGCAATAGTGGTGTATATGGCACAATGGGTACGCTCACCTAAACAAACTGACCACGCATGAAAACACGAGTGCTCACTGCAATAATTTTTGGCGCAGTCATGCTTACCGGTATGTTGATAAACCAATATACCGCCATCACGTTGTTTGCCATTATCACCATCGGTTGCTTATGGGAATATATGACACTCTCGTTGCACAACCAACCCGAATATATCCGCAGATTTTATACGAATGCCGGCGTGACGATGGGTTTTATTCCGTACATACTCAGTTGTGGTATCTTGTATCAACCACTTGATATCAGTAAGGTTTTTGTTTTAATACTTACGCTAACTTTAGCAATACTAATTATTTCCTTGTTCTTTCAAGCAGCGCAACCGTTTACCTTATTCGGGTTCATTACTGGAGCAATATTTTACATCGGCATTCCTTTCGCCATCGTACCACAATTAGTTGTACAAAACGCAACGTTTCAAAGCCATATCCTATTAGGATTAATGTTAATGACTTGGGCGAATGATAGTGGTGCCTATTTAGTGGGTTCGCGCATTGGAAAACATAAATTATTTGAGCGTATATCGCCAAAAAAAACGTGGGAAGGTTTCTTTGGTGGAGCAATTTTTTCACTCATTGTCGCTACCATTATGCACCTATGTACACAAACATTTTTCGGTACTACATGGATAATAGCCGGACTCATGGTTGCCGTTTTTGGCACATTAGGCGACTTGGCAGAATCACTATTCAAGCGGAGTTTACACATCAAAGATTCGGGTAGTTTCTTGCCCGGACACGGCGGCTTCTTAGACCGTTTTGATGCCTTTATATTTGTATTGGCAACTGCCGGAATGTATTTACTCCTGCAAGCTAAGTTGAAGAAAATCCTTAAAAAGTAATATTTTTAAAAAAAATTAAAATCCTTTTATAAATAAACTTTAAACCCCTTGTTTCATTCCTCCTATCATTGCATTTT
>JAGOHC010000131.1 GCA_017996375.1 Saprospiraceae bacterium | reverse complement strand
TTAGATGTCATTACCAATAGTGGCGACCGCAAACAGTTCAAAGGCTCATTCACAGTGCTTACAAAGTAAACATATTGTATTAATGCATCGCTATACTGAACTTACAGTACCCGAAAATTGTGGGTTCGGTATAGCCTTAGCTATTCATCATTTACAAAATAATCTTCTTCGTATGAAAAATATAGTGACCCTTCTTTCTTTTATGATTATGGTAGCCTACACCGCTACTGCACAAGACGAAGCAATATTTGGACATTATACCATCAATCCAACATTAATTAATCCGGCACAAACGGGCTTTAACGAAAAGCACAATATTAATATGAATATGCGTGCATCGTGGGCGGGCTTCCCGAATACACCTAAGACGTATGCATTGAGCTACAACGGTCCGGTGAGCAACACCTTAGGATTTGGTGCATTGTTACTTACAGAAACAATTGCCTCCACATCGCGCTATCGCGCACAATTGTCATATGCGTTCCGCTACAAAATTGAACGTGTACGTATGAGCATTGGTTTATCAACGGAGTTTCACCAGATGCGTTTGGCGAGCTCAGTTACTACTAACCCGCTTATTGACCCTCGTGATGTTATCATTAACGATGGCGTGAACGGGATGAACGGCTTTGATGCCTCGCTCGGTGTGGCGGGCATCTACGATGAATCGTTGTACTTTGGCATTTCGGCACCTGGGCTTATTCGTACGCGTTTGGACGAATCAAGTGACCCTAATGGCAACAATAAGTTGTTCCAAAACTGGACACTTACGGTAGGTAATGTATTTGATGTGAAATCGTTGAAATGTAAAATTGACCCGTCTATCGTGTTGCGCCAGATACGCACCGCGCCTTTTTTGGTTGATTTTAACGTGAAGGCGATGTTCTTGCAGGATAAACTCACCACCGGATTTACCTATCGCGCTATCGAAGGCGACAGCGGGGCGGTGGCATTCTTGATAGGTACAAAACTCAACTCGTTAGGGTTGTACTACTCCTTTGATGTATCGTTCCAGAAGTTCCAAAATTACAACTCCGGCTCACATGAATTAACTATCAACTTTTTGTTAGACAGAGCCAAGCAGACTAAAAATGTAAAGAAAAAGAAAAGATAAATCCACGCATTAGTGGTAAAGAAACCGAAGACTATTTATATGTCCTTCTTGGTTTTAGGGATGAGCCTCTTTCTCGTTGAGAAAGGGGCTTTTTGTATGATAGATATGAACTAAAATCATATTTTTATAATGGCAGCGTTAACTTATTTTACGTATATTTGTTGAATGGTGGTTAATCTTATTTTGAAATAAAAGCATTTTATATTGCGTATGCTAAACAAAATTATTACACGAATGGTATGTATCGCATTAGCTACATTGGTAGTGATGGTGATGCCCGAACAACTCCGAGCACAATCAGCACAAAGTACGGAGTTGATAGCGCTTATTAATAAAGGAGCATATTTGGTAGATGTGCGTACACCCGAAGAGTTTGCCGAAGGTTCAGTAACAGGTGCGGTAAATATTCCGTTGGATGAAATTGAAAATCAGATAGCACAATTTAAAGATAAAAAACACATTGTCGTATTCTGCAAAAGTGGCTATCGTGCGGGCGAAGCAAAGGAGTTATTAGCCAAACACGGCTTCACAAACGTAAGCAATGCAGGCTCGTGGGAGGATGTGGCAAAACTTAAAAAGTAGCAACTTTCGCCATTAAGCTGCTGTGCCTAATCGCCTACCCCTCAAAGTGCAGTGATATGGTAAAAGAGCGTGAGTATATTTTTTCTAATACAGTAGACTGTTGCAGATCTTTATTGTAAATCAAGATATTGCCCAACCCTTGTGATACTTTAAACTCGGGAGAGAAGATAAAAAATGGGAAAAATATTTGCACCCCTGCGCCGTACTCTATCGAAAAGTCGGTGGGAGCTACTTTCACCAATTCGGAGGCCTGGCGTGTGCGTGAGTCACTCGCTACATCAAAGGCATATTTGATGCCTGCAATAACGAAAGCTCGCATATCGTGATATGGCTCAGATTTGAAGCGTACCTGAAACGGCAACTCTACAAACACAGATTCTATCTTGCGCGTTTTTTGTGGTATTTGTCTTGACTTAATCAGCTTATAAGAAATGTTGCGCTCAGCGAACGAGAGTGTAGGCAAGAAGCGAAAGTCAAAGTAGTTACCAATGCGGAGATTAGAAACAATGCCCAAATTAAAACCCGGACCTTTGATGGATTCTACCACCGAAAAACTATCATTGGCGATAAAGTTTTTGCTGTTGTACAAGCGATAATTAGATTTGTTATATGCCAACGTGATGCCGAAGTAATATGATTTATTCTGAAAATCTAAGTAATTGTTATTGCCACGCGATTGCGCCCATACTCCGTAGCTGATAAGGAGCAACAGAAGAGTCGTTATTTTTCTGCGAAGTAAATACTGCATATACCAAATGTTAAGGGAGTACAAGTAGCATTTTTGTACCCAATTTTGTTCAAAATACGGATAAATTCGTTGCCAAAGGGAAATGCTTGTACAGACTCAAAAAGGTAGGTATAAGCACGCTCATCTTTGGAGGTGATGCGCCCAACAATCGGTAGTATATTCTTAAAGTAAAAATTATACAGTTGCTTAATAGGCATACCGGTCGGTTGCGAAAACTCTAATACGATAACTTTGCCGCTGGGTTTCAAAACGCGGTACATCTCTGTCAGCCCGCCTTCTAAGTTCTCAAAGTTCCGCACTCCAAAGGAAACGGTAATTGCATCAAACGTATTGTCTGAATAAGGTAAATTTTCACTATCGCCATGCACTAATTCTATAATATGTTCGAGCGACTGCCGCCTGACTTTCTTCCTGCCGTACTCCAACATCTCTTGCGAAATATCCAGCCCGATTATTTTTTTTACATCGGTAGGATACTTACGCGCCATCGCTAACGCAACATCGGCAGTGCCGGTGGCAATATCTAAAACCTTTTCTTTAGGGGCATCGCGGAGTAGTGCAATTGCGCGATTGCGCCAATATATATCAATGCCTAAAGAGAGTGTCCGATTCAGCGCATCGTAGCGATGTGCAATGTTATCAAACATCTGCTCTACCTGTGCTTTTTTGCTGCTTGGCGTGTTGTACGGCTTTACCGATTCGCTCATGTAAGAAACTTACTTGCCGGCTATTGCCTTTATTTTTTCTTCTAATTCAATTTCATCGCCGGGAACATATCCAGAATGGGTGTAGGTAATGTTTCCTTCTCTATCCAACAAAAAGGTTTGCGGTACGTTTTGGAAGTTCAAGGCGTTCATTAAATCTTTGTTTACATCCGAAAGCACTCTGTACGACCAACCTTTTTGTGCCAGCATAGGTTTTACTTTAGAAAGCCCGCGTACATCATCAATCGTGACGGCTATAATTTCCATATTGTATTGCTCTTTCCACTCGTCATATACTTCGGCGATTGCATCTAATTCCTTTTTGCAAGGCGAGCACCAAGTTGCCCAAAAGCTAATTACACGAATTTTGCCGTCTTTTACAATCTCTTGCATCTTAACAGCTTCACCTTCCAACGTTTTTACGGTGATGTCGGGTATCTGTTTTTGTGCAAACACCGTCATTACACTGAATAGGATTATGATAACAGGAACAAAAAATTTGATTGGTTGCATTTTAGATGTTTAATTATTTTGAGATAAAAATGAGTTTCTCATTTTAATAATATGATGGCGCAAAAGTAGCTTTTTTTTAAAAATAATACCGTACCTTAACGTATAATTAACCAATTTCCGCAATATTATATTTGTGTCAAAATAATACGCCAATGCAATACATTAAACATATTTATAATGCTTACAAACAAGACCGCGCGGCACGTTGGGCATTGTATAGCTTGTATGCCATGATTGTTATTGCACTTCTGGGGAGCTTAATTGCCAACGAACAACCATTGTATTGCAAAATCAATAACCAATATTTCTTTCCGGCAGTCAAGCAAATTTTTATACAACGAGGCTGGGCAAAACCCGATACGCTATTCAGTAATCGAGATTGGCAAAACTACCCCTACCAAACGGTAATATTTGCACCCATTCCGTATTCGGCTACTACCATTGATAATCGCAACGCCGACTATGTCAGCCCGTTCGATAAGCAACAAATTTCCTCCCAACGCTTTCGCCATTGGTTGGGTACTGATCAAATAGGGCGCGACGTAGCCGCAGGTATGATTAGTGGCTTGCAGCAAAGTTTGGCGGTAGCTGGTTTGGCAACGCTCGTTGCCTCACTAATTGGTATCATTATAGGAGGAGTTGCGGGTTATTTCGGCGACAACCGTTTGCGATGGTCATGGCTGCGTATTGCGATGTATATTGCTGCAATGGTATGGTGTATTTATTATCTGATAACGATGATACAATATTACCAAAACAATGGCGCACGGTGGTTGCTCGTAGGGCTGTTAGTTGTTATGGTGATTCCAGTTCTAGTAGTCAGTTTTTTAGTAAATTCCATCGAAAAAAAAACATTCCCCAATACCTATCATGTGCCTCTTGACTTGCTCTTGATGCGTATTATAGAAACTTTCAATATCATCCCCGATATTTTGTTGATTGTAGCTTTATTGGCAACGGTTACGCATCCTAATGTATGGGTTGTGGGGTGTATCATCGGATTGGTTTCATGGACAACACGCGCCGCGCTCATTCGCTCCGAGATGTTACGTGTTCGCGAAATGGCGTATATTAAATCAACCAGACTTTTAGGTTTTTCTGAACAATATATTTTATTTCGCCATGCTTTGCCCAACGCTATTGCGCCGGTCATTGTAGCTGTCACTTATGGTATATCCGCAGCCATTTTGGCGGAAGCGGCATTGTCTTTTTTAGGTTTAGGAATTGCCATCGACACTATAACATGGGGGAAGTTATTAGACGCCGCCCGCGACAATATCAGTGCTTGGTGGTTAGCAGCCTTTCCGAGTTTAGCTATTATAAAAATGGTCACTATTTTTAACATTATTGGCAACCGCTTACAGAAAGTTGTATAAAATTGTATGTGAGTTTTTTTTACATTCGCAAAATACCTTATCTTCATCGCCACAAACACTTTAATAATGAAAAATTCTGCCATATTAGGTTTATCGTTGGCATCGGCATTATGCCTATTAACTTTAGTGCCGATTGATAATCGATTACAAACATTTCACACCCCGCAAGAGATGGCTTTTTTTAAAAATCATCTCTCAAGCCCCGTGCCCGATAGTATTTATTTTCCTACGGTAAGCCACTGTAGCGGCTGTCATGGATTTGACACACTACAACACGCTATGGTAAACGAAAATGGCGAAGATATAAATGTATATTATGATTGGCGTAGCACTATGATGGCGAACGCTGCCAAAGACCCTTTCTGGCGGGCTAAAGTAAGTCACGAAATAATCACTAACCCCGGGCACAGTTTGGATATACAAACAAAATGTACGTCCTGCCATGCACCGATGGGGCATTATACAGCAATGTATGAAGGACACACTCATTACATCATGGATGACTTACTTGCCGATACAATTGGCTTAGATGGCGTATCTTGTGCGGCGTGCCACATGATAAGTGCTGATAGTGTAGGTTTGCGCTTTTCAGGAAATATAAAATATGACACCTCTCGCGTGATGTTTGGTCCTTACGAAGCTCCTTTTGCGCCACCGATGGAAAACTTTGTAGGTTTCGTGCCTAAGCACAGCGCGCACATAAACAATGCTGGCGTGTGTGCTCCTTGCCATACTTTGCAAACACATTCGGTTGACTTAAATGGTAACTACACAGGCTCAACTTTTGTAGAACAGGCAACCTACCATGAGTGGTTAAATTCAGCATTTAGCGACCCCGAAAATTTGCAGACTTGTCAGCACTGCCATATTCCGCGTATCAACGATGGCGTAGTGATTTCGTCTAACTATGCCTTTTTGCAAAACAGAATGCCTTTTGGTTTGCATACAATGGTTGGCGGCAACGCTATGATGTTAAATTTGATGAAAAATAATAAAGCGGCTTTAGGTATTCAAGCTACAGATGCAGATTTTGATTCTACCATCACGGCAACGTTACACTTGCTTCGCGAAAAGACGATTGATTTGCGCATTACAAATACCAACCTCACTCATGATACCGCTTTTTTTGAAGTAGCTATCACGAACAAAGCAGGACACAAGTTCCCGTCGGGGTATCCGAGCCGTAGAGCCTTCGTACAATTTTTAACTATTACGGACGAGGGCGACACGTTATTCCAGTCTGGTGTTTACGACAATAATTATGAAGTATTCGGACAGGACCCGCAATCTGAACCACACTATGATATGATTAACCAAAAATCGCAGGTGCAAATTTATGAGTTGGTGCTCGGCGATGTAACTAATAGTTTTACTACTTTGTTGGAACGTTCCCATGTGGCTTTAAAAGACAACCGTTTGCCGCCACTTGGTTTCACTACCACCCATGCAGTTTATGATACTACGCGCATTTATGGCGAAGCAAACTCAGACAGTAATTTTAATAAGTTGAACGGCGTAGAAGGCAATGGTAAAGATATAGTACACTACCACGTTCCATTACAGGGCTATACCGGGCATATCAACGTTGTGGCGCGAGTGTATTATCAATCGTTGCCACCCAAGTGGCTCGACCCTATGTTGGCAGAAACATCGCCGGAGATAAATAGTTTTCGGAGCCAGTACAACGCGGCAGACCGTTCGCCTATTTTGATAAAACAAGATTCTATAAATAACATCTATGTAAATGCAGTTAGCACCAAAAATACAGCATGGCAAACTGCGGTGACGGTATATCCGAATCCTACACACAATGGTAAGGTTTGGGTTAGTGCCGGCGATATCGCCATACATTCAGTAACAGTAATGAATGGCAATGGGCAAGTACTGCTGCGCGAAACATATTCGGCTAAATCAAATATTTCTTTGCAGTTGCCAAACCCACAACAAGTGTATTGGATAGTCATAGAAACAGAGCTTGGGAAAGTGGTGCGCCGCATCGTGAAAATAGATTAATCTTGCTACAAATTTTTATGAAATACTGTTGCACCTGAAAATACCTCTTAGCGTTTTTTTTATCCATAAATTAATATTGTTATGCTTTCTAAAAATGTGGAACAAGTACTCAACGAACAAATTGGCTTAGAAGCATATGCTTCTTTCCTTTACCTCGCAATGGCATCGTGGTGCGACCAACAAGGGCTGGAAGGCTGCGCCGCGTTCATGCGCCGACAAACCGACGAGGAGCGGGTGCACATGCTCAAGATTTTTGATTATGTTATTGAAATGGATGGCAAAGCCGTTACGCCAAGTGTGCAACAGCCGCCATTAAAATTCCAATCCATACAAAAAATGTTTCAGGATGTTTACGAACACGAGCAGCGCGTGACACAAGCTATCTACAAAATTGTTGATCTCTGCAATAATGAAAACGATTATGCCACGCTCAATTTTTTACAATGGTACGTCAGTGAGCAGCGAGAAGAAGAAGCCCTGATGCGAAAAATTATTGACAAGATAAAAATAATTGGAGAGGGTCCACAACACCTATAT